>NZ_CP054011.1:1628480-1954177 GCF_013267595.1 Prevotella melaninogenica | reverse complement strand
AATTTTAATCGATGAAATGGGCGAAAAATGACGTTTAAAAAGGGTATAAAAGGTAGTTATAATAAAAAATAAGTCTTATAACAAATATAATTTATTTGCACAGACATCTTTTTTCCCACAAAATAACTATCTTTGTAATATCAATTAAAGATATTTCTTGAGTAGCAATCAAATTACGTTTAAATAGTTATTAGTAAGTTAATAGTCAAATTAAACTAATTAGGATGGTCCTCGTGAGAAGATTGCCTAATGATTTTTTGAGTCAAATAATTTTTTGAGTTATTTAGTTAAGTGGCTGAGTGTATGTCTGCGTGAGCAGATATACACTTTTTTCTTTTCTATAGTTTGAGCCGACAAATCGCGTGGTTTCATAAGAACTTCACACATAAACAATTCTTTAGCAGCCTACCTTATAATTCACAATGAGGCAAATATAGTTTTCCCCTACCACCTTTATTCATTGTATTATAGATCGACCCATGTCGCGTTCTTGGTAAGCACCAACTGTGCGAAGCATGAGCACCAACCGTGCGAAGCACTAACACCATACATGCGGAGGGTTAAATACCTTATAATATACGACTAAGATGAAAGGCATTTGTTGTTAACAAAGAGTTGTATAGCCCAAAACAAAATGGCATTATTGGATTAAGAGGCATCCTTTATCAAAGACAATAGGAATGAAAAGAGCATAACTATCAGCTTTAAAGTACAATTTCGATTAAAAATTATTAGGCTGTAATAATAGAGAATAATATCCTTAAATACTTTGCCAGATAATCTGAAAATAACTAATTTTGCAGATAGAACTTTCATTATAAGACAAAAGATATGGCAAATTTAAGATTTGGAGCTGTTGAAGAAGCATTCAAAAAACGCCCCTTAGAAGTCAAGACACCTACAGAACGTCCAGAACAGTTCTACGGTAAGTACGTCTTTAATCGTGCAAGAATGTACAAGTATCTCCCTGTTGATGTGTACCAAAAGCTGATAGACGTCATTGACAATGGTTCACGATTAGACCGTTCCATCGCAGATGCAGTAGCGCAAGGCATGAAGAAATGGGCAGAGGAACATAGAGCAACTCACTACACCCACTGGTTCCAACCGCTAACAGAAGGTACAGCTGAGAAACACGATGCCTTTGTCGAGCATGATGGCAAAGGAGGAATGATTGAAGAATTCTCAGGAAAACTACTCGTTCAACAGGAACCTGACGCCAGTTCTTTCCCTAATGGAGGAATCCGCAATACCTTTGAAGCACGTGGCTATTCAGCCTGGGACCCAACCAGTCCTGTATTCATCATCGAAGACACACTTTGTATTCCTACAATATTTATATCTTATACTGGAGAAGCACTCGACTACAAAGCACCATTATTAAAATCACTCCATGCTGTTAATGTTGCAGCAACTAAGGTTTGCCAATATTTTTATCAAGACGTAAAGCAGGTTCACACTAACCTTGGATGGGAACAAGAATACTTCCTTGTAGATGAAGACTTATACTTTGCTCGCCCTGACCTTATGCTTACAGGCCGTACGCTGATGGGGCATGACTCTGCAAAGAACCAGCAAATGGACGACCATTACTTCGGTACAATCCCTGAGCGTGTACAAGCTTTCATGAAGGATCTTGAGATACAAGCACTCGAATTGGGTATTCCTTGCAAGACACGTCACAATGAGGTTGCCCCGGGTCAGTTTGAGTTGGCCCCTATCTTTGAGGAATGTAACCTTGCTGTAGACCATAACATGCTATTGATGTCACTCATGAAGAAGGTTGCACACAAGCATAGTTTCCGCGTTCTTCTACATGAGAAGCCTTTCGATGGAGTCAATGGTTCTGGTAAGCATAACAACTGGAGCCTAAACACTGACACTGGTATTCTCCTCCATGCAGCAGGTAAGACACTTAACGATAACCTTCGTTTTGTAGTCTTCATCGTAGAAACCTTGATGGCTGTCTATAAGCACAATGGTCTTCTGAAAGCATCAGTAATGAGTGCAACCAACGATCATCGTCTTGGAGCTAACGAAGCACCACCTGCTATTATCTCCTCATTCCTCGGAAAACAGATTAGTGATCTCCTTGAGCATATAGAAAAGGCTGACAAGGAAAACATCTTTAGCCTTACTGGAAAGACTGGTTTACAGATGGACATTCCAGAGATTCCAGAGTTACTTATCGATAACACCGACCGTAACCGCACATCTCCTTTTGCCTTTACAGGTAACCGCTTTGAGTTCCGTGCAGTAGGTTCTGAGGCTAACTGTGCATCTGCAATGATTGTACTGAACACTGCTGTAGCAGAAGCTTTAGAACGTTTCAGTGAGCGCGTTGAAGCTCTGGTTGCGAAAGGAGAAGACCTGACATCAGCAATCATCGATATCATTCGTGAAGATATCAAGACCTGTAAGCCTATTCACTTCGATGGAAATGGATATTCTGATAGCTGGAAGGAAGAAGCCAAGAAGCGTGGACTCGATTGCGAATCAAGTTGTCCTAAGTGCTTCGACCGCTACCTTGACGAAGATTCTATCAAGATGTTCGAGTCAATGAACGTGATGAAGCGTAATGAGTTGGAGGCACGTAACGAGGTAAAATGGGAGACATACACCAAGAAGATACAAATTGAAGCACGTGTAATGGGCGATTTGGCGATGAACCATATCATCCCTGTGGCAACACATTACCAGAGTCAACTGGCGAAGAATGTGCAGAATATGGTCAATATCTTCGGAGATGTAGAGGGAAAACAGCTCAGTGAGCGTAATATAAAGATTATACGTGAGATTGCTGAACGCACTAATATCATCGAGACGGGTGTTGAAGAACTTGTCAATGCACGTAAACAAGCCAACAAAATAGAAAGTCAACGCGAAAAAGCAATCGCTTATCATGACACTATCGCACCAAAGATGGAAGCCATCCGATATCAAATTGATAAATTAGAGTTAGTGGTCAGCGATGAACTTTGGACACTTCCTAAGTATCGCGAACTGCTCTTTATTAGATAAAAGAATGCGATTTCATCGACAATTAACACTTTCTTCACATCTTTACTTAATACTATAAGGGGCGAAGAATGTAACAAAAGAAAGGCAGGTAATCCAAACATCAACGGATTACCTGCCTTTCTTTTATCGTTCTAATAAACGTATTACTGCTGTTCTTTCTCCTTGTAGATAACATTATTAGCACCGCTTGTGAACTTGAGTGCCTCTGGATGCTCATCTACAAAGCTCTCAATATGACGAACACGCTTCTCTTCAAAAATCTCATCAACCGCAATAAGGATGCCTGTCTCCTCTACATCACCAAAGCCATAGTTGATAGCTGTACCGAAGAGTTTCATCGTTGGAGAAAGATTCATATAAGCATTCACTAAAGGAGGGATGTTATATCCCAACTCACGTATCTCTCTATTTAATATTCTATAGTCTTCCTTAAAACCATTTCCTTGGAAAAGAGCATCCAATTCAGTGGTTGGAGTGTCAATTTTTAACGGTTTAATCGGTATAATAAGGTCATCCTTATCATCAAAATACTTTTTCAAAAAGTAAAGAATCATATCCCTACCACGACGGATATAAGAAGGATACATGGTCATCTTTCCAAAGAAATACTTACATTCAGGGTACAACACCGTCAACGCTCCAAGTCCATCCCAAAGGTTATCCAACGCAAAGATGCTCTTAGAATTCTTACGAACGTTCTGGTAATCCAATGAAACAAAAGAACGTCCAAGCTCAACTGTATAAGGAGCATACTCCTTCATGAACTTATCAGAGAAATGGAACATGTGACTTGTTGCGACCTTTGGCTGTCCGTTTTTATCTATTTCCCACTCGCTACCAAAGATATAACGATATCCACCGATAATCTCTTCCGCTTCAGGATTCCAAACAATCAACTGTCTACAACAATTCTCCATCGTGTCGAACTCATCGACATCCATCGATTTGCCCGTACCACCCCCAGCCGAACGGAAAGCAATTTCGCGCAGACGTCCAATCTCCTTCATTACGTTTGGAGCTGTCTTAGCCGTCACAATATAAATTTCATTGTGACTTTTGTTCGTCGAACGAAGCATCCGTTCAGGAGTCAACTCGCTCTTGAGCAACTCCTTGCTAATGGGTTGGATGATTTCTTCTTCCATATATTCTATCTATCTTTTTCTTTCTCTAAATCTAATCGCTTGATTGAACCCTTTATTCTGTCATTTAATAAGGCTAAATTTTAGAGCTCATAAACCATATCTTCAACAAATTTCGCCCATTCCATCGATGTGCGACTCTTATCAAACGTCTGCCAAGGGATTGGTTTTCCTATTGCAACACGGAACGTTTTACCAACGTTTCTGTACATCTCATCAACAAGGAATAGCATCGCTATATTCACCTTCTTAACGTATTTATCACTGAAATGTGCTATACGATAGAATCGATCAGAATTACGTCCGCCAAAGAAGATGGGGACTACATCACGCTGATACTCCACACTCTTGGTGATAAACGTCTTCTTCCACTCTAAGTCATGAATCTTCCCATTAATCTTACGACTATTCAGTCCAGCAGGGAACATCAAGATATGATTATCACTTTTAAAGCCAGCTTCAACCATGCGAGGGAAATCACGACTCTGCTTTCCAGTTTTGTTGATGCCAATACTTACTGGTTTTAAGCCCGGAAGATTAAGTAACAAGTCATTAACCAAATAGCGAAATCTGCCATCATAGTGCTTACCGATAATAGATCCCAATGCTACACCATCCTGACCACCAAGAGGATGATTTGAAACAAAGGTATAAAACTTACCATCATCCTTATCTGGAAGATTCTCTAAACCTTCGATTTGCAGTGTCATGTCAAGATATCTAACACATTCCGTGAGCCATTCTGTACCTGACATACCACGACTATCCCATAGAAACTGATTAACCTCATCTTCATGAAGGATTCTTTTTAGCCAATTGACGGCAAAAGAAGGAACGAATTTAGCCTTCGCCCCCATCTTATCTCTTAGAATCTTGTCTATGTCTATCGTCTTCTCTATTTCTGCACCCATGTACTCAAATCTCTCCTAACAAAATGCAAAAATAACGAAACCATTTGGAATAGCTTGCGTTTTTTGCGAAAAATATATGTTTAAACAGAAAAAAATCATGTCAACAACAGCGTTGATTACTTTCATTTAAAACCAAATGCCCCATATTACCCCACTATTTTTAGCATCCTCCACTTTACGTAATGAGTTCCTAAAACCTACTTTGATACGCCAAAAAGACCGAAAGAAAGGCAACTTAAAAAGAAGGAAATAAAAGCAAAAGGAGAACTATAAAACTCGTACTGAAAAACGTATTTTGTAATAATATTTCACAACATCAATTTCAATATATGCTCTTTTAGCATCTTAAAGACGCCCAATAAGCTTGCAAAAGGTGCCCTTTAAGACCCTTACTAACGCCCTTTTGAAGTCCAATTAAGTACCTTTTGCAAACCAATTTTACAACCCTTTGACTCTCTGATACTTACAAAGACATCCAGAATAGTACTTTTTATATCCAAATTAACATTTTAAACCCTTATGGCTGTAAATATATTTCAAACCGTCATACAACTCACTCAACACTCTTAACACATAGCAAAAATCAAGTACACCACAAAGCGCAATTGACAAGAGGAAAGAAACGCTCTTCAAAGTGTTAATATTCTAAAAATAGAGGTCGTTAACAAAATATTGTGGAGCATGGTGGGGATATGTGGGGAAAAATGTGTAACTTTGAAGCCAAATACAGCTTTATAAAAAATAGACATGAGATTCTTAGGCAATATCGAAGCAAAAACAGACGCAAAAGGAAGAGCTTTCCTGCCTGCAGTCTTCCGCAAGGTGCTCAACGCATCGGGCGAAGAATCGCTGGTATTGCGCAAAGATATCTTCGAGCCATGCTTAGTTCTCTACCCCGAGTCTGTATGGAACGAACGAATGGATGCACTCCGCAAGCGTTTGAGTCGCTGGAGCCGTCGCGACCAGATGATTTATCGTCAGTATGTCACAGACGTTGAGATGATTACATTGGACGGAAACGGTCGTTTTCTCATTCCAAAACGATATCTGAAAATGGCGAATATCGACCAGCAGATTAGATTTACAGGAATGGACGACAGCATTGAAATCTGGGCAAACGGCGAGAACAACGAGCCATTCATGTCGGCTGAAGAATTCAGCAAGGCCATGGAAGAAACCATGGGCATGGAGGGAGCCGCCTCACTTGACACCCCTTCACAAAACAACGATTAGTCAACCACAAAAGAATCAACAGCATGATTAAGACTGCAGAATGTTATCATATCCCAGTACTCCTCAACGAAAGCATTGAAGGTTTGAACCTACATGCCAACGGAGTCTACGTGGATGTAACTTTCGGAGGCGGAGGTCATAGCCGAGAGATTCTTTCTCGCTTAGCAGAGGGCAGTCATCTTTACAGCTTCGACCAAGATGCCGATGCCGAGCAGAATATTGACAACATGGGCTTAAGCGAGGAACAGGTAGACCGCTTCACCTTTGTTCGTTCTAACTTCAGATACCTGAAGAACTGGATGCAGTATTATGGCGTAGAATACATAGACGGACTACTTGCCGACCTTGGTGTTAGCAGCCATCACTTTGATGATGAGACACGCGGATTCTCATTCCGCTTCGAAGCTCCACTTGATATGAGAATGAACAAACGAGCAGGAATAACAGCTGCCGACATTCTCAACGACTACGATGAAGAACGATTGGCAGACATACTCTATCTCTACGGAGAACTGAAGCAGTCGCGCCGCATCGCCTCAGCCATTGTCAAGGCAAGAGGACAGAAAACATATAAAACAACGAACGACTTACTGACAACCATCGAACCTTTCTTTCAGTGGGCACGCGAAAAGAAAGACATGGCAAAAATGTTTCAAGCCCTTCGCATCGAAGTAAACCACGAGATGGACGCCTTGAAGGAAATGCTTATGGCAGCAACCGAACTGCTTCGCCCTGGCGGTAGACTATCGGTTATTACCTACCACTCCTTAGAGGACAGAATGGTAAAGAACATTATGAAGTCAGGAAATATAGAGGGTAAAGTGAAACAAGACTTCTTCGGACGAACAGAAACACCATTCCGATTAGTCAATAACAAAGTTATCACTGCAAGTAACGACGAACAAGAACGCAACCCACGAAGCCGAAGTGCAAAACTAAGAATAGCAGAAAAGAAAGCAAATGAATGACGAGAACGACAAGAAGAGTCCAACGCTGACGGAGCATCCTCTCACAGAAGATCAGACTGCTTTCACTGAAGAGAGCATAAACGTCACAGAGCCACTCGTAAAGGCAGAGACTATAGAAGATCAACAAGAAGCTACTGCGAATAACGAGGTAGCAACACCACTAACGGAGGAGGAAGAAAAAAGAATAGAAGAAGAGGTTGAAGTAGAAAAGATTAAAGCTGCCATTGAGGAGCAAGCACGCGAAGATGAGCAACCACAATCATCAAACTTCACACTAAGAAAGATTCTTGGAGGTGACATCCTCTCTGCACGACTCCTACGTAATAACATCTGGTTGATTATCACCGCTGTGATTTTCACTATCGTTTACATATCAAATCGATACAGTGTGCAGAAGTACCTTATTGAGATTGATAAGTTGCAAAAAGAGTTGGAGGACGCTAAGTATCGTGCGCTTTCAAGTAGTAGTCAACTCACAGAGAAGACACGTGAGAGCCATATACTTGAGATATTGAAAACGAGAAAGGACAGTGTACTAAAGATGTCTGACCGTCCACCTTATATTATAGATGTACCCGAGAAATAGGATATGAGTAAGTTTGATAATAGCAAAGTAATGCCCCGCTACAGTGTTATAGCGATCATCATGTCGCTTGTAGCTGTAGCTGTTATTGGTAAGACTATCTACACCATGACTGCAGGTAGAACCTACTGGCTGGAAGTTGCTGCTTCTCAAAAGAAAGACAGCGTCACAGTAAAGCCTACCAGAGGTAATATCTTAAGCTGTAATGGGCAACTTATGGCAAGTTCATTACCAGAATTTAAGGTTTACATGGACTTCAACGCACTCAAAGCAGCTGGAAACGACACTGCGTTCGTCGATAGCATCAACTATATCAGCAAGGGATTGAATAACATCTTTCCTGAGAAATCAGCAGCCTACTTCAAGAAGTACCTCATGGAAGGCTACCACAAAGAGAGTAAGCATTGGGCAATATGGAACGAGCGCATAGACTATAACACATTTAAAGAGATACAGAGCCTCCCTATTTTCCACCTTTCTAAATATAAGAGTGGATTCCACTGGGATGAGTTCAATGCACGTCGTCGTCCGTTTGGGTCACTTGCTCAACGTACGATAGGTGATATGTTCGGCGCAAAGGATACTGCACGCTGTGGATTAGAGCTTTCATACGACTCTATTCTGCGTGGTACAAATGGTATCATCCACCGTCGTAAGGTTCGTAACAAGTTCCTTGATATCACTGATACACCACCAATTGATGGTGCCGACATCATAACTACCATTGACGTCAGCATGCAAGACTTAGCAGAGCGTGCCTTGTTGGACGAGCTGAAAGACCCTAACGTAAATGGTAACGTTGGTGTTGCTATTGTGATGGAAGTCGCAACTGGTGACGTGAAGGCTATTGTCAACTTAGATAAATGTAGTGATGGCGAATATAGAGAGGTTAAGAATCATGCCGTAAGTGACTTGCTTGAGCCTGGTTCTGTCTTTAAGACAGCCTCTATTATGACCATCCTTGATGATGGACTCGTTGATACTATGTACACTGTTCAGACTGGACCAGGTGTATGGAATATGTACGGACGAGACATGAAGGACCACAACTGGACACGTGGAGGATATGGAACGCTGACGCTGCCATGGACTTTAAAATACAGTTCAAACATCGGTGTCAGTCGTATCATTGACATGCACTACCACAAGAACCCAGAGAAATTCGTTCAAGGTATCTACGACTTAGGACTTGCAACTGATTTCCATGTCCCTATCGTAGGCTATTCACCAGCACGAATCCGCATGCCACATAAGAATAGTCGTGGTCAGTATGACAACTGGAGTGCCACTGCTCTGCCATGGATGAGTATTGGTTACGAGACACAGATACCACCAATATCGACTCTTGCCTTCTATAATGCGATCGCCAATGGTGGTAAGCTAATGCAGCCACGATTTGTAAAACAGATTGTAAAAAATGGTGAGGTCATCTATAACAATCCGCCAAAGGTATTAAAGGAGCGCATTGCAAAGGAAAGTACCATCAAGAATATTACACGTATTCTGACGGAAGTTGTCTCTGAAGGTTTGGGTAAGAAGGCTGGCTCTGACAAATTCCTCGTTGCAGGTAAGACTGGTACTGCCCAGATGTCAAAGGGAGCCTTGGGTTATAAAACTGGTGGAACAAATTATCTCCTCAGCTTTGCAGGTTTCTTCCCTGCCGACAAACCACGTTACAGTTGTATTGTCTGCATACAGAAGACAGGTCTTCCAGCATCCGGAGGTGGTATGAGTGGCGTTGTATTCCACCACATAGCAGAAGGCATTATGGCACAAAGTCTGAAGCTGAATGTTACTGATGCACACGATGCTTCATCTGTAACAATCCCTACAGCAAAGACAGGCAACCTGCTTGCAACAGACTATGTGTTGAATTCTCTCGGTTTCCAAATAACGAATGGTTGGAACGGTGCCTACCCATTCGGTAATCCTATATGGGGAACAACCACCATAAAAGGAAAGTCATTGACCTTCCAAAAGGAGCAAACACCTAAAGCCAACATAGTCCCTGACGTCCATGGCATGGGTGCTCGTGACGCTGTTTACCTGATGGAGAAACATGGTATTAAAGTAATACTTACCGGTAGAGGTCGTGTTATTAAACAAAGCGTAGCACCAGGCGAAAAGGTTAAGAAGGGCATGAAATGTGAATTAAGAATGGGATAAACATTCACTTCACAAAGACAGAACACTTCGATTACAATCATAAAGAACAAGAAAAGAACAAAGATATGAAGTTAAGCGAATTACTCAAAAACGTTAAGGTTATTGCCAGCCAAGGCAATATTGACGTTGAGATTAAAGGAGTGAACATTGATAGTCGTAAGATAAAGAACGGCCATTTGTTCATCGCAATGAAAGGAACACAGGTAGACGGACATAAATTCATTAGCAAAGCTATTGAGTTAGGAGCCGTAGCAATCCTACTTGAAGATATGCCTGAGGAACTGAATGAAAAGGTAACATACGTTCAAGTAGCATCAACTGAAGAAGAAGCAGGAAAGGTTGCCACAATGTTCTATGGAGAACCATCACGCAAACTAAAGTTGGTTGGTGTAACTGGAACGAACGGTAAGACAACCATTGCCACCTTGTTATATAGAATGTTCCGTGAATTCGGTCATAAGGTAGGCTTACTCTCTACCGTATGTAACTATATTAATGATGAGGAAGTTCCTGCAAGTCACACTACTCCAGACCCAATAGAACTTAACTGTCTACTTGCGAAGATGGTTGAGGCAGGCTGCGAATATGCCTTCATGGAGTGTTCCAGCCATGCTATTCATCAGCATCGTATAGGTGGTTTAGAGTTTGTAGGAGGCATCTTTACCAACCTTACACGTGACCACCTCGACTACCATAAGACTTTCGAGAACTATCGCAATGCGAAGAAGATGTTCTTCGACGGACTGCCTAAGACCGCTTTTGCCATCACCAATGCCGATGACAAGAACGGTATGATTATGGTTCAGAACACAAAGGCAACAGTCAAGACCTATTCTATCAAACGAATGGCAGACTTCCGTGCAAAGATTCTTGAATGCCACTTTGAAGGTATGTACCTTGAAGTTGACGGCAAAGAGGTTGGCGTACAGTTCATTGGTAAGTTCAATGTGAGCAATCTGCTTGCAGTATATGGTGCTGCCATCATGTTAGGCAAGAAGCCAGAGGATGTCCTAATAGCAATGAGCACACTCAAGAGTGTTAACGGACGATTAGAGCCTATCCAATCACCAGAAGGCTACACTGCTGTTGTTGACTATGCACATACACCAGACGCACTGGAGAATGTCCTCTCTGCTATCCATGATGTACTTGATGGTAAGGGCGGACATGTCATTACTGTCTGCGGTGCAGGTGGACATCGTGACAAGGGTAAACGTCCATTAATGGCGCAAGAGGCTGTTAAACAAAGTGACACGGTCATCCTCACAAGTGACAATCCACGCGACGAAGAGCCACAGGCTATTATCGATGATATGCTTGCAGGACTTGATGCCACACAGCGTAAGAAGGTTCTCACGATTACTGATCGTAAGGAAGCGATTCGCACTGCAGCCATGATGGCACAGAAAGGTGACGTTATTCTTGTTGCAGGTAAGGGACATGAGAACTACCAAGAGATAAATGGTGTAAAGCATCATTTCGATGACCACGAGGTTATCCGTGAAATCTTCGGTATCAAGTAATTCTAAAATAGAGACCCTATCGTCTATCGTAAGAACAACATAAAAGAGAAATAAAATGTTATACTATATCTTCCGTTGGCTTGACCAGTTCGGTATCAGTGGTTCTCACCTTTGGGGCTACATCAGTTTCCGTTCTATTTTGGCAATGATATTAGCACTGATTATCTCTGCATGGTTCGGAGAACGCTTCATTAAATACCTCAAGAAGAAGCAGATTACAGAGGTACAACGAGATGCACAGATTGACCCATTTGGTGTCAAAAAGATTGGTGTACCATCAATGGGTGGTATTATCATCATCGTTGCACTCTTGATTCCTGTCGTCTTGTTAGGTAGATTACGTAATATCTATCTGCTTCTGATGATAGTCACAACCATTTGGTTGGGCTTTCTCGGTGGTATGGACGATTTCATTAAGATATTCAAGCACGACAAGGAAGGACTGAAGGGTAAATATAAGATTATCGGACAAGTAACCATCGGACTCATCGTTGGCTTAACACTTTGGGCTTCTCCTGACGTCAAAGCTAACATGAACCTTGAGGTTGCAAATCAAAATGGTAAGGAAGTCGTCATCAAACATGAAACAAAAGCTGAAAAGACATTGAAGACGACCATTCCATTTGTTAAGCTACATAATCTTGATTACTCAGAGATTGTAGGTTTCTTAGGCAAGTACAAGACTGCAGGTGGCTGGATTCTCTTCGTGCTTATGACTATCTTTGTCGTCACTGCCGTTTCTAACGGTGCAAACCTTAACGACGGAATGGATGGTATGTGCGCAGGAAACTCCGCCATCATAGGTGTCGTATTGGGTATATTAGCCTACGTAAGTAGCCATATACAATACGCAGCCTACCTCAACATCATGTACATTCCAGGTTCGGAAGAATTAGTTGTGTTCTTCATGGCATTCATTGGAGCATTGATAGGCTTCCTCTGGTACAATGCTTATCCTGCACAAGTGTTCATGGGTGACACGGGAAGTCTTACCATCGGAGGAATCATAGCAGTAGGTGCTATCATCATTCACAAGGAGTTGATGCTTCCGATTCTCTGTGGCGTATTCTTTGTTGAGAGCTTAAGTGTCATCGTACAGGTTTGGTACTACAAGTTAGGAAAGCGTAAAGGTGTTAAACAGCGTATCTTTAAGCGTACACCAATACATGACAACTTCCGTACACAAGATAGCCAACTCGATCCAGAGTGTAAGTATCTCTTGAAGAAACCACATAGTGCAGTGCATGAGAGTAAGATAACACTACGCTTCATCATCGTGACTATCATCCTCGCTGCAATGACTATCATCACACTGAAGATAAGATAAACACGAGGCGTGCGAAGCCTTAGCACGATATGTGCGGGGCGTTCGCACCATTGGTGTTCATACGATACACCATACAGCTGACCACTACCCAAAAGGCGGGTAACCGTTTACTCGAAGAAAGGTAAGCAGCCAGCAAACAAAAACATTACATAAGCAAGAGTAAGGAAAGGAAAGATATATGAAAAGAATAGTAATACTTGGTGCAGGTGAAAGTGGTGCCGGCGCAGCCGTATTGGCAAAGAAAGAAGGCTTCGATGTCTTTGTTTCTGACATGTCAGCCATTAAGGACAAGTATAAGAAGATGCTTGATGACCGTGGTATAGAATGGGAAGAGGGACAACACACAGAAGAGAAGATTCTCAATGCTGATGAAATCATCAAGAGCCCTGGTATTCCTAAAGAAGCTCCTATTGTTCAGAAACTTATTGCACAGGGTACACATATCATTAGTGAAATAGAATTTGCTGGTCGATATACCAACTCTAAGATGATATGTATTACTGGAAGTAATGGAAAGACCACAACAACGAGCCTCATCTATCATATCTTCAAAGATGCTGGTTACGACGCTGGTTTGGCTGGTAACATTGGTAACAGTCTTGCACTGCAGGTGGCAGAAGACCCACATGAGTATTATATCATTGAGTTGAGTAGCTTCCAGTTGGACAATATGTATGACTTCCGTGCCAATATTGCCATCCTTCTCAATATCACCCCTGACCACTTGGACCGCTATGACTACAAGTTTGAGAACTACGCAGACGCTAAGATGCGTATCATTCAGAATCAAACCAAGGAGGACAGTTTTATCTATTGGAACGATGACCCTGTCATCAAGAAGGAACTTGAGAAGTTTGATGTACATGCCGTATGCTATCCTTTCTCTGAATTAAAGGAGAATGGCAGTATCGGTTACATTGAAGAAGGACAGTACACGATTGAACAGCCTGAGCCATTCAACATGGAACAGGAAGACCTTTCACTTACTGGACGTCACAACATCTACAACTCTTTGGCAGCAGGTATTGCCTCAGACATTAGCGGTATCAAGAAAGAAAACATCCGCAAGAGTCTGAGCGACTTCCCTGGTGTTGAACATAGACTGGAGAAGGTATGTAAGGTTGCTGGTGTACAATATATCAACGACTCAAAGGCTACCAATGTTGATGCTTGTTGGTATGCACTTGAAAGCATGCGTACACCAACTATCTTGATTATTGGTGGCAAGGATAAAGGAAATGACTATAACAGCATTAAGGACTTAGTTAAGCAGAAGTGTGCTGGTATCGTCTACCTTGGCGCTGACAATAAGAAGCTACATGACAACTTCGACGACCTCGGGCTTCCTATCCGCGACACCCACTCCATGAAGGATTGTGTTGCAGCTTGTGCCGAGTTAGCAAAGCCAGGTGACACAGTTCTCCTAAGCCCATGCTGTGCAAGCTTCGATCTTTTTAAGAATATGGAAGACCGTGGCGAGCAGTTCAAGAGTTATGTAAGAGCATTGTAGGGAAAGGCTAATTAGGCTAATTGGGCTAATAAGGCTAATAAAGCTAATTGGGCTAATAAATCCCATAAGGAATAAAAAACAATGAAGAATAAATCTCTCAGTAACATATTCAAAGGAGACAAGGTTATTTGGATGGTCTTCTTCTTCCTATGTATCATCAGTATCATTGAGGTATATTCAGCCTCAAGTTCACTGTCGTACACAGGAGGTAACTACTGGAGTCCTATCATCTACCATTGTAGCATCCTCATTGTAGGAATTGCTCTGATGGTGGTTGTATTAAATATTAAATGTCGTTACTTCAAACTCATAACGCCTATCGTACTGGGCATGTCCATACTATTGCTGGCATGGGTACTCGCAGCAGGACAAAGTACGAATGGAGCAAGCCGTTGGATTAGCTTTGCAGGTATTCAATTTCAACCTTCCGAATTAGCTAAGGGAGCCTTGGTATTAGCTATTGCACAGATTCTTAGCGCAATGCAAACCGAACATGGAGCTGACCGAAAAGCCTTTAAATATATCATGTGGCTATCGGGTGGTATTATTCTCCTCATTCTCGGTGAGAATCTTTCCACAGCGATGCTCATTGGTTTGACCGTAATATTGATGATGTTTGTGGGAAGAGTTCCTTTCAATCAGTTAGGTCGTTTGATAGGTTTCATCGTCTTACTTGGAGTTTTCGTCCTATCTATGGTGATGCTCGTAGGAGATGATAAGAAGGCTGAGGACGAATTGTCTGCTAAGCAAAACCTTACAGAACAAACGGTAGCTGTGCAGCAAGAGGAATCACCCGGCTTCTTTGGTAAAATACTTCACCGTGCTGACACTTGGAAGGCACGTGTAAAGAAATTCTTTAGTAACGAATATGTTGCGCCAAAAGATTACGACTTAGATAAAGATGCGCAGGTGGCACATGCTAACATAGCCATTGCTTCATCAGATGTCGTTGGTAAAGGACCAGGAAACTCTAATGAAAGAGACTTCCTTTCGCAAGCCTTCTCCGACTTCATCTATGCTATTATCATTGAGGAGATGGGTATCGGTGGAGCTATATTCGTAGCGTTCCTTTACATTATCCTTCTTTTCAGAACGGGTATTATAGCCAATAGATGCGAAAACTCTTTCCCTGCTTTTCTCGCTATGGGTATCGCTTTCCTCTTGGTTACACAGGCGTTATTCAACATGTTAGTAGCTGTAGGATTGGCACCAGTTACTGGACAGCCACTCCCCCTTATCAGTAAGGGTGGTACTTCAACCATCATTAATTGCGTCTACATAGGCGTAATACTCAGTGTAAGCCGTTCAGCAAAGAAAAAGAAAGAAGAAAAGAAACCTTCTGAGAAAGTTTCACATGCAATAGTCTAATCTGTAGAGAAGACTAAAAAGAATGTGAAAGTTGAAAGAAGATAAAAAAAATGATTACCTTTGTAGGTTATAAAGAAGATGCAAATGGACGAAGAATTAAGAATTATCATCAGCGGTGGCGGTACGGGAGGACATATCTTCCCTGCAGTATCAATTGCTAATGCCATCAAGGCAAAACACCCAGAGGCGAAGATTCTCTTTGTGGGTGCTGATGGACGTATGGAGATGCAACGTGTTCCTGCTGCTGGTTATGAGATAAAAGGCCTACCTATCAAAGGTTTCGACCGTGCTAATAAGCTAAAGAACATTGAAGTACTTTGCAAACTTTGGAAGAGTCTTCGTATGGCTCGCCAGATAATAAAAGACTTCAAGCCACAGGTTGCTGTGGGTGTTGGTGGTTATGCCAGTGGTGCAACGCTCTATGAGTGTGCAAAGATGGGCATCCCATGTCTTATCCAAGAGCAGAATTCTTATGCTGGTGTTACCAACAAACTATTGTCTAAGCGTGTGAAGAAGATTTGTGTTGCTTACGAAGGTATGGACCGTTTCTTCCCTGCTGATAAGATTATCATGACGGGTAACCCTGTTCGTCAGAACGTCCTCTCTACCCCACTCTCTGTTGAAGAGTCACGTGAGAGTTTCGGTCTTGACCCTAACAAGAAAACTATCCTCCTCGTTGGTGGTAGTCTTGGAGCAAGAACTATCAATCGCTCAGTCATTGAACACCTTGATCTCATCAAACAATCAGACGTTCAATTCATATGGCAAACGGGTAAGTTCTATCATCAACAGATATTGGATTCGATGAAGGGTAAGGAACTTCCGAACCTAAAGATAATGGACTTTATCAGTGATATGGGTGCTGCATATAAGGCTGCTGACCTTGTTATCAGTCGTGCTGGCGCAAGTTCTATCAGTGAATTCCAGCTTATCGGAAAGCCTGTTATCTTGGTACCAAGTCCAAACGTGGCAGAAGATCATCAGACAAAGAATGCGATGGCATTGGTCAATAAAGATGCTGCACTCTGCGTAAAGGACGTTGATGCACCTGACACTTTAATAAAACTTGCACTCGATACCATCACTAATGATGAGAAGTTGGCAAGTCTTAGTGAGAATGTTAAGAAGATGGGGCTGAAGAACTCCGCAGAGATTATTGCTGACGAGGTTATCAAACTCATTAAGGGATAAAGCTATCTTCCAATAGATAGGGTTTAAAGAAACCATCGTAGAACGCTGTTCTATTCCCAAACAAAAGAAAGAAAAAGAATATATAACACATGGAACTCAAAGATATTAAATCAGTTTACTTCGTAGGTGCAGGTGGCATCGGCATGAGTGCTATTGCTCGTTATTTCCTTCATAAAGGATTGAAAGTAGCGGGTTACGATAAAACTCCATCTGAACTTACCCACACTTTGGAGAAAGAAGGAATGGACATTCATTATGAGGAGAATGTTCAACTCATCCCTGCAGCGTGCAAAGAACCAGCATCAACGTTGGTAATCTACACACCTGCCATCCCTTCTAACCACGCTGAGCTGGTTTACTTCCGTGAGAATGGCTTTGAGATTCAGAAACGTGCACAGGTTCTCGGCACACTCACCCGAACACATAAGGGTCTTTGCTTTGCTGGAACACATGGAAAGACAACGACTTCCAGCATGTGTGCACACCTTATGCACCAAAGTCATTTGGACTGTAACGCCTTCCTTGGTGGTATTTCCAAGAACTATGGCACTAATTATATCCTCTCTGACCATAGCGACTTTGTTGTGATTGAGGCAGACGAGTTCGACCGTTCTTTCCATTGGCTGCGTCCTTGGATGAGCGTTATCACCTCTACTGACCCTGATCACTTGGACATCTACGGCACAAAAGAGGCTTACCTTGAGAGTTTCCGACACTATACAGAACTCATTCAAAAGGGAGGTGCACTCATTATCCGCAAAGGATTAGAGATGAAACCAAACGTACAAGAAGGTGTTAGAATCTATGAATACAGCCGTGACGAAGGCGACTTCCACGCTGAGAACATACGAATTGCAAACGGAACAATCACCTTTGACTTCTTTTCTCCTATCGAGAACATAAAGGATATTGAGCTTGGACAACCCATACCTATCAACATTGAAAACGGTATCTCTGCAATGGCTATGGCTCAACTCAATGGCTGTACGGCAGAAGAATTGCGCAATGGAATGAAGACATATGGTGGTGTTGACCGTCGTTTCGACTTCAAGATAAAGGATAACCGCCACGTCTTCCTCTCAGACTATGCGCATCATCCAAAGGAGATTCTACAGAGTGCAAAGAGTCTTAAGGAACTTTATGCTGACAAGAAGGTTACTGCAATCTTCCAGCCACACCTCTACACTCGAACACGTGACTTCTATAAGGAGTTTGCAGAGGCACTCAGTCATTTCGATGAAGTGGTATTGACAGAGATTTATCCTGCTCGCGAAGAACCGATCCCAGGTGTAACAAGCGAACTCATCTATGACAACCTCAGTCCTAATGTTAAGAAACAGATGATTAAAAAGGACGATGTTCTCGACTTTGTAAAGTCAAGAGACTTTGACGTTTTGGTTGTTTTGGGTGCCGGTAATCTCGACAATTATGTCCCAGAGATTGCAAAGATACTCAACGAGAAATAAGAAGAAAGAAAGCAAAACTCTTAAAACAAAAGAGAGAAGATA
Organism: Prevotella melaninogenica; assembly: GCF_013267595.1. Classification (NCBI taxonomy): domain Bacteria; kingdom Pseudomonadati; phylum Bacteroidota; class Bacteroidia; order Bacteroidales; family Prevotellaceae; genus Prevotella; species Prevotella melaninogenica. The sequence continues at coordinate 1,935,729 of NZ_CP054011.1, read as the reverse complement.
TGCACATTAAGTGGAAAAAGATAATTATCACTGCGCTGGATATTGTACTGGCTATTTATCTCATCATGGCAGTTACCTCATGGAACAAGCCTGATGAGAGCGAACAGCTATGCACCAAAGTGAATATCAACATATCTGACTCTAACAATGCTGGCTTTCTTACCGCTACAGAAATCAAACAAATATTAGAGAAAGCCCACCTCTATCCCCTCAATAAGAAGATAACTGACATCAATCCACGCAATATTGAGGAGGCATTAAAAGTGGGACCATTCATCAATACAGCCCAATGCTACAAAACAAAAGATGGACACGTCAACATCTATATTACTCAACGTATGCCGATTATCCGCATTAAGAGTAGTAATGGAGCCGACTATTATCTTGATGATAACGGAGGAATACTCCCAAACTCTAAGTACACCAGCGACTTGATCATTGCAACTGGCAATATAGACAATAACTTCGCACGCCTTTATATTGCTCCTCTTGCCAAGGCTATCAGTGCTGAACCACTATGGCTGAACCAAATAGAGCAGATTAATGTCTTACCAGACAGAGGCATTGAGTTAGTACCACGTGTCGGTAATCATATCATCTTCATGGGTTACTTGCCTAAAAACAATGGTCCATGGAAGCGTAAGCATGATATAAATATCTTCGTTAAAAAGAAGTTGTCACGCTTAGAGAAGTTCTATCGATATGGTCTTTCACAAGCTGGTTGGAACAAATACTCTTACATCGACATAGAATTCGACAACCAAATCATCTGTAAGAAACGTGATGAGAAAGCCGAGAAAGAAGAAGAGGATGCATTGCTTAAGAAGGCTCAGTCTGAACAAGTAGAAGACGTACAACGTACAGAAGAGGAGGAAAGAGATAAAGCCCGTAAGGAAGTGAAACGGCAAGAAGATGCCTCTGCAGGACTTACGGAATAAAAAATATCATTTTAGAGAATATAAAATAAGGAACATAATACTTAACGAATATGGCAGAGTTCATAGTAGCCATTGAATTAGGCTCATCAAAGATTACGGGAATCGCTGGCAAAAAGAATCTTGACGGCAGTATCTCCGTGCTTGCTGTTGTAAAGGAAGACGCTACACAGTGTATTCGCAAGGGTGTCGTTTACAACATCGACAAGACCGGACAGTGCCTCACTGGCATCATCAACAAACTAAGAAAACAACTGAAGTATGAGATTTCTCAGGTCTATGTAGGCGTGGGAGGACAATCTATACGAAGCGTTCGCAACGTTATCGTAAAGGATTTGCCTACTGATACCATCATTACCTCAGATATGATTAATGAGTTAATGGATGCCAACCGCAATATGACTTATCCTGACCAGGAGATTCTCGATGCTGCCACACAGGAGTATAAGGTTGACAACCAGTTTGTTCTCGACCCGGTAGGTATCAAAGCCACTCGCTTGGAGGGTAACTTCCTTAATATCCTTTGGCGCAAGGCTTTCTATGATAACCTCAACAACTGCTTTGAGAAGTCTGGCATCTCTATTGCCGAGATGTACCTTGCCCCTTTGGCCTTGGCTGATGCCGTATTGAGCGAAGCTGAGAAACGTGGAGGTTGTGTATTGGTTGACTTCGGTGCTGACACAACAACAGTTTCTGTATATTACAAGAACATTCTCCGTCACTTGGCTGTTATTCCATTGGGGGGTAATAATATTACAAAGGACATTGCCAGCCTACAAATGGAAGAGAAGGATGCTGAGGCGATGAAGCTTAAGTATGGTTCTGCTTTCACTGAAAATAACGATATCGACAATACATTAAAATACTCTATAGACCCAGAACGTACCGTAGAGAGCCGTAAGTTCATTGAAATCGTTGAGGCACGTATTGGTGAAATCGTTGAGAATGTATGGTGTCAGGTACCATCTGACTATGCCGACAAACTTCTTGGCGGTATCATTCTCACTGGTGGTGGTATGAATTTAAAGAACATTGAACGCTGTATTCGCAATACCACACATATCGACAAGATTCGCAAAGCAAACTTCGTTACACATACCATCGCTTCAAGCAATGCAGATATCACAGCTAAGAATGGTGACATGAACACAATTCTCGGTTTGCTTATCAAGGGTGAGATGAACTGTGCTGGACAAGAATACAACCCTGCACAGAGCAATCTCTTCAACAACGAAGACATTGCAGTGGCAACTCCTATTGATCAACAGCAGCAGCCTTATACTCCATCGTCTACAACAAGACAAGGAAAAGGTATTGTTCCAACACCAGAAGAGAAGAAGAAAGCTGAAGCTGAGCGTCGCAAACGTGAAGAGGAAGAGCGCAAGCTGCGTGAGGAAGAGGAAGCAAGAGAGCGCGAACTCGAAGAGGAGAAGCGTCGCAATAGCTTCTGGAACAAATTCTCACGTAAGGTGAAAGAGTTCGGAAAAACCATTATGAGTGAGGATGAAGAATAATCCAACAGCTCACACATAAAAAGAACATAGGAAATAATCATAGACAACATACTGTTATGGCAGACAACAATAATAAAATGGATATATTAGACTTCGGTGACGGCGATGTAGCTGATAGCATCATCAAGGTCATTGGTGTCGGCGGTGGTGGTGGTAACGCCGTAAACCACATGTACAAAGAAGGTATCCACGACGTAACCTTCGTACTCTGCAACACGGATGCGCAAGCACTCAACGACTCTCCTGTTCCTGTTCATCTGCAATTGGGTAAGGAAGGATTAGGTGCTGGAAACCGTCCTGAGCGTGCACGTCAGGCTGCTGAAGAGACTATAGAGGATATTAAGCACATGCTCAACGATGGTACGAAGATGGCATTTATCACCGCTGGTATGGGTGGTGGTACGGGTACTGGTGCAGCACCTGTCATCGCACGTGTCAGCAAAGAATTGGGCATTCTCACCGTGGGTATCGTTACAATTCCTTTCCGTTTCGAGGGAGCTAAGAAGATAGACCAGGCGTTGGATGGCGTTGAAGAAATGGCAAAGCACGTCGATGCGCTGCTCGTTATCAACAACGAACGTCTCCGCGAGATTTATCCTGAACTAAGTTTGCTCAATGGTTTCCGCAAGGCTGACGACACACTGAGTGTGGCTGCCAAGAGTATTGCAGAGATTATCACCGTTCATGGTATTATGAACCTCGACTTCAACGATGTAAAGACAGTCCTCAAAGATGGTGGTGTAGCTATCATGTCAACCGGTTATGGTGAGGGTGAAGGTCGTGTGAAGCAGGCGATTGAGGACGCACTCAACTCACCATTACTCAACGACAACGATGTCTACAAGTCAAAGAAGATTCTACTCTCTATCAACTTCAACACTGACGACAAGGACAACTCGGGTCTGACAATGGAGGAAATGGGCGATGTGACAGAGTTCATGAACCACTTCAGTGCAGACTTCGAGTTGAAATGGGGACTTGCTATTGACCCTGAACTCGACAAGAAGGTGAAGGTTACTATCCTTGCAACGGGCTTCGGTATCGAGGATGTTGACGGTATGGGTAGCCATATCAAGAAGCAGACACAAGAGGATGCAGCACGTCAGGCAGAGGAAGAGGAGAAGGCTGCAGAGCGTCGTGACCGTCGTGATCGTTTCTATAAGGACAACAACAGCTCACAATACAAGCATCGTCCACACATCTATCGCTTTACTGCGGATGAACTCGACAACGAGGATGTTATCCTTGCTGTAGAGAACACACCAACCTATAAGCGTACCAAGCAGATGATTAAGGACATTAAGCGCATCAGTAATCCTGAGCAAGATAATGAAGAAAACGAAAGCAATGAAGGCGCTGTTGAAGGCGTTATTAGCTTCGTATAATAGTTATATCAAAAATAAGAAAAGGCTGAACTCCGAAAGAAGTTCAGCCTTTTTTGATTCATCAACCTTCTTCGTTATAAGAAGAATAACCCCTTCCCTTTGGGGAAAAGGCAGCCTTTCTATTAGTCTCTTTACCCTTATATACTTTCTTATTAAGCCTCCGCACCACATGTGTTAGGCGTCCGCACATAACGTGCTAAGCCTTCGCACATTTGTAGAAGATGGTAATTATTCTCCTATATATCATTCAACATCTAACCAAAACATGTTCCCTCAGATGCGCACTTCATCTACACCAAACTACTAAGTAAAACCTGTGCTCTCAGAGACACCAAATAGATTTTCTCTTGTTGTAATCATGTTACATAAGATTCTAAAGTACTTTTAAAAAAAACAGACAATACATTTGTAGATTTAAGAACTTTTTACTATTTTTGCAAGGTGTTCTTTCAGAACACAATACTTTTTAAGAACAAGAAGCGTTATGCTCATCTCCAAGTCGGGAACGTAGGAAATTCAAGACTTAATCCAGAGAGACAGCATAGTGGTTCTCACGCATAGGCGTGGGACTGCTATCTCCATTCTCTGGATAAGGTTTTTCCTACGACCTCCGACTTAGACGTGGACTTAGTCAGTTCCACGCTTCTCATAAATCTAAACAAATTAAAGCCGAGAGGAACTGGATAGGCAGAGAGAATATCTATATGGAAATTTTCAAAGAGTGGTTACAAAACAATGGCTATCGATTTAGTGTTGAACCATTTGGAATTACTTTTAAACATCAGGGTGGTAATTTCATTATTGGCAACAATACTGGGGATAACAGTTACCTTCAGATTCTTATGCCAGGTGTTTATACTCTAAATAACCCTTCTGAAAAACAACATGGCTTGGAGGTTTGTAATGAACTTAACAAAGAAATAAAGTGTATTAAAGCTTTTTTCTTTGATGATGAAACTATTTGGCTGGCTACAGAAATGTTTATTGATCATACTCCTGAACTTGATGATTTTATGGAGAGATTGTTTGGAATTCTACATACAGGTCAGTTAAAATTATTAGCAAAGATATAAACCAATTCTTATGGATTTGAATTTTTTATTTGAATCTTCCGATCATATAAGATACCAAGATGGCATTCATATTTCTGGTCCCCATGGCGGTGCCAAACGTGCTGTGAAAGTTGAACCAAATATAAGTGGATGTAGCGGTTATAAAATTGTTAGCGATGATGGATATATCGTTACTATCTACAACTTGGACGGCATGCACCCAGTTTGGCAAAACAACGTGCAGATGGCTCCAAAACCAATGAGAGTAATTAGCCAGTCTGATAACAAAATTGTATTGAGAGGCTACCCTCTTCAAGCTATGTCCCCATTTGGTTGGATTGACTTCGATGGGCAAAACTATGGACTGACTATCTTCCTCAAAAATGAACAAGTTGAAAAATGTGTGCTACATATGTATGATAGAAATGTTGAAATTGAATATCTAAAGTAAGTACATTTTGTTAAATATTTAACTTGTAACTATACATATAAGAAAACGACTACCCCATTAAATAAGTAGCCGTTTTCTTATTTCCTTCTGTACAACACAAAAGCTTGTTACTTATAAAGAATAAGCGTATTCAAATATACTAAACTAAAACAGGTCCTCAACATCTAACACTTCTCACCATAAACTAAAGCATAGGCACCAAATACTTTGCCAAGCAATAACCTCCACCGATCAGCCAGCACCATAGAATTGCTGCCAAGAGGAAAGGCTTAAAACCTGCTTTCTTAAACTTATCAATACTCGTTTCAGCACCGAGCGCAGACATAGCCATGGTGAGAAGGAAGGTATCGAGGGTATTGATAAAGTCGACAAGTTCTTTTGGAAGTAAGTTCAATGAGTTGAAACCGATGACCACAAGGAAGAGAATCGCAAACCAAGGGATGTTTATCTTACGACTACCGCCAGCCTCATCGTCTCGCTCAGCAACATTCTTTGCAACAAAGAAGGCTATAACCAACAACACAGGTACCAACATCATCACACGAATCATCTTAACGATAATCGCAGAATTGCTCACTGCAGCACCCATGGCATTACCTGCACCGACGACATGAGCCACCTCATGAATCGTAGACCCTGCAAAGATTCCCATTGCATCGGGTGATAAATCAAAGACACCTGCACGATAAAGAATCGGATAAAGGAACATTGAAAGTGTACCGAAGATTACCACCGTCGCTACCGCTACAGCCGTCTTATAAGGCTTCGGACGAATAGCTCCGTCGACACCTAACACCGCAGCGGCTCCACAGATACCACTTCCACAAGCTGCCAAAAGAGCTATACTGCGGTCCATCTTCAAGAGTCTACCGACCAAAACACCTAAGAGAATCGTTCCACATACAATAATTGCATCCACAATAATAGCAGGGAAGCCCACTGCCACCACGTCTTGAAAGGTCAAACGAAAACCATAAAGAATAATACCAAACCGCAACACACGTTTCGCACAAAAGGCAATACCCGGCACCCACGTTTCAGGAAGATTATTGCGAAGGCTATTGGCATAAAGCATACCCAAGATGATACCAACGACCATCGGACTCAACGAAAGTGCTTTCACCCATCCCATATCACCGATATAGAATGCTGCACAAGCAAACAAAGTAATCAGCAGTACACCATGAAGCATACTACTACGCTGTTCTGTTAACTTCATAAACTTATATTATATAATAGGTTAAGTTTGAATTTTCATGCTTCAAGTCCACAAAAGTAATAAAAAAAACAAGCAACAAAATACCAATCTTGAATTATTATCATGAAAAAAAGAAATTATTTTCATGAAGATAAATATTTCTTTTCATGAAGAAAAATATTTTTTTTCATGAAAATAATTTGATAAAGACTATCTATAAGTATAATATACGGTCATTATAGGAGCATTTATTAACACCTAAATAACATCGTAAAGCACCTTAACTAAACAGTTCGCGCATCACCTGAAAACTTTTTAGTTCAGGCATATCAGGCACATGGATTCGATAGTAATGCAATACGATATCTGAAATACGATTGCGATCGTGACGAGATAGACGGAAAAGGTGCATATTCTCGTAGTCCATACGAATCAACTGATTAATACCTGCTGCATCTGCAGGGAGTAGATAATCAGAATGAAGAGGTGCACTTGCAGTGAAGGTTGCATTGCGAAGATCAAAGCAAGCACCCGCCTGATAGGCATCAAGATTAGGGAAGAAACCGATGAAACGACTCAAACGCATCATAAAGACAAGATGGAAATTGGCATAATCACGCTCAGCCTCATCCAACCATTCCATACTCGCACATACATAATTATATAGGTGGGCATTCTGTTGCTCACCACGAGTAACATAATAAAGGAATTCTGAAAGGAAGAGCAGGATAGCCGACTTCACAGGGTCAAAAGGTATAGAGCCGTAAGGACGAAGGATACGCACTTCCTTTATACGCTGCAAAGAAGTTCGCGGACGGTAATCAAATTCAAGGTCGAGTAAGGTCAGCGGTTGAAAATACTGCTTCTTAATCTTCCCTTTTGCCGTCTTAGGAATGCGCGTTATAAAAGAAATACGCCCCTCTAACTCGGTAAACATATCAATTATTAGTGATGAGTCACCAAACTTCAGAGAACGCAAAACAATTGCCTTTGACTTCAAAATCATATAAAAAACAATGCAAAAATACAAAAATACAGCCTCTTACGAAAATTTATTAGCAAAAAGTTTGGTTGATTAAAATAAATGGGCTACCTTTGCACCCGCAAAATCAGCTATGGTCCCTTCGTCTATCGGTTAGGACGAGAGATTTTCATTCTCTAAAGAGCAGTTCGACTCTGCTAGGGACTACAAGTAAAATAAAAGAAGAAAACAAAGATGGCAAATCACAAATCATCATTGAAGAGAATCCGTCAGGACAAGGTTAAGACTTTGCACAACAGATATTATGCTAAGACTATGCGTAACGCTGTACGCAAGTTGCGTAGCATGACGGATAAGGAAGAGGCTGTTAAGCTCTATCCTGTTGTACAGAAGATGTTGGACAAGTTGGCAAAGACTAACGTTATCCACCAGAACAAGGCAGCTAATTTGAAGTCTGCTCTCTGCAAGCACGTAGCTGCATTGGGATAAAAAAATACTTTCAGTCATAGCTGAAAAGAACAATAAAAGCCGTAATCCTATTGGGATTATGGCTTTTTGCATGTTATATACTTGTTTGACTTTGTGTTTTTGCTTCGGCAATTAGGATAAATTCAATTTGCTGTCACTGCTGTCATCCATTGTAAGAACTTAACTTATTAGTTTACAGAGGAGTAATTGAAGTGTTAAAAGTGACAGCAAATTGAAACAAGAAATATTCGTGTGAGATAGCTTGTATTTACGATACAGACAAACTAATCTTCTCTGCCATATCCACAGCCTGCTTGATTCTATCGCCCATACCGATACCATCTTTCAAATTACCAATGATATGTAAACCAGGATAAGCAAGTTCTACGGCATCAATAGTACGAAGGCGAGCATCCGTTTCGGGCATATATTGTGGAATAGCATGGCTGTGTCTGTAAATACGAATGACGTCAGCACACGTGCCTTTAGGATAACCCAACATCGTATGAAGGGACGTATTAACCAATCCTATCAGTTCTTCATCCGTCTTATTGATATATTCAGGATGACAAGCACCACCTATAAAGCATGCGTAATTGGCTCCTTCCTTAGGCGAACGCCCTTGAAAACAAGCGGAAGGCATAAGGACTCCCAATACATTCTGCTTTTCTTTTGACGGTACTAATCCGCCAAAGGCATTCCAATGTACATCCCCCGTATTCTTCATACCCACTCCAATCTCAATCACTGGAGCATAATAAAGATTGCTTAAATCGTCAAGTTGCTCCTTAGGTAAGAAGTTCAATAACTTAGGCAAGGCATAGGCAGGACAAGTTGTAATAACCTGTTCAGCTATTATAGTATTCTCACCCCAAGACAGTTTCCACTTATCTCCTAACGGTTCAATACTTAGTTCTTTACAATTCGTTCGGATTCTCTCATCACCAATAACTCTCCCTAATGCAGAAACAAGACTACGGAAACCTCCACGAGTAGAGAAGACAGCCTTCGTTGCACGCTTTTCCCTGTCCGTCTTTGGTTGTTTTGCAAGTGCCATAGCCCCTTTAATAAAGCTTCCATAACGTTGTTCTAAGTCGTAGAGTTTAGGCAAAGCAAGGCGAGTTGGTAGTTGATAAGGATCACCAGCATACACACCAGAGAGGAAAGGGTCGACTGCGTAATCAACAAATGACCGTCCCAAGCGTCGTTCAGCAAGGCTACCCACACTCTCGTTAGGGTCTATCCCCTTCTTACGCCATGGCTCACCAAGGATACGGAACTTATCTTTCAGTGTGAAGAGAGGAGTGGTGATAGCAGACCAAAGTCCAGAAGGTAGGGCATGAAAACGTCCATCTTTCCATATCAAACGGCATTTAGCAGAACTCTGTGCTACCTCCAACGTACAATCATCGCCTAACATATCGAAGAGTTCAGCCACTTCAGGGTATTTAATAGTACCCGTACTCGGTCCTTGTTCCATCACAAAGCCGTCTACCTCTTCCGTCTGCATAAGTCCACCGATACGATCGGCAGCCTCCAAAACCACTACATCTTGACCTTTACGACGTAGATAAGCTGCACAAGTAAGACCAGTAAGACCAGCACCAACGACAACTATCTTTCTTTCTTCCATAATATTTATGCTATATAGATTCCTCTCCTCAGTTTCTCTACCCAACGATAAGGAAAAGTAAAGCTTTTATATCGGCTTTGAAAACTTCTTATCCGTAGCCACCATCATCGAATCAAGCGCAGCAGCCACAGTACGAACAAAGGGATTCCCTTCCCCTGTCATCTCTAAAGTATTCTCTGTTAAACAAAGAATACCATCTCTTTCCATCTCTTGCAGGCGTTCAACATCATAATTGATAGCCTCCTTCACCTCAGCTACCGACACTACAAGATCCTCCGCAAGGTGTGTCCAATCAAGATGATAGTTACACATCAAACGCTCAATTACTTCACGTACTATACGCTCTTTGGACGTTAATTGGTAACCTTTCCGAATAGGCAATGTACCCGCAGAGACTTCTGTTATATATTCGTCTATCGACTTTGTATTCTGTGCATAGGCAGTTTCTAATTGACTGATACCCGTCACACCGAAGGCATACACCTGCCCCGTTGTGCGACGCGTGCAATAACCTTGGAAGTTTCGATGTAGTCGATGAGATTGCAAAGCCTCAGATAGTTCATCATTAGGAAGTACAAAATGATCCAAACCAACACTAAGATAACCCGCCTCATGCAGCACATCTTTAGCCTTTTGGAACATCAAAGCCTTCTCCTCCGTATCAGGAAGACCAGCCTTTTCAAGTATCATCTGCCGTTTAAATATCCATGGGCAGTGTCCATAACTGAATGTTGTAACACGGTCGGGGCGCATTGCTACAGCACGCTCTATCGTCTTCTTAAAGCTATCCGATGTCTGAAGCGGTAAGCCAAAGAGGAAATCCATATTAATATTAACACCCGCGTTACGGAGAATTGCCACTATTTCCTCTGTTGGCAATTCAGAAGGCGTACGATTAACAAGCCTCAACACCTCTTCATTGAAGTCCTGTACACCTAAACTAAAACGATTAAATCGTGCATCCAACAGTCCTTGCCAGTCCTCAGCTGTTAGATAACCAGGATGACATTCTATGGCTATTTCAGGCTGTTCTATCGTAGAAAAGAGTGACAGCAGATGCTCATTCAGTTCTTTAAGAACGCTTACAGGCATAGCCGTTGGACTACCACCACCATAATGAATCTGCGATATACGTCTACTATTATCCAGATGCTTTGCTACAAGATCTATCTCCTTATGCAATGCTTGTACATAGGCTTCGACATGCTCTTGCTTTGCCATAGGGTAAGAGTTGCAGCCACAATAATGACACAGACGCCGACAAAAAGGCATATGAAAATAAAAGGAAAGATTCTTCTCACGCACCTCATTGCTATAATCAACCTCCCTCAGAAACTCTTCCCCAGTAAAAAGTCGGAAGAAGTTAGCTGGTGGATAACTCGTATAACGAGGTACAGATACATTGTATTTATCAATCAGTTCTTGCTTCATTCGTCGAAATAAATTATATGACAAAGGTATGAATACCTCCTAACATAAACAATCCTCATTTATAAGGAAAGCACAATAGGCTTACAAGCCTAACTTTACTATGATATAATCTGAATAGGTCATTAGACCATAATACGTGATCGGTTTGGGGCAAAGCTACGTTCTTCTGTAAAGGAACACATGGTTTATTGCTCCTTTTTAAAGGCTGAGAGAACATAAATAAGGCTGAAGATAGCCACCACTGTTTCAGCTATATAAAGGCCACGATAGTCGAAGATATGCGCCACCGTTCCCGCCAACACCGCAACAAGCAGACCGCTTACATGACTAATAACAATTTGTATGGTAAAGTCAGTCCCTTCTCTACCAGGACGTACGCATCGCATGGCTGTAGTGTAAAGAACCACAGTAGCCAATCCGTAACAAGCTTGGATATAAATGATTCCAATGACAAATGCAGTCTTGTTAAAGTCGGCAAAAGTCATTGCAAGGAAGTAGATAGGTGCCAGAATAATAAGTCCTGCAATGATAATACGAGCCTTATAAATTCCGATTCGGCGTATAAGCACTCCAGAAAACCACGCCATAACGAAGGAAGCAGCAGTTCCGACGATACCTGTAAGGAATCCTATCTCCTTCATATCGTACCCCTTATCAACGAGGTAAGGACGCATCATGGAAAGAATACCGATGATTCCCATGTAATACAGCAGCAAGAAACCTATCTGCCGCCATATCTCCTTACGTCCAAAGAAGCTAAAGATATCAGTCCACTTGGCACGTTCTCTCGGTTTCTCATTCTCTATCTTGATATGAGGATTAAACATTAAAGGAATAATCATCATACAAACAAACAAGGCTAAGCAGGGTACTACAACATTCCAGCCATAGCTTTTCAGTAAGATAAGCAAGACTCCTCCGCCAATAACAGCACCTCCGAAAGCTCCCATAGACTGCATACTATTAAGCATACTATGGTCGTGCTTCTTAAAAGAAAGGATGGCAAGCGCGTCTGTAGCAATGTCTTGCGTTGCCGAAGCAAGCATAGAGATAAACGCCAGAATGACTACAAGCATGATTTCTGAACGTACATTAATCAGCCCTGTGGCTAAGAGTGCAACGGCATATATCAACTCTGTAGCGATAATCGTACGTTTATAGTCACGCACTGTTACGCAGTGACGGTCAACAAAAGGCGACCATAGGAACTTTATCGTCCATGGAACTCGGACAAGGTTTAGCAAGCCAATGGTTGCAAGACTATATTGTCCTTCCCTCATGATAACCTGTAAGGCTGTCATAAGAAAGGATGACGGTACCATCTGTGCAATATATAGACAGAAGAACGTACCAAAACTTAGTTTCTTTGATGAAATGCTGTTGAACATGTAGTGAATTATATAAGTAGAGCAGCGTGTTACATATCATGAGAAAGGACTTTAGGAGAAGTGAGCAGAATTAGCTGTAGCATTCTTTTTCTCCAATCCTTCATTCTCTCCTTAGAATGATACGCTGAGGGAAGTACCAAAGGTAAGAGGCTTACCCTTCTGTGCATAGTTACCAGTTGACATCTTGAAACTGTACGCTATATAGTCAGTTCCTGTCAGATTCTTACCCCATAAATCCCATGTGAATATACCTTTTGTGAGACTAACCTTTGCATTAAGCGTCCCATAGAAGTTCTGGCGAACGACATTGTCATCAGCCCAATAGATACGACCGAGCCCTGTAAAGCCTGCATTAACGACAATCTTATTAAACCAACCCGCCTGCAAAACAGTGTAAGTCCCATCTATTGAGAGCGTATGGTTAGGTACCATTGGAAGTCTATTACCCGAGAAATCTTCTGTAGCACTCTTCTTATATTCCAAGTAACGAGCGTGGGTGTAACCATAGTTCATACTAAACTGTAAGCTCTTTATTGGATGATAAGCAAATGAAAGTTCGAAACCTTTACTATCCGTATGTCCTGCATTCGCAATTAGATTACCCACAGCAGGAACAGTATAGGTAGTCTGCATGTGTCGCCAATCAATGTAGAAAAGATCTGCTTCAGCAGTCAATCGTCCATTCAAGAACTTCAATCGTGCCCCTACCTCGTAATTCCAGCTGTATTCTGGGTCGTATGCACGCTCTGCATCGGTCTTAAAGATAGTATTAAATCCACCTGGCTTATAACCACGAGCGACACTCGCATAGTAGAGATTGTCCCTATTTGTAAGATATTGAAGCGTAAACTTAGGAGTGAACTGACGGAAGTTTGCACTACTAACAAAGTCCTTTACATGTGCATTAGCACCTGTTGTTAACGTTACCTTATCTTGATTGTAGTCTATCTTCGCATGCTCATAATCGAAGCGTAAACCAACAGTTGCCGATAAACCCCTCCATATATTATAAGAACTCTGGTGATAGATTGCATAGCCTGCTGTAGGGTTCTTATAGGAAGTTGGAGTCGAAAAATCCTTTGTATAATAGCTTGTTTCTATAAAGGGGGCAGAATGGAGTAGCATACCAAACATACCAATAATCCACTGGTAACGACCTTTATCATTCGATTTCAAGGTTAACTCTTGTGAAAGCATATTCTGATGATAGCTATTATCAGCATAGAAGAGGTCCTTTGGTGTGAAATCTTGGTCTATCCCCTGATGTGATTTGATGAATTGATAAGATGTCTGACTATTGAAACTAATACGACTATTCTCATATCGAGCATTAAGACCTGTTGTTGAAATCAGACGTTTGTAAGTGCTATTGCGGTTATAACTAATAGGTGATAGTACATCTTTCGTAAGGTCATATGGTGCATATGGATAACCATTCTGCTTACTATGAGTAAGCGTACTATTGAGATGAATAAGCCAATTCATGGTTGGTCGCCAGTAAAGTCCGAGTCGTCCTTCAACCTCATTCACCTTATCTGCCTTATCATTCTGGAACTGATTGGTGAACATACCATCGTTATGATGATAAGAAATAGCACTCGACAAACCAAGTTTATCAGTCAGCTTAGAATAGTTAGAAGCCTGTGCTACAACATCGTTATACTTTCCATAGCCTACTTTTATACGCGTCTTCTGATAATCAAGAGGGTTATGTGTGTAGACATTGATAACACCTGCTATAGTGTTACGGCCGTATAAGGTTCCTTGCGGACCTCGAAACACATCTACAGCAGCAATATCACTAAGGTCAATATTAAATGCTGACGATTCAAAATGAGGCACACCATCTACATAGAAACCTACGGCAGAACCCTTCATCTTTGCTCCGATACCACGAATAAAGATAGGTGTGTTAGCATATGAACCATAGTCGGGCATGTAAAAGTTAGGCATAACTGCCGTTAACTCCTTCAAATTCACAATTTGTTGGTTCAGTAATTGCTGACTGTTAATGGTTGAAACTGCAATAGAAGTTAGGTTTCTTTTGTTCTGCTTGAAGTCAGTAACGACTACTTCATTAAGTGATGCATCTTTGTTCACTACTGAGTCTGGAGTCACTCCAGCTACCCCGCTGATAGCAAGGGATGCAAATAATAAGGTATTTAACATAAGGATGGCTTTTTGATAATGTTTTTGTGTTGCAAAGGTACAGATAATGACTTTTCCGAACAATCCTCATTTATAAGGAAATTAAGTATTACCACTAAAAAGAATAAAAGCTAATTATCAGCACAAAACAGCAATTTGATATGCTTTCTTTTGTGTTTTTTGCAGGTTTTTATTTTCAAATATAAAGGAAAAAGTGTATCTTTGCATACTATAAGAACAATCGAAAGAAAATGGCAGAAAATCCAGAAAACGAGAATAATTACTCCGCCAGTAACATCCAGGTATTAGAAGGCTTGGAGGCTGTACGCAAGCGTCCAGCTATGTACATTGGTGACATCAGTGAAAAGGGACTCCACCACTTGATTAACGAGACCGTTGATAACTCTATTGACGAAGCAATGGCTGGCTACTGTCAGAACATTGAAGTTACAATCAACGAGGACAACTCCATTACCGTTGAGGATGATGGTCGTGGTATCCCTGTTGACATGCACGAAAAACTTCACAAGAGTGCCCTTGAGGTTGTTATGACCGTTCTCCACGCAGGTGGTAAGTTCGACAAGGGTTCGTATAAAGTCAGCGGTGGTTTGCATGGTGTGGGTGTTAGTTGTGTAAATGCGCTCTCTACACACATGAAGTCACAGGTATTCCGTGATGGTAAAATCTACCAGCAGGAGTATGAGAAGGGTAAGCCTCTCTATCCTGTAAAGGTTGTTGGTGAGACTGATAAGACTGGTACACGTCAACAGTTCTGGCCAGACCCAGAGATTTTCACCACTACAGTTTACCAATGGGCTATCGTAGCACGTCGTATGCGCGAGTTGGCTTATCTGAATGCTGGTATCAAGATTACGCTTTCTGACCTTCGTCCAGACCCTGAAACAGGCAAGACACGTACTGAGGTCTTCCATGCTAAGGATGGTTTGAAGGAGTTCGTTCGTTACGTGGACCGCCATCGTCAGCACCTCTTCGATGATGTTATCTATCTCAAGACTGAGAAGCAAAACATTCCTATCGAGGTGGCTGTGATGTACAACACTGATTATACAGAGAATATCCACTCATACGTTAACAATATCAACACTATCGAGGGTGGTACTCACTTGCAGGGATTCCGTGCTGCATTGACTCGTACATTGAAGACATACGCTGACAATGACCCACAGATTTCTAAGCAGTTGGAGAAAGCTAAGATTGAGATTGCTGGTGAAGACTTCCGCGAAGGTTTGACAGCTGTTATCTCTATCAAGGTTGCAGAGCCACAGTTTGAGGGTCAGACAAAGACAAAATTAGGTAACAGTGAGGTTTCTGGTGCCGTTCAGCAGGCTGTTGGTGAGGCACTGACCGATTATCTCGAGGAGCATCCTAACGAGGCAAAGATGATCTGTAATAAGGTTATCCTTGCTGCTACAGCTCGTGTTGCAGCCCGTAAGGCACGCGAAAGCGTACAGCGTAAGAACGTGATGAGCGGTGGTGGTTTGCCTGGTAAGTTGGCAGACTGTTCTAACAAGGACCCTAAAGACTGTGAAATCTTCCTTGTCGAGGGTGATTCTGCGGGTGGTTCAGCTAAGCAGGGACGTGACCGTTATACACAGGCTATCCTCCCTCTCCGTGGTAAGATTCTGAATGTAGAGAAGGTTCAGCGTCATCGTGTATTCGAGGCTGAGTCTGTTATGAATATCATTCAGTCTATCGGTGTACGCTTTGGCGTTGAGGGAGAAGGCGACTTTGAGGCAAATACTGATAAGCTTCGCTATGACAAGATTATTATCATGACCGATGCCGATGTCGATGGTTCTCATATCGACACACTGATTATGACACTCTTCTATCGTTATATGCCAAAGGTTATCGAGCAGGGACATCTGTATATCGCTACACCTCCACTCTACAAGTGTACTTATAAGAAGGTAAGTGAATACTGCTACACCGAGCAACAGCGTCAGGCTTTCATCGATAAGTACGCTAATGGTGATGAAGAAGATAAAGCTATCCACACACAGCGATACAAAGGTCTTGGTGAGATGAACCCAGAACAGCTCTGGGAGACAACTATGGACCCAAAGACACGACTCTTGAAGCAGGTTACTATCGAGAATGATGTAGATGATATTTTCTCTATGCTGATGGGTGATGATGTTGAGCCTCGTCGTGAGTTCATCGAGAAGAATGCGACCTATGCTAACATTGATGCATAAACTTTTCTAAGTAGATTCTACACAGCTTCTAAAGCTGAAAACATAAAGAGACTCCCTTTCTCACAAAACGAGAAAGGGAGTTTTTATTTTCTCCTAATTATCACCTATAATCGCTTATTATCGCTTTTATTACTATGAATATTGTTCTTTTTCCCACATAAACTTTTCGAAAGAAGAAATAAATGAGTATATTTGCAACTTCAAAACAATAGGAAAATGAACAAAAAGATAAGGCTTATCGAAGTTAATGTAGCACAAGCAAGAGCTGTCTATCCTGAAGGTAAATTTATTGATAACGACCTTATTCTCTTCGAGGATATTACGCAAGTACCACTTCCTACCAATCCTTCTCGTATGAAGTCTCTCTTTCTTGCCCTCTGTACCAGCGGTCATGCACAATATACTGTTGATACAAAGATGCACGAGGTGGGTGCTGGGGACGTCATTATCATCAGCGAAGAACAGGTAGTTGCAGACTATATGCTCTCACGTGATTGCAAGGGGATTGCCCTCATCCTATCTTATGACTTCTTTCAGAACATTGTAAGCGGAGTTCACGAACTGTCTGCTCTCTTCCTCTTTGCCCGTACCCATCCTGTTTTCCACCTTGATAACAATCAGGCAAAGGCATTAGAAAACGACATTCAGCATATCAAGGAGAAGATTATTGATACTGGTCATCGCTTCCGTCGTGAGTTAGTTATGACAATGCTAAAGGCACTTATCATCGATATGAGTGATATCATCTATCGCTTCCAACAAGTTGGAGAAGCCGGACAGACACGTGCTGAAGCTATCTTCCGCGACTTCATTCAGACTGTGGAGAAGAACTATCGTACGGAAAGGCGTGTCAGTTGGTACGCACAACAACTGTGTATCACATCTAAATATCTCTCTGAAACCGTGCGTACTGTCAGCAGACGTACACCAAGTGATTGGATTGACTCCTACGTTACACGTGAGCTGCGTGTGATGCTTAGAAACAGTACGATGAGTATTAAGCAGATTGCTGACGAGCTAAACTTCGCCAATCAGAGCTTTATGGGTAAATACTTCAAGGAACATGTGGGCATGAGTCCTTCGAAGTTTAGAAAGAGTTGACAAGCTATTAGGCTTATTAGCCTTATTAGGCTAATTGGCCTAATAGCCTAATCACCCCAACAACTGCTCAGCTACCTCACACAATTCATCATACCACTCCTTACCAAATCTACGCGTAAGGGGTTCCTTCAAAAACTTATAAAGGGGAAGATTTAGTTCTTCTCCTTTTTTTCTTGCATCAGCACAGATGCGCCAGTGATGGTAATTAATACCACAGGTACCATTCCCAAAGTCTTTCACTCTAACTGGATACAACGAACAAGAAATAGGTTTTACGAAGCCTGTTTTGCCATTACGGTAGGAACGCTCCAAGGCACAAAGACAACAACCATTCTCATAACAAGTGAAGACACAGTCCTTACCACCAACGATACTCGTCACCAAATCGCCTTCTTCATCGGTGTAAGCGACACCCTGTTTATCTATGACCGCCTGCCCAGAGGCTGACAAATCACCCCAAACAGTATCAAGGACATTCTCTATCTCCATCGTCTCGTCCAATGTTACAGGTGCGCCAGCATCTCCCTCAATGCAGCACTGCCCATGACACTTATCAAGGTCGCAACAGAACTTCACATTGATTATATCTGGTGAGACAAGCACATCTCCCACCATGAATATATGATCATACGTATTACCCATCTTTCTTAACGCTAAATTATTTCATTTTCAACTATGTTTTGCCGTTCGCTCAACAGCATCTTCTCACTAAAACAGAACTCCCTTTCAATTTATTTTCATGAAGAAAAATATTTATTATCATGAAAAGAAACATTTTCTCTCATGAAAATAAATATTTCCTTTCACATAAATAATTCCCTCCTGACATGATTTTAACACTTTAATTAGGTTATCAAACTATCTTAGCCCTATAAGCCTTATATGGTAGATACACCTTAAAGTCTTTTAAGCAAGCAACTCGAGAACTCATAAACATATTCATTCGTCAACTTATTCACTCACTACCGTCCACTCAATAGGTGCAATTCCATACTCATTTAAATACTTATTGCAGCACATGAAATGTTCTTTCCCATCCCATTCTCCTTTACGGCGGACAGCCAAAGGTGAAGGATGTATCGCCTTCAATACCATGTGTCTGTCATTATCTACGTGGACCAATCGTTCCTTACGCTGTGCTATACGTCCCCATAACATAAAGACAATATGCTCACGCTCAGCATCCAAAGCCTTGATTACAGCATCTGTAAAACGCCACCACTTGTATTTCCGATGGCTGTTAGGATTATCCTTACGCACAGTCAATGTCGTATTCAACAACAAGACTCCCTGCTCAACCCAACGTGTAAGATTCCCCGAAGGCTTATCAGAGGCATCAAGACTAATCTTGAGTGCCCTGTATAGAGTCTGCAATGAAGGTGGAAGCTGTGTGCCTTCAGGCACGGAAAAACTCAGCCCCATAGCCTGACCAGGATTGAAATAAGGGTCCTGCCCCATAATGACAACCTTTACCTTATCAAAAGGACAAAGATTTAAGGCATTGAAAATCTTATCTTCTGGCGGATAGCAAGTCTCATTCTCATACTCCTCTTGCACCTTATCAACCAATTCCCTGTAGTAGGGTTTACCCATTTCGTCTTTCAGCTTTTCACGCCACGACTCTTCTAAAATCCATTCCATTGCTATTGATTATCACTACCACTCTATAGGCTGTGCGCCACAAGCAGTTAAGTAGGCGTTACAACGTGAGAACTGGTGCTGCCCAAACCATCCACCACGATTAGCAAAGCGTTGCGAAGGGTGTACACTTTCTATAACACAATGTCGCTGCTGGTCGATCAGTGCCTTCTTACTACACGCAAAAACGCCCCAAAGCATAAAGACTAAGTTCTCTCGTCCATCACTAAGTGCCTTGATAGCTGCATCGGTAAAGGTTCCCCATCCTAATCGCTGGTGACTATTAGCGACGTGTGCACGAACGGTAAGTGTAGCATTCAGCAGGAGAACTCCTTGCTCTGCCCATCGTGTTAAGTCGCCAGACTGATGAATCGGTGTACCCAAGTCAGCTGCAATCTCCTTATAGATATTCTGCAATGATGGAGGAAGCTGTACTCCCTCAGGTACGGAGAAACTCAATCCCATCGCTTGTCCAGGCTCATGATAAGGGTCTTGCCCAATAATCACAACCCTTACTTTATCGAAAGGACAAAGATTAAAGGCATTGAATATCAACTTCCCCGGAAGATAACAAGGCTGCTGTGCATACTCTTGTCTCACCTGCTCAACCAACTGCAGGAAGTAAGGCTTCTCAAACTCTCCTCTCAGTTGTTGTTCCCACGATGGTTCTATCTTTACACCCATAGCTATGATTGTTATCTGCAAATGTAATAAGATTAAAACAAAGATATAACTTATCACATCTTACAACATGCAGTTTTGTTACTACAAAAGTACGATAAAGTTCTGATAACAACAAAAAAGTCGTGCCTTTCGACACGACTTTCTTATTTTTAAAGCTAAACTATTACTTCTTCTTTGGCTGAGCCTGCTTCTTGCAGCAGCTACCAGCCTGTCTTGCCTTGTCGCAAGACTTAGCAGACTTATCGCAAGCCTTTTCCTGCTTCTTGCAGCAGCTACCTGCCTGCTTATCACAAGCCTTCTCAGCCTTCTCATCACAAGCCTTACCTGCCTTATCGCACTGCTTGCCCTTCTCTACCTGCTCATTTGGAGCCTTATCACACTTCTTTGAACACTGACTCTGTGCCTGTGCACTAAGTGAACATACGCTAAATGCTACTACAAATGATAATGCTATTTTCTTAAAATCCATAATCTTTTACTGTTTAAAAATTACACATTAATATCTTTAAAACTCGGAAAGGATATAATTCCTTATGGGCGCAAAGGTAATGAAAAAAGAAGTTTCAACTGCAAAAAAGATTCATTCTGTTTATAAATTTTAGATTTATTAAAATCTGATTATTTGTTTAGTGAATTTATGTAAACCACAATCTTAATCGTTCTTTTTCCTTACCAACAAACAAAAAGAGGTTCTTCCATTAAATGCGTAGACGCTTTTTGTATTGCTTTAAAGGAAAAACTGAAGTTACTCATTAAACAAAAACATAGCTAAGACAGTCAAGTATCTATCCTATTATCATCCTCTAACATTGAAAACCATTTCAATTTAAGACTTCAAAATTCTGCAGACAAGTGTTTGAAAAATCATTACACAATTTCTAACGAAACATCCATAAATAACGGCAAAATCACATACTAAAAGCAGGTTTATAATTAACAGGAAATCAATTAGTTATAAAGTAGTAAAGTAAAAGGTACTTAATTGGACTTCAAAAGGGCGTTAATAAGGGTCCTAAAGGGCATCTTTTGCAAGCCAAAAGGGCGTCTTTAAGAAGCCAAAAGAGCATGTATTGGTTTTGAACTGCATGAAAATAAATTACAAAACTCAACTAATGAGGGAGTAAGTTGTTTGTAGAAAGCAGATAGACATCGCACCTAATTATATTTATCATGTAGTTTATCTCCCGTTCTTAAACCATCCAATAGGGGGTAATCATACTGGTGTTGGGTGATGGTTGTTGGGTGTTGAGCCTTTATAAAACTATATTATTGGGGGAAATCATACCCTATATGTAGATTAATCTCATTCTATTAACAATCTACGCTTTTAACGGAAGAACACAAAAAGGGCCGTGAATGAACACGACTCTTTTATCTACAATTAAATAATTGTTTCTATTTAAGCAAATTATTTCTCCTTCTTAAAGAACGCTTTAACCTTCGCCTTGTCCTTGTTATAAGTGTTCTTGATTTTCTGTCCGTCCTTAGCAAGACCTTGCTTAACCTTTTTTACGCCAGCCTTAACCTTTGCCTTGTCCTTACGATATGCGTTTCTTACTTTCTGCTTATCCTTAGCAAAACCCTGCTTTACCTTTGCCTCATCCTTACGATAAGTATTCTTTACTTTCTGCTCATCTTTAGCAAGACCGTTCTCAGCCTTCTTTACATCAGCATTGAACTTTGCCTTATCATCCTGATAAACCTTGTTTACTTTCTCCTTGTCCTTAGCAAGGTCTGCCTTAACTCTCTGCTTGTCTGCGTTGAGCTTTGCTTTCTCAGTAGTTTCAGCCTTCTTAACGGCAGCACCTACCTTCTGTGCATCAGCGTTTAACTTAGCTTTCTCCACACCTTCTGCATGTTTAACATCAGCACCTACCTTTTTTGCCAACGTGTCAACACGCTGCATGATAGTCTCATGAGGCTTTTCTGTATTGTTGGTCTGTGCTTGTGCGCTAAGAGAAGAGAGTCCTGCAAGGGCTACTAATGATAATACTAACTTACGATTCTTCATTGTCTTTAATCTTAAAAATAAATACTAATACCTATATAATATTAGAGTCGAAAGACGACTCACGGCAGCAAAGATAATAAAAACAAATCCCAAAAGCCATAAAAGACCTTTGGGATTTGCCTAATTTAATATAATTAACCTTTGATTAATCTGTAATAAGATTCTCACCTGTCATATCTGCAGGCTGTTCTAAGCCCATAATATGAAGGATAGAAGGTGCAACGTCAGCCAAACGACCATTCTTCACTGTTGCAGAATTGTTGTTTGTAACATAGATGAATGGTACTGGGTTGAGTGAGTGAGCAGTGTTTGGAGTTCCATCCTCATTGATTGCGTTGTCTGCATTACCATGGTCAGCGATGATGATTGTCTCATAATCGTTAGCCTTCGCAGCCTCAACAACCTCCTTAACACACTGGTCAACAGCCCATACAGCCTTTGCAATGGCATTATAAACACCTGTATGACCAACCATATCACCGTTAGCGAAGTTCACAACGATGAAGTCATACTCCTGTGTATTGATAGCACCAACAAGCTTATCTTTCACCTCGAAGGCACTCATCTCTGGCTGCAAGTCATATGTCGCAACCTTTGGAGAAGGAACCAAGATACGATCTTCACCCTCATAAGGCTGCTCACGACCACCATTGAAGAAGAAGGTTACGTGTGCATACTTCTCTGTCTCGGCTGTATGAAGCTGCTTCTTACCGAGCTTGCTGAGGTATTCACCTAATGTATCCATTACGTTCTCCTTAGAGAAGAGAATATTCACGTTCTTAAAGTTTGCATCGTATGGAGTCATACAGTAGAACTGCAGATCCTTAATTGTGTGCATACCTTCCTCTGGGAGGTCCTGCTGTGTGAGCACAGATGTCAACTCCTTAGCACGGTCGTTACGGAAGTTAATGAAGATAACTACGTCACCCTCCTCAATCTTACCATTCACAGAAGAGTTTGTGATAGGCTTGATAAACTCGTCTGTCACACCTTCTGCATAGCTTGCCTCAATCGCTTTAACCATGTCAGTAGCCTGTACGCCCTTACCCTCAACGAGCAAGTCGTACGCTTCTTTCACACGATTCCAACGCTTATCGCGGTCCATTGCATAGAAACGACCAACGACTGAAGCGATATGTGCATCATTCGCATCGCAAACCTTCTGAATCTCAGCAACGAAACCAGCACCACTCTTTGGGTCTGTATCACGTCCGTCCATAAAACAATGAACGTAAACGTCCTTAAGGTTATACTCCTTACCAATCTCAATAAACTTGAAGAGGTGATCAAGTGATGAGTGAACACCACCCGTAGAGGTCAGACCCATCAAGTGAAGTTTCTTACCATTCTTCTGTGCATAGCTATATGCATCAATAATACCTTGGTTCTTCAAGATGTCACCGCTCTGACAAGCTTTGTTAATCTTAACGAGGTCCTGATAAACAATACGACCTGCACCTATATTCAAGTGACCAACCTCAGAGTTACCCATCTGACCATCTGGCAGTCCGACATCTTCACCTGATGCCTGCAACTCAGAGTGTGCACTAACTGCATTCAAATAATCTAAGTATGGAGTTGGTGTGTTATAGATTACATCACCCTTACCATGCTTACCGTTACCCCATCCATCAAGGATCATCAATAAAGCTTTCTTTGCCATAATTATTCCTTTATTTTTGTTATTATCTTCGTTTATTACCTATTATTATTTTTGTTACTGCAAAGGTACGATAAAAGAATAAGATGGGTGCAAAAAGCCATTGGAATTTTAAGGTAGAAACTTATAGATTCTTAAGTATTGTTTCGTTCTAACTAACACTGGATTACTTTAAGACATAGTCTTGTTTAACAATAGACTATAAATTATGACGATTTCATCGGTATTATCTCCTACAACATGGCTTTATCTCCTCACAAAAACATCTATATCTCAAAACAAGACAGCCGATTAAACGATTATCAGTTCTTATCTCAACTGAAATTCTACAGCCTTTACCATCCACAAACATTTCTTCGAACTATCTCTCCATATCCATCTTGGCATTAACTTTAAAACACGTAGAACTTCCTTTTCAATCAAAGGGTCTACAGAACGCACAATAGAAAAGTGATCACACTTTCCTTTGGGGTTAACACAGAACTTTACAACCTCCCTCCCTTGTATACAATTTTCCTGTAAAGATGGTGGATAATGAAAGTTAGAAAAGATGAACTCATTAAAATCTCCTGGAAAGAATGGGAATTCTTTTAGGACAGACACGGTGTCTTGCCGAGCCTTTTTAGAATTTTCTGGTAAGGTAATAGCCTTCATATTAGACATATTCTCCTGTTGGAATTTCATCTGGCTACTATTCGTAGCATGAATACTACCTACCGCCATCAAGCTTAAAAAGAATATAAACAGAAACTTCTTCATCCTAATCATATACGTTTAAAGATTCATTTTCTTCTATATAAGTAAATAAACACCGATGAATACGCTCTATTTTAGTGATTCATTAGCGCCTTTACTATCTTCTATAACAACAACTTTCATGCCTCATTGCATGTTTTAACCAATCTATTGATGCTGCGCACATGTGGTGCTAAGCGTCAACACGAAATGTGTTAAGGGTCAACACCAAATGTGCTAAGGGTTTATAGCGATATTGATAACGATAAAACGGCTTACAAAAGGTGATGACAACACGAGCAATTTGGGCTTATAATAATCTGAAGGTGACAGGTACAAGTTGCCAAACTCCTTGCTTCGGTCGTCTTTCCCACTTCCATGCAGGCATAAGTTTAAGTACTCTGAGTGCCTCTCGGTCAAGGTATGGGTCTACAGAACGCATAACCCTAAACAGGCAGCAACAACCTGAAGGGGTCACAAAGAACTTTATTATGACTCTTCCCGAAACTGAGTTTTCTGCCAATTCAGGAGGATACTGAAGATGTACCGCTATAAATTCTAAGATATCACCAGGGAACGAAGGTTTCAATCCCTCGACAGTTTCGAACATCTTTGCACCTAAGGTATCCACATTCAAGGTGTCATTACAAGGTTCAAAAGCTGGTTCCGCACAATAAGGCTGCTCTATTTGTTCCTTTTTCTTCGGTTTCATCGTTCTTTTCTGCTTCTGTGCATCGATATTACCAACGACTACAAAACTTAAAAATAGAACTAAAAACAGTTTCTTTATCATAACCATGAACTTTTATTGTTGAACATTTTGTTTCTTAAAAGAAACTGGCAAGACATACCAAGTACCACCCTTAGCCGTTGAATCCACATTCCACTTCGGCATTAACTTCAATACCCTTAACGCCTCTGTATCAAAAGCAGGACTCAACGAACGAAGTATCTTGAACTGAGAACAAGTGCCGTCACGTTCTATATAAAACTTAACAATCACCTTTCCTTCAACCTTTTTGTTCTTACGACCAGCTGGCCATACAAGGTGAGCACGAAGGAATTGTTGGATATTACCTGGGAAAGATGGCATTGGAGGAAACCAACAATCAAATATTTTATGCCTTTCGTTTTTTACTTCTAAGGTATCGATTGTATCTTTCCGAACCTCATTTTCATAAGATTTCATCGACATCTTTTCCTGTTGAGCATTTACAGTTGCTGCCATACAGATACTAAGTGACATTGCTAACAAAATTCGCTTCATCATATAAACCTTTTGATTTATTCCCCTTTACAGTTATTTAACGCTGCCTTTCGAGAGATTATTATAAACAAACTCTTCACTTTGAAGAGTCTTGTGAACATTCTTAAAGTAAAACCTGCGCCAACGCTTAAACGCAATCACGCCGCCGCAGGTTTATGAATTGCAGATGACATATATTGGAACTTATTGTCGATGCAAAGGTAAAGAAGAATATAATGCAATGCAATAGCCCCATTAGAGTTGACACATGTAAAACAAGTTAACATTTGACTATCAATAATTTACAACTAACAACTTCACTTCTTTGACACAATAAAGCTTATAAAAGTTCCCTCGTTTTCGCACTTTACCAAGCTTTAAGATATCTTTTCGTCCCCTTTCCTCCCATCCTAATTTGGCAATACGCAGTAGAATGTGTATCTTTGCAAATATGAAGAAAAGACCGATTTTATTACTGATTACTCTTTTGACTTTGCTTTCATGCAGCCAAAGAAAACTACCTAACTATCCTGCAACAGACGAAGGAATCACTCGGATGAGGCTCGATAGTGCTGCTTTCTTCATGGCTAAACATGACACAAGGAATGCGATGTATCAGCTAAAATCGGCAGAAAAGCACCTTTTCAACGTAACGGAAGACTCTTTGAAGTTTGCTACATACTATCGTATTGCTCTATTGAATGCCCAAAATGGTGCTTATAAATTGGCACTTGACTACTTCGCCCATACTGCTCGCTATGCGAATGATAGTAAGAAGAGCCACAGGTTGACGGATATTTACCTCGGTAAAGCCTCTGTTTTCAACCAAATCGGACAACGTGACTCTGCCCTGCTGTACGTAAAGAAGGCTGAAGCCTTCAAGCCTCGTATTCGTAAAGACCAAGAGCAGAGTATTAATCAATTAAGAACACGCATTGAAAAACGTCAGATTTTATCGGTTTCACCGGAGAAAGATATTGAGATTGTACAGATACAAGACCGCTATGAAGTAGCTATCGCACAACGTAAAGCCTTGCAACTTCAACTCTATATAGCTTATCTTGTTATCATCTTGATACTCCTTACATCTGGTATCGTTGTATGGTTCCGCCGTCGTATGCGCCAACAGCTACATACCTATCGCAGACAACAAGAGATGACAGAGCAGAATATTCAGCAGTTACTCCGACGAAAAGATGCAACGATAGATGAGATGAAGGCTGAAGTTGACAGTAAAATCAATGAGTTAGAACAGCTGAAACAGAAGACTCCTACACATAACGGAGATACAAAAACAGCCGATTCCATCGAACAAACTAAGTTGGGAATAGACGCGCTCTATACCATTCTAAAAGGTGGAAATATCTCACAGATGGGTAAACGTGAACAGCAGGCTCTCAACGCTATTATGCCTAACTTCGACTACGACCTTGCCTATATCCTCAATAATCCCCGCTATGCGTTCACTCCTAAGGAGACATTCTACTATATAATGGAACACAACGGGATGACCGACGAGCAGAAAGCCGATGCCTTCTGTTGTACGTCACAAGCCATCAGATCGATTAAAAGTAGAATGAAAAAGAAGATGGAAAAGTCACAAGAAGAACTTCCTGAAGCAGACTTAGAACTCGAAGAAGAAGATAACACCGCACAATAAACGCACAGTAACTGCAAGTACATACAGATTGTAAAGAATAAAACAAGAACCAATACACAGATGAAAAAGCTATTATTACTATTCGTCTGCGCTATCCTAAGCCTCTGCGTAGGAGCTGCTGACAAGCAATCTATCCGAATTAATACGGATAACATTGACCTTATTCTGCAGGTTTCACCTAAAAACAGACTCTATCAAGTCTACTTTGGTGAGAAACTAAACAGTACTGCCGACTTCAATCACTTTAACTGGAATATCTATGCTGGCTCTGATGGTAGCTATAGTATGCGTGGACGTGAGGTTTATCCAGGCTCTGGTGGTGAGGATATGTTTGAACCTGCAGTCGCCATTACCCATGCTGATGGCAACCAGACCACTTATTTATATTATCAAAATAGTACACAGAAAACTGTTCCGGGTGGAACAGAAACCATCATACAATTGGCTGATGATAAGTATGCTGTGCTGGTAACGCTTCACTATGTAGCATATTCAAAGGAGAATGTTATCAAGATGTGGAGTGAAATAAAGCATAATGAGAAGTCGCCCATCAAGCTCTGGCGTTATGCAAGTGGTATGCTCTATTTCAATAGTTCAAAGTATTTTCTCACCAACTATCACAGCGACTGGGCACGTGAAGGTCAGCCTGCTGTACAGCAGTTACAGTTTGGCAAGAAGATTGTGGACACGAAGCTCGGTACACGTGCTGCTGAACAGAGTGAGCCTTTCTTTGAACTTGGCTTCGACCAACCGGCACAAGAGAATCAAGGACGTGTGATGTTAGGTACGATTGGATGGACTGGTAACTTCAGTTTTACCTTTGAAATAGATAATGTCAACTGTCTCCGTGTCATCCCAGCTATCAACTCTTACGCTTCTAATTATAAGTTGAAAGTAGGCGAGACCTTCAAGACTCCAGAGTTTATCTTCACCTTGAGTGAGAATGGAACAGGGCAAGCAAGCCGTAACCTACAGAACTGGGCATGCAAATATCAGCTTTGGAATGGTGAAGGTAGTCGCATGACCCTTCTCAATAACTGGGAGAACACAGCCTTCGACTTCAATCAAGAGAAGCTTGCACAGCTGATGAAAGATGCCAAAGACTTAGGTGTCGACATGTTCCTCTTGGACGATGGTTGGTTTGCAAACAAATATCCACGCAAAGACGACCGTGCCGGATTAGGCGATTGGGAGCCAACTCGCACAAAACTGCCCGGTGGTATTCCTGCTTTAACCAAAGCAGCAGAGGAAGCAGGAGTAAAGTTCGGACTGTGGATTGAGCCAGAAATGGTTAATCCTAAGAGTGAACTCTACGAGAAACATCGGAATTGGGTGATTGAATTGCCTAATCGTGAGACTTATTATTACCGTCATCAATTAGTACTCGACCTCTCTAATCCTGAAGTGCAGGACTATGTATACAGCGTTGTAGACCGTCTAATGATAGAGAATCCGAACATTGTCTACTTCAAATGGGACTGCAACAGCCCTATTACCAATATCTATTCTCCTTATCAGAAAGCTAATCAAGGAAACCTCTATATTGAGTATGTACGTGGTCTTTATAAGGTACTCGACCGTATTCAGGCAAAGTATCCGAAACTTGAGATGATGCTCTGCTCTGGTGGTGGCGGTCGTTGCGACTATCAGGCATTGAAGTATTATGGTGAATTCTGGCCTTCTGATGACACAGATCCATACGAACGTCTCTATATACAATATAGTATGTCGAAGTTCTTCCCATCAAAGGCATTGGCTGCACACGTCACCAACTGGAACAGACGCACAAGTGTTAAGTTCAGAACAGACGTAGCAAGTTTGTGTAAATTAGGCTTCGACCTCGACTTAAAGACGATGAAACCGGAGGATTATAAGTTTGTACAGGAGGCTGTTGCCAACTGGAACCGTCTCAAAGATATCATCCTTGACGGAGAACTCTATCGTCTTGTTTCTCCTTAGGAAACCCAACATATGGCAGTAAACTATGTATCACAAGACAAGGCAAAGGCTGTACTCTTCGCTTACGACTTGCATCCACGTTACTCAGAGCCACAGCAGGCAGTGCGTCTTCAGGGACTTGATGCCAACCGCACTTACTTAGTGAAGGAAATCAACCTTATGCCTAACACAACTTCATCATTAACTTGTAATGGACAAAGGTATACAGGTGACTATTTGATGAAGGTAGGTTTGATGGTCCTCTCTGCCAACGAGGGTTCAAGTAGAGTACTCGAACTGACTGCAGAGTAAGCCTTTCTTATTCTTTAGATAGGTATTATTCCCATGCAGAGTAGAAATCTATAATCGCAATAATGTAAGTGTGTATGTGGCTTATCACGAATCATAATTATAAAAGAAGAATATTTAATGATGAGTAAGTTATCGGTAATTCTATGGTTATTATTGTTTGCGACAACATGTGTTGGGCAAGATAATTTAAGTAATAATAGTGACAAGGATACTTTAAGATATAAGCGATTTGATATTGAGGAGTATAAGAGGTTAGTAAGAAAAAATCCTACTGCTTATCGTATACGCAAAGAAGGAAAGTTGGGTGAGCTTATAGAGTTAAGTGATGAATACGTAAATAACTCCTTTGCTGGCTTTCGAGAGTCTCATACATATAGAGACTCTCCATACGAATATATCTATCTGTATAACACAGTGGGAAATATAACGGCATATTGTGCATATCTTTATCAAATGCCAGTAGGTAAAGGATATCAATTCGATGGTCATGGACATGAAGTAAAATGTGTAGATTATGATTTGCCTTATAAGTTTAGCATAGATTCATTAAAAGTAAAAATGTTGCACCAATATGGTATTAATCTCATGGATAAGAAGGAAGTATTTAGTGTAAGACGTTATGAAGAACGAGAGTACATTAAGCGACCGATTTATATAGTCTGTGCTCATTGGAAAGATAATCGGAATGACATTTATCTCATTGATGGGATTAATGGAGAAACATTATATACCCAGAAGGCTGTTGAAATAATTCGGGATGATTCTCCTACTGATTGGAAGAGTATAGAGGAATTATATCATGACTCTAAGAGTTACTCGTCAATACCAATGCAGCAATAATGTTATTGGGTTGTATTTCCTAATAAAAGAATAAGTTATGGGTATATTTGATTATTTCCTTAGCCATGCTAAACAGAAGCAAGATAAAGCTATTAGGGATAAAATAAAGAATAGGAAATTCTTTAGCAAGATGTTGATAGAAATCGCGAAAAATAAAGGTGAAACCGAGAGATTAATATTGGAAGCAAATACCAACAAAAGGTTAGATACCGTATACTTACATTGGTCATTAGGGGAACGGTACATCTCTGGAATAGAAATAAGGTATTCTATGGATGCGAATATGACGGAATTAAAACGAATATATTCAAATTCTTTGGAGTATTTTATAACGGGGCTTGCTATTGAAGACCCAATATATTTTGAAATCCTGAAACGAGTTTCGTTAGGTATTCTACTAAATGTTTCCTGTGCAGAGTTTCAGCAGCTTATTGATTATGTGGAACGGGTAGATAATCAGGCAAAGCCAGCTGATTGGACTCCAGACCTTTTACTCTGGTTTATGCTGAACTCTCGAATGGGCGAAGATAAGAAACAAACGCATGCAAACAAGCTTGCCTTCCCTAAATTGTATAAAGGGCTTTTCAAATTAACACAGTTGTCTGATGCGCAAGCAGCGAAGAAAGCTTTGATAGATTACATCAGGAAATGGTATAACTTGAACAAGGATGCCCCTTGGTATAATAATCATTTGAAAACAAGCTGTTATCGTGGTTATTGGGCTTGGGAGGTCGCAGCCGTAGCAAAGATACTGCAGATAGATGATTCCGACCTAAAGGATAATCCATATTATCCTTATGACATGGTACATTGGGAAGAAGACGATACAACTAACGATGAGTAATAATGATCAGATACTGCTTTCACCTTGTAATATACGAAGCAGTAGACTTTTCTAAATTAGGAAGTGATAGCATCTATTATGATCAGAATATAGTACATAATATTACAAAATAGTTTTATTTTCTTTTGCTGTCATATTTAACATTTCGTGTAAGTCCACTGTAAATTAACAACTTAGATGGATCTGATGGATAACAGATATGACAGGAAACTTTATTTATAGATTCTTGCTTTGCTATAGAAAGAGAATATCTATCATTCTAAAGTAGATTTTCATTTTCAGTAAGAATGATAGACATTATCGTATAGGAGTCGAACGATATGGATGCTATTACTTCCTTTCTGTCAATGGTCGTTGATTGGAAGGAGTTGATACATTCATCTCTTCGAGACTCTTGGCAGCATATTCTCCCATCATCTTATACCCTTTAGGGTTAGGATGTAACCAGTCACCAATCTGCCATTCTTTACGCAAACGGTCGGGTGATGACGGATCACGCATGAGTTCATCAAAGTCGATGAAACCGTCGATTTCATGGTTTGTTCTTATCCATTCGTTCACAGTCTTACGTGCTGCATCACGTGCCTCTGTAAAGTAACCTTTGCAGCCATTAAAAGGAGTTATCGTACCCATATAGACCTTCAAGCCACGTTGTCGAGCCTTCTCTATCATCACTTGATAGGCTTCTATCAACTGGCGAGCAGTTTCTTCTGGATTGGTTGACGTACCGATATCATTAATAGCCTCGAAGATGATTACTGCACGAAGTCCTCTTTGTCCCAAGATATCACGATCGAAACGCTCCTTTCCAGGCTGTCCTAAACCCACAGAGAGGATACGATTATCCCCAATACCAAGATTCAATACACCCGTTTTCGGACTCTTCGACTCATGTTCTCCATTCAGTACGGCAGACATAAAATCAGGCCAGCGGTCTTGTGCATTTGTAACACAACCCTTTCCATCGGTAATACTATTACCAAGGATAGCCACACTGGAAGCAGAGGCATCAAGAACATCAATAGCAGAAATATTAAACCAATGGTCCTCTTTGAAAGCTGTTGAGAAATCAGTATTAGCATTTGTCACACCACGTAATATATAAGATGTAGTACGCGAACCCATGTGAACAGTAGGTTCTTTTGGTGCTTTAAGATAGTTAATCGTAATTGACAAACGCTCCAATGGTTGTAAATCGAATTTCAACGCATCTGAAAAGGCAGCCTTACCAGCAGGTATCGTTACCCGACGTTTATTATTAAAACGGAGATACTTAGCTGAATTCTTCTGTATCTCTGACCCTTCTCCAGCCTTTGCAATATAAACACTGGTAATCTCAACAGGCTCAGAAGACAGTTCATTACTCAACTGCAAACGAATAACAGGCCCACCGATACTCACCTTCACAACCTGTCGTACGGAGCGATTCGTCATCTGGTTATTATAAGGCATAAAACCCTTATCGACTGTCTGTGGCGCACAAGCCCATGTACCTACCCAACGCTCTTGCTGTGCATAAGCGTTGAATGTGATAAAAAACAATAAAACGAATAAAATCTTACGTGTAAACATTGTCCTGAATTTTAAACCTCCCAAGCCTCTCGCACTACCTCTAACTAAAAGAGAACATATTTCTATTGATGAAAGGTTGATGATAAATAATGATGTTTTGTTATGAATAATAAAATAAAGAATGATTTTCCTACTTCTGCAATAGTTGGTTTGACGAATCAATAAGACTTTCTATTTCCGCTCTCAGATATGCCTTAAAACCATCACCCTCTATGATTTCTATATCTTTAAAGAGTCCGAGAACGAAACGACCTAAACCACGATAATCACATACTTCTATATCTAAAAGCCACGAGCCATCCGCATTCGGAGTAATATAATGCGCCCCTTGTGGGTATTCTTCCTTAAAGAGATTGTGGGATAACTGTCCTAAACGTAACTTCACACGATATCGTTCCTCACTACTAAACATAAAGATATCCGTAAACACCTGCCTATGCTTGTCTTCATGTAACCACGATGTATCTAATATCTCCACACTCGTCATGCGAGAAATCTTAAATGTCTTATTTTGTTTTGACACCAATTCATGACAGCGTACATCCTCATTATTATGCAATAAAAGGAAAGGCTCTACAAGACGATCCTTAACAGAATGACTATGTGGACTTGAATAACCAATTAACCGAACCGTCTTCTTCTCTACCATAGCCTTGCGTAACAGTTTTAAGTTACTCTCCATTTGGCGACGAATAGGCGACTCAGCTGACACAGAGAAATTATAAGAACTTTCTAACTTCTGCCTTAGCTGGTTCACCATCTCACTATCATTACCAGCCATTGTCAGTACACTATGTATCGTCTTCACATCCTTATCTGTAAACTGAATCGTTTGTAACAGCTGTGTGAAGAAAGGAGAGCGACGATCAATATGATAATAGCCCTGATTCTTAAATACGATAAAACCTGCATGCTTGATGAAGTCGAGTAGGTAATAGAAATTCCTACGCGACAAATTCATCCGCTCACACAGTTCTTCAACCGTATAATTGCGTCCATCAGACAATAGAATCAACAGTTCTAACTGTTTCTTTAGTTTATCAAACCTCATTCTTACAATGAATAGAAATATAATATATAACGCAGAAACAACACTTTTATTAACCTGTGCAACGTTTTTTATCTTTGGTCATAATCTAATATAACTTAGTCCACAAACATTTCCGTCTATAATAAGATTTTCTTCCAATATTGACAGATAAAGGCTCCTTGACAAACACAAGATTATTATGCTTTTTACAAGAATACTTTTATATTGATTTGCTGTCACTTTTAACATTTCACATAATACTACTGGTAACTAACAAGTTAGAAAAACACTTTATGTGACAGTAGTGACAGCAAAAATACAATAAAGAATAACTGCCATATCACTTGAAAAACCAAATGAGTCTAATAAAATATAGATAACATAAAAAAGGCAGAAAGAAACACGTTCTACCTGCCTTTTTATTATTATACCAAGCTATGGTTTACTCGTTATTCAAAAGATCATTATAGTCGATCTCGTTCTGTGGAACCACCCAAGTCCACTTATTTCCGTAGTCTACAGCGATTGTTTTTGCAACAGCTGCGTGTGCATTACCACCTTGAGCAAATGAGTGGCGAACAATAGGAATGTTCCAACGCTTGTAATCACTCCATGCAAAGCCTTCACCCCAAAGTTCAACCTCACGGTAATCCTTGATTTCATTAAAGAGATCAGTACCAGTCTTTGTACAGGTGTAGCTTGAGTTACGACCTGTGGTAGCATTCAGTTTTACCAATGCTGCCTGTGCATCAGCAGTGTTACCCAAGAAGTAATTAGCCTCAGCCTCGATAAGAACCATCTCACTTGAACGGATGAAAGGAACATAACTAACACCTGGCTGTGCAGTTACCCAGAACTTCATCTGCCCATCCAAATAGATATAACCAGAAGCGTAAGCTGCAGAGAGACCAGCAATCTGATGCTTTTTAACGATAGAGTCGGCCTGTGCCAAAACACCTTCATCACCCAAACCTATGATGCCATAGGTCTGATTTACCTGTGCATCTTTAGTAATATCAATGCTGCGGAACTTATCTGCAGTAATAAAGAGCTGCTTACGAGCATCGTTATTAGGGATACGAGTAATCAACTCATGACCAATAGTACCAGCACCAGTACTCTGCGTACTTGCATAGTGACCATTACAAGCACCCTGTACACCAAATGCCCAATACCAGTTCTGTTCACTTGCATCACCATAACTACCGAGAATCCACTCATCGTTTGGCTTATAAAAACCAGCTGCATATGCATCACCTGTCATCAAAGGACGGTTAATCTGTGCCAACTTAGCCTGTGCCAAAGCAGTAGCATAATCCTGACGAGTTAAAGCAGCACGTGCATAAACAGCATGGGCAGTATTAATATCAGGAATCCAACACTCGGCTGTTGAACGCATCACACCACTCTCAGTGAAGAGTGTAATCGCATCCTGACAGTCCTTATAAATCTGAGCATAAGTCTCAGCAAGCGTAGAAGCCTTCAAATGACCCGTAGAAGTGTCAAGGCGCAATGGCAATCCCTGAGAAGCACCATTGTTACTATCCTGCCAACGATAGCAGTAGTAATGTACTAACTTCTCATAAGCATATGCACGGAAAGTCAATGCCGAAGCCTTGATAAACTTCCTATCCGCATCAGAACCAGTGGCATTATCAATGTTAGCAAGGAGTGCATTTGCATTGTTAATAATCTGAAAATAGTATGCCCACGCATAAGAATCATACTTAGTAGTAGACCTATAGTGATAATCTTGGTTATGGATAGGTGCCCAACCAGAAGCATAACGGTTATAGTTATAATTCTGACTTGGAAGATTCTCATAGAGACGCATTATCGCATTTTCACCTGCGAATCCCTGACCATAGTAGTACTGCTGTACGGTCATCGACTTTGCTATACCATTCAAGGTGTTACGCGCATTGCTTGTATTAGCATATGCTGCAGAAGGCTCAGCCGACTCTGCTGGTGATACATTGAGATAATCACTGGAGCAAGATGCTGTCATTGCAGCTACAGCAAGTAAAGCCCCTGCGGTGAATTTATTTATTGAATATTTCATATTATTCCCTTTTTAAATTCTACAATATTAGAGATCGACTGTCAAACCGAAGTTGAACACACGTGCAGATACATAAGTATCGTCACTGTCACCATTAAAGCTATACTGTGGGTTCAAACCCTTACGACTTGTGAGTGTGAAGAGGTTCTCAACACCAGCCTTTACAGCAATACCACCAAGACCCCACTTTGTAACCAATGCCTTTGGTAAACGGTAAGTGAGCATGATATTCTTCATGATGAAATAAGAAGAACTTGTCAACCAACGGTCACTAAGCGCATTGTTATCAACACTTCCGTTGAAGTCAAGGATAGGTGTACCATTAGGGTCGATACGATTAGCAGATGTAGCTGTCATACCTGCAGGAACACCATTCCAAGAATTAAGTGCATCCTTATGAAGTGCAGATGCTGATGAAGCCGAACCAGTAGACATCAAAGCTCTATAAGAACCGTCCATGGTCTTACCACCAAGGCTATAAGTCATCAACATAGACAAGCTCAAGTCCTTCCAACGAAGGTTAGAACTGAATGAACCATAAACAGAAGGGAGTGCCGTACCCGCCCACTTACGGATTGCCTGAGCAGTAGATGTCGTGTACTTTGTTCCATTGATTTCAACAAGATTACCAGCAGCAGATGCAGTAGCTTCCAGCTTTGGATCAAGATCATAGAGAGACTTACCCGTCATCTGATCAACACCTACAAAGTGATAGGTGTACCACTCATAAGCAGAGTGACCCTCAGAATAGTTCTGCTGACCATGCAAGATATCTTCACCCTTAGGCAACTTAAGCACCTTATTCTTCAATGTAGTAGCATCCAAAGAGAGGTTCCATGTCCAATCCTT
The DNA here is from genome assembly GCF_013267595.1 of Prevotella melaninogenica. Lineage (NCBI taxonomy): Bacteria > Pseudomonadati > Bacteroidota > Bacteroidia > Bacteroidales > Prevotellaceae > Prevotella > Prevotella melaninogenica. Next base: position 1,898,743 of record NZ_CP054011.1, on the reverse strand, counting down.
AGAACGTACAACATCACCACCTAACATGATTTCGAAGCCACGGTTAGAGATAGTACCGATATTCTGATACTGTGTAAGGTTCTGAATAGCATCATTAGCGAAGAAAGAACCTGCTGATAATGGGAAACGAACCTCGAAGAGCAAGTCCTTAGAACGCTTATCAAAATAACCCAAGCTGAAGTTCAAACGATCAAAGAGCGTACCCTCAACGCCAAAGTCGAAAGTCTGTGTTGTCTCCCACTTCAAGTCGAGAGCTGATAACTTCTGACGTACCAAAGCAGGGTTACCACCATTCTTAGTAATGTAATAAAGTGCCTGATAACCATAGAAATTAACAGCAGCATCGTTACCTACCTCACCATATGAAACACGAGCGCGTAAAGCATCAACCCACTTCACATCCTTCATGAAGTTTTCTTTCTTAATGTTCCAGTTTACACCAGCAGAGAAGAAGTTACCCCAACGCTTATCTTTATGGAACTTAGAAGAACCATCGCGACGGAGAGAGAAGTCAAAGAAGTACTTCTCATCATAGTTGTAACGCAGACGACCAAGATAAGACTCAGTTCTATAATCCTCAAAATAGCCTTCCGTATCAGAGTTTAATACGAAGTTACTCAACGCACGCAAACCTTCGATAGCTGCGTTTGTATTCATCACACGAGCATATTTATTGTTCCAGCTATAGTTCTCATGTCCGAGGAGAACGTCAACATGGTGAAGATCAAAGTTATGATCCCAGTTCAAGAGTTCCTGTCCTGTGTAGGAGATATACTGGTAAGAACGCTCAGTCAGACGACCATTGTTAGAAGCACCATCACCGATAACAGGGTTGTTATAGGTCTGACGATTTTCATTAGCATGGTTCAAGTCTACTTTTCCTGTCAAAGAGAAACCATATGGCAAACTGATTTTTGTATACAACAAACCATCCAATACGTTTCTACGTGTGCGGTCCATATCCATCGTCATCTCATAAGGGAGGTTACGGTTGTCAAGATACTCAGACGTAGTATCATACTGCTTGTTACCATTTGCATCCAAAGCATAAGTACCATCAGCATTATGCAAATAAACAGGATAAACCGGAGCCATGTAACGAGTTACATAGAATGGATTAGCATAGAAAGTTTCTTTAGCACTTGAATTATAGCTTCTTACAGAAGAAGTACCAGAGAGGTTCAAACCTAATTCGAGCCACTTGTTGGCTGTATATTGTGTATTAATACGACCAGTAAAACGCTCATAGCCTGAGTTCAAAGTATAACCCTGCTCATTCAGATAACCAGCAGAAGAATAGATATTATACTTATCACTTGCTACAGCTGCAGAGAGGTTATATTCCTGACGGTGACCAGTGCGCTCAACAGCCTTCTGCCAATCAAGATCATCATAACCAGCACGCATAGCAGCAGTCAACTTGCCATTTGCATCAAAGAGAGCATCATCGGCTCCATCATAGATATTACGCTTCACATAATCAGGCACCAAGTGCTGGGTTGCATAAGTTCCAGCTGCAGCATCTGTAGAAGCGATACCACCTGAGAGAGCATAATTCTTCATCGCCCTCCAAGAAGCCTCCATCCACTCATTCGGACCTAAACGGTCATACTCTGCAATACCACGTCTGTAGACACCCTGATCCATCTTCAAAGTAATGTTTGGCTTAGTAGTAAACTTAGCCTTCTTTGTTGTAATCAAGACAACGCCATTAGCCGCACGGTTACCATAGAGCGCTGCAGAAGAAGCGTCCTTCAAAACAGACATAGACTCGATGTCGCTTGGATTTAACTCAGCAATATTGCCTTCAAATGGAGTACCATCAACGATATAAAGAGGCTGATCAGCATCTTTAACTAACGTTCCCACACCACGAATGTGAATCTTTGGCGTAGTACCAGGCTCGCCATAAGAGTTATTTACCTGTACACCAGGGGCAGAACCTTCCAATGCACCCGTTACCGTAGTACTAATACGATTGGAGATTTTCTTAGAGTCTACAACAGCTACAGAACCCGTAATTGATTGACGCTTAGCAGTACCATAGGCAACAATTACGACCTCATCAAGGTTCTTGTCATCAGGGGTTAAGCTCACTTTCATGTTGTTTGTTGCAGTAACAGTCTTTGTTTTCATTCCAACATAAGACACAATCAACTTAACACCTGCAGGTGCTGAGAGACGGAACTTACCATCAACATCTGTTACAGTACCCGTCTGTGTACCAGACACGAGGATAGACGCACCTACTACAGGCTGTCCATCATCTGTAGAGACTACAGTTCCGCTAATCTCTGTTTGCGCCAGGGCTGTTCCTAAACTTAGGAATAAGCCGACTAAAAACATCATTAGTCTTTTTTCCATAAATTCTCTCTTTAATTAATATAATAAATAAACTATTTCAGACTCACACTATTAATACGTAAGGTATTACAAATTGCATACAATCAGGGTACAGATATTTTTTAACACTTCACAAAGATAGTGTACAGCTTTTAAAGTTCCAAGTGAAAATGAAATTTTAATTAATATTTTCACATTTATTAATGTTTCATTTTTACGAAACGACATATTATTGCATGAAAATAAATTAATTATTATTTATAACGGCACATAAAACAGCATATTGTAAGCACTACACTTCCATTCCTTATTAAAGATTAAAATATAATTAAGTATAGAGAGATAAAGTAACTTTAAAGCTAAATCTACCATTAAATCGTTATAACGATTATTAATATTACTCCAAACGAGCAATATCACCCGATTTTTAGAAGACGAAAATAACTTAACAAACCTGCTTACTAACAATAAAATAAGCCTTTTCTAATAATGAGTTGCGCACAGACAACTGACATATTACAAGGTGTTTAGCACTCCGCACCATCGGTGCTAAGACTTAACACGGTTGGTGCTGACCCTTCGCACCACATGTGCGCAACGACATATGTTTAGCCTCTAATGACTGATTGAGGTTCAAAAACAGAAAGAAAGAATCCTTATAGCATATTATAAGGTATAAAGAATATCTTTATTAGGGAATTGTTTACAAGACAACATAAACAATATATAAAATAATAAGAACTTAACCTTACATTTACAATGATAGAACTACAAAGAATGTAAAGTTATCCTATCGAAGGTATGTAAAGAAAAGTTACAAATCAAATCTTTGAGAAGGATGGTGTTAAAAACAGACTTCACTCAAATTGAATCATAAGACAAACCCCACTATAATATAGGTACCTAACAGATTGTAGGTTCTTATCAGCATCTTGTCTGTCTTTGTAACTTGATGTTAGTCCACTATGCTTGCGTTACAATGATAGACAAGGTGCTTGACTATACTACAATACCAGTTTAGAAACTTATACTCAATTAGGCTTAAAAGTCAAAAGAGAGTTGCCCATCACCCAACAGGTTGTAACTTTTGCGATGATAAGGTGTAATACCATATTCAAGAATAGCCTGACGATGCTTCTTCGTTGGATAACCCATGTTTGACTGCCAGTCGTACTGCGGATATTCCTCAGCCAAGGAGAGCATATAGTCGTCACGATAAGTCTTGGCAAGGATTGAGGCAGCTGCAATAGAAAGATACTTCCCATCTCCTTTAACTATGGTTGTTGAAGGTAGATCTTGGTAAGGCTTAAAACGATTACCATCAACGATAACCGCTTCTGGACGTACACTCAACTGGTCCAACGCTCGATGCATAGCCAAGAAAGAGGCGTTGAGAATATTTATCTTATCTATCTCTTCAGGCGTAACGATACCCACTGCCCATGCAATAGCATCTCGCTCAATTTCTTCACGAAGTGCATAACGCTTCTTTGCCGTCAGCTTCTTTGAGTCATTTAACAACTCATTCTGATAATCGGGTGGTAGGATAACGGCTGCAGCATAGACACTTCCAGCAAGGCATCCTCTGCCTGCTTCGTCGCAACCAGCCTCTATTAGGCCTTCATAATAATGACTTTTCAGCATAACTAATAGGTTTTAAAAGTTAAAGAACCTTTCGTTTTAATCTTATATAACAAATATTTTTTGAAGAGTGAACATTCCTTGCACGACACACAACTACTTTTGCAAACGTAAACCAAAGAATGTTTTACACATCATTTATATATAGCAACAATTAAAGAACAAAGAATATGAAAAAAGAATTGATTCTTACAGAGCGTAACGCATCATACAACGAGCTTAGTCGTTTCTTCACAGACGCAGCTGCATGGTTCCAAACTCCAGTGGAGTGGCTACGTAATTATTACAGCTCTGTCCTCGAACGGGAAGTGAGTAGCAAGCAGGCTTCCTATATCACGCAAGCTCAGTTGGCTTTAATTCTGACTATATTCCCGATTGTTTCATCATTACTATTGCAGGGTGTCTTCCTTACTTGGTTTGTCTTCAGCCTTTATAAGTGCAAGAAGGGATAAGGACCTCGGTATATACCTTGTATATCTGCAAGCAAACAGGCGTTCATAAGCGTAATGAAACGCATATAAACGCCTGTTTGAATCTACTTATTTCCTTAAAACATCATTGCAATACGCTTGATACCTGCTACCAAAGCATCCACTTCTTCACGAGTGTTATACAAACCGAAGGAGGCACGAACAGTACCAAGGATACCAAGACGATCCATCAAAGGTTGTGCACAATGATGACCTGTACGGACAGCAATACCTAACTGGTCGAGCAATGTACCAAGGTCCATGTGGTGAATATCACCGACATTAAAGCTGATAACGGCATCACCGCTGTCATTACGATGTCCATAGATGTGCATACCCTCTATCTCACGGAACTGCTGAAGGGCATAACGTGTGAGGTCCTGCTCGTGAGCAAGGATATTATCCATCCCCAAGGAAGTAACATAATCGAGGGCAGTTGCAAGTCCATGCGTTGCAATATAATCAGGTGTTCCAGCCTCAAACTTCAAAGGGGGGCGCTCGAAAGTTGTCTTCTCAAAGCTAACACGCTCTATCATCTCACCACCACCTTGATATGGAGGTAGTCGGTCGAGCCACTCTTCTTTACCATAAAGAACGCCCACACCTGTCGGACCATACACCTTATGACCACTAAAAGCGAGGAAGTCGCAATCTAAGTCTTGCACGTCAACGGCAAAGTGAGGAACGCTTTGCGCACCATCCACTACTACTGGCACACCGTGTTCATGGGCGATACGAATCATCTTCTTTACAGGATTGATGGTGCCAAGAACATTGCTGACCTGCGTTACACTAACAAGTTTTGTACGTTCGGTGAAGAGTTTCTCGTATTCTTCAAGCAGAAGTTCACCCTCATCGGTCATTGGAATAACCTTTAGCACAATTCCCTTGCGCTGTTCCTGCAACTGCCAAGGCACAATGTTTGAGTGATGCTCCATGGTAGAAACTATCACTTCATCACCCTCCTTCATACAACCTTCTACAAAACTGGAAGCAACGAGATTCAAACTCTCTGTCGTACCACGTGTGAAGACAATCTCAGTTGTTGAACGAGCATTGATAAACTTCCGCACTGTCTCACGTGCTGCCTCGTGCAAGTCGGTAGCCTGTTGTGACATCCAGTGTACACCACGGTGCACATTGGCATTTACATTGAGGTATTCTTCCTGCATAGCATCCAACACACAGAGCGGTTTCTGTGTGGTGGCACCATTGTCAAGATAAATCAGGGGTTTACTATAGACGGTGCGGGAGAGAATTGGGAAGGATTCCCGAACTTTCGTAATATCGTACATCTTTTATTGGGCTTTTGGGCTTATAAGGCTTATTGGGCTTATTGGGCTAATAAGGCTAATAAGCCCAATTAGCCTAATACCAAATTACTTACACAAATCGCAACCTTCACACTTATCAAGCTCACCACGGAAACGCTTCTCTACCAAATGGTGGAGACGGTCGCGCAATGGTTCAAGCTCCATCTTATCAATTACCTCATTGATAAAGGCAAACTCAAGGAGGAGCTTTGCTTCTTTCTTATCAATACCACGCTGCTGCATGTAGAAGAGCGCAGCATCATTAAGTTGTCCAACTGTTGAACCATGATTACACTGAACATCATCAGCATAAATCTCAAGCATTGGCTGGGTGAACATTCGGGCTGTCTTGCTGGCACAAAGGTTACGGTTATTCTCCTGTGAAAGCGTCTTCTGCGCACCCTTGCGAACAAGCACACGACCTGCGAAAGCACCAACTGCATTATCATCAAGTACGTACTTGTAAAGTTCGTTACTGGTGCAATGAGGTACTTGATGGTCGATAAGCGTATTGTTGTCAACATGCTGACTCTTATCAGCTATCACACAACCATTACAGAAACATTCGCTACCCTCTCCCTTGAAAACAAGGTCGAGCATATTGCGAGTAACTCCATTATGCAATGTAATGACATTGTGGCTTGCACGTGAATCACGCTGCTGCTCGATATATACATTCGACACGCGTACATTCTTTGCATGCGTTTCCTCAAGACAGTTCAACTCAAGATTGGCATTCGCTCCTACGTAGGCTTCGATTACCTGTGTAGCAAGGAAGTTACGGTCGTCAGCAGCATGATCACAGAAGAGGAACTGCGCCTTAGCACCTTCTTCAAGAACAATGAGTACTCGACGATTGACCATCAAGTCAACATCTGAACGAAGGATATTGATTACTTGTATGGTACGCTCAAGCTGTACATTCTTAGGCACATAGATAAAAAGACCATCTTGTGCAAGCATTGTATTCAAAGCTGTTATCGCATCAGCCTCAGTATTGGCAAGACGACCATAATACTTTGCAACCAACTCAGGACGCTCAGTTGCTACATGATTCAAGCTGTCAACAATGACACCATCATTAAGCTTTGCCTTTGGAAGTGACTTACTGTAGAACTGATCATTCACTATGAAATAAAGAGAAGTGCTGAGATTTGGAACATCGCACTTGAAGGTATCATAAGGATTAACAGGAATCTCAAGACGGTTGAGATTCAATCCATAATCAGGTTCAAAGAGCTTCTGCATATCCGTGTACTTATAGCGTTCCACCTTCTTGGTAGGAAAGCCCTGTCGACGGAAGTCTTCAAAAGCCTTATCGCGTACCTCATTGAGCACAGGTGCAGCATGCTCTTTGATGAGTTGCTGCGCCTCTGTATAGAGGTCTATATATTGTTTTTCGCTTTGCATTGTAATTTCTTTTTGGAGGTTTTATCTAAAGGATAGCGGGACTAATGCCACTCGTAATACTATTTTTATTAGAACTACAAGACACTCTTAAGCCACCGATTATTCCTCTGCGTCAACCTCTTCCTTAATCCAATCATATCCGCGCTGTTCTATCTCCTTTGCAAGTTCAGGACCTGCAGTCTTCACGATACGACCCTTATAAAGCACATGGATAACATCTGGCTTAATCATATCTAACAGACGTTCATAGTGCGTAATAACAATAGCTGAAGTCGTTTCATTGTGCATCTTATTTACACCCTCAGCCACGATACGCATAGCATCAACGTCAAGACCAGAGTCTGTCTCATCAAGAATACTAAGCTTTGGCTCCAACATTGCCATTTGGAAAATCTCGTTGCGCTTCTTCTCACCACCAGAGAAACCCTCGTTTACACTACGGCGAGAGAGTGTTGAGTCCATACCAACTAACTGGCGCTTCTCACGCATGAGTGCCATAAACTCTGCAGCCTTCATTGGCTCTAATCCCTCATAGGCACGCTTTGCATTGATAGCAGCCTTCATGAAGTTAGTCATACTTACGCCAGGTATCTCTACTGGATACTGGAAAGACAAGAAGAGTCCCTCATGAGAGCGGTCCTCAGGCTTCATCTCCAAGAGATTCTTGCCATTAAACAATGCCATACCATCAGTTACCTCATAGAGAGGATTACCTGTAAGTACTGCACTCAGTGTTGACTTACCAGAGCCATTAGGACCCATAATAGCATGAATCTCACCATCTTTAATTGTGAGGTTGATGCCTCTTAATATTTCTTTACCTGCGATGGTTGCATGCAGGTTTCTTACTTCTAACATATTATCTTTGCTTTAATTATCCTTCACTAAAAATGAATTAACAACATCTAACAACGTATCGAATATGAAATCAGAGAAGTGATACTCACCACGAGCCATCTTTTCGACTCTCTCTTGCTCTATTTGCTCTTCAAGGAGCGAAGACGAATAGGCATCTTTACCAAAGAAAGACTTTGATTTCTTCTTATAAGGTGGTAAGTTACCTATCATCTCCGAGCCCGTAACTGTACGATAGAGACGAGTGTCAAAGGGCTTGGGTGTATACGGTAACCCCATCACAGACTGGCATGTAATCGCTGTATCCTGCTTCACTTGCTCATCAATCAAATATTTCTGCCACGGCTTTATTTGCCATGACTGGGCTTGAAGCATTGTTGTTAGCAGCAAGCCAGACGTGATAAGAATGACCTTTCGCATGTTGTATATTCAGTTATATTATCCTACCGTTCCTTCAAGTGTTACAGAGAGTAGTTTTTGTGCCTCAACCGCAAACTCCATTGGAAGCTTATTGAGTACATCCTTAGCATATCCATTGACGATCAAACCAACAGCATCTTCAGTAGGAATACCACGCTGATTGCAATAGAAAAGCTGGTCTTCACTAATCTTAGAAGTAGTAGCCTCATGCTCTACAATGGCTGTATCATTGTGGATGTCCATATAAGGGAATGTGTGAGCACCGCAGTCAGAACCTAAGAGAAGAGAGTCACAACTTGAATAGTTGCGGGCGTTCTCAGCATTGGCTGTAGCACGTACCAAACCACGATAAGAGTTCTGACTATGACCAGCAGAGATACCCTTAGAGATGATTGTACTCTTGGTATTCTTACCCATGTGTATCATCTTCGTACCAGTATCAGCCTCTTGGTAGTTGTTTGTCACAGCAACAGAATAAAATTCTGCCTGTGAGTTATCACCCTTCAATACACAAGAAGGATATTTCCAAGTAATAGCCGAACCCGTCTCTACCTGTGTCCATGACAGCTTTGAGTTTACTCCACGTAGTTCGCCACGCTTTGTAACAAGGTTCAAGACACCACCCTTACCATTTTCATCACCTGGATACCAGTTCTGAACAGTAGAGTATTTTACTTCTGCATTGTCCAAGACAACGATTTCAACTACTGCTGCATGCAACTGATTCTCGTCACGCATAGGAGCAGTACAGCCCTCAAGATAGCTAACATACGAATCATCATCAGCTACAATCAATGTACGTTCAAACTGACCTGTATTAACCGCATTGATACGGAAATACGAACTAAGTTCCATTGGACAACGAACGCCCTTAGGGATATATACAAAGGAACCATCACTAAAGACCGCAGAGTTGAGTGCTGCAGAATAGTTGTCACGATAAGGAACAACACTACCAAGGTATTTACGCACCAAGTCTGGGTGTTCCTGAACCGCCTCACCGATAGAACAGAAGATAATCCCCTTCTCAGCCAACTGCTTCTTAAAGGTTGTCTTCACTGACACGGAGTCCATAATAGCATCAACTGCCGTACCACTCAAAGCAAGACGCTCTTCCAAAGGAATACCTAACTTATCGAAAGTCTTCTCTAACTCTGGATCAATCTCCTTGTTCTTAGGCTTCTTCGCCAATGGATCAGCATAATAGGAGATATCCTGTAGATGCAACTCTGGCAAATGCAAGTGTCCCCACGTTGGTATAGGGAGTGTCTGCCAGTAACGGAAAGCCTTCAAACGAAAATCGAGGAGCCACTCTGGTTCCCCTTTCTTCTGCGAAATAAGTCGAACGACATCTTCGTTCAGACCCTTCGGAATGACCTCCGTATGTACATCAGTCGTAAAGCCGAACTCATACTTCTGCTCTGCGACCTTCTTTACAAATTCATTATTCTTGTTCTCAGACATTTGTTTTTTGTGATTAAAGAGAGGGAGAATACTCAGGAGTCAAAAGAGTTAGAGGGAGTTAGAAGGGTTAAAGAGAATACTTACTTTTTCAGTATGCTTCGTTACCTCTAACGTTTAGCCCATCCAAATACACTATCTGTCTTTCCTATACCTATTGTTTGATTCATTTAAACCTATCGTTCCTATTCATCCAACAATAAGTTCTTAGTTTCCACCGACTCTATTCTCAATACTTATATACACTCTGTGAACATACAATATGTATGCCACAAAGACCAATGGCAACATTTGTTACCATGAAGAAAAAACCGTCTTTACTCCTTTAATGGAGAAAAGACGGTTTTTTATATTGTTACAATTTCTGTTCAACCTCAATCTCCGTGAAGGTTTCGATGATATCACCCACCTGTAAATCATTGTAATTGACAAGTGAAATACCACATTCAAGTCCTGTAGCGACCTCCTTCACATCGTCCTTATAACGCTTCAAAGCATCAATAGGAGCTGTATGGATAACGATTCCGTCACGGACTACGCGACCCTTATCCTTGCTGTGAACCTTACCTTCAGTAACCATACCACCGGCAACAGTTCCAACCTTGGAAATCTTGAAGACCTGTTTAACCTCAAACTGACCAGTGACAATCTCCTTCTTCACCTTGTCAAGCATACCCACCATCGTTGACTTAACATCGTCGATAGCATCATAGATGACAGAGTAAGTATTGATTTCTACACCCTCACGGTCAGCCAAACGGCGTGCATCAGCAGAAGGACGAACCTGGAAGCCGACGATAACAGCGTCTGAAGCTGATGCCAACATAACATCGTTCTCTGAAATCTGACCTACAGCCTTACTGATAACGTTAACATTAACCTTCTCAGTTGACAGTTTGATGAATGAGTCGGACAATGCCTCGATAGATCCATCAGTATCACCCTTCACAATGATATTCATCTCATGGAACTCACCACGAGCGATTCGGTGAGAGATATCAGACAGGGTAAGACGAGTCTGTGTACGCAAGCCTTGCTCACGCTGCAACTGCTCACGCTTGTTTGCTATCTCACGTGCCTCCTGCTCTGTCTCCATAACATGGAAGGTATCACCAGCTGTTGGTGCACCATTCAGACCGAGGATGATTGCAGGCTCTGCTGGTCCAGCACTTTCGATACGCTGGTTACGCTCATTGAACATAGCCTTGATACGACCCCATGAAGTACCAGCGATAACATTATCACCAATCTTCAATGTACCATTAGATACAAGAACCGTACTTACATAACCACGACCCTTATCAAGTGAAGACTCAATGATAGTACCTGTAGCCTTACGGTTAGGGTTAGCTTTGAGATCCATCATATCAGCCTCAAGAAGAACTTTATCAAGAAGTTCGTTCACTCCAATTCCCTTCTTAGCACTGATTTCCTGACACTGATACTTACCACCCCACTCTTCCACGAGCAGATTCATTTGTGACAAGTCTTCACGAATCTTATCAGGGTTAGCTCCTGGCTTATCAATCTTATTGATTGCAAAGACCATAGGAACACCTGCTGCCTGTGCATGAGCAATAGCCTCCTTAGTAGTAGGCATCACAGAGTCGTCTGCAGCAATGATGATAATCACAATATCAGTAACCTGTGCACCACGAGCACGCATAGCAGTAAATGCTTCGTGACCCGGAGTATCAAGGAAGGTAACCTTGCGTCCATTCTCAAGTGTCACACCATAAGCACCGATGTGCTGGGTAATACCACCTGCCTCACCAGCAATCACATTCGTATTACGGATATGGTCGAGCAAAGAAGTCTTACCATGGTCAACATGACCCATGACTGTCACGATTGGAGCACGTGATACGAGATCGTTCTCATCATCCTCCTCTTCACTAACAGCTTCCTGTACTTCAGCACTAACATACTCTGTCTTGAAGTCGAACTCATCAGCAACGAGGTTGATAGTCTCTGCATCAAGACGCTGGTTGATAGACACCATGATACCTACAGACATCAAGGTTGAGATGACATTTGTTACAGGAACATTCATCATTGTTGCCAACTCTGAAACAGTAACAAACTCTGTCAACTTCAATATCTTACTTTCCTTGCGCTCTGCCTTAGCCTCTGCATTCAGACGTTCTTGAACAGCATCACGCTTCTCTTTACGGTATTTAGCACCCTTCTTATTCTGACTCTTGCTTGTCAAACGTGCAAGTGTCTCCTTTACCTGGCGTGCTACAGCCTCATCATCAACCTCTAAAGGCTTCTGATTACGATTGCGGTTCTTCTTACCTGCATTCTTGTTGCCACCGCCATTATGGTTATTGCCTTTCTTACCATTTTGGTTCTGCTGCTGATTAGCGGCAGCATTGATATCAACACGTTCCTTGTTAATACGAACGCGTTTCTTCTTACCCTGACCATTACCCTGACCAGCTTTCTCTTCACGCTCTTTACGGCGTTCCTCCTTACTCTTCTTCTTAGGGCGGGTACTCTGGTTCAAAGTGCTGAGGTCAATCTTACCTAAGACATTCACCTTAGGTGTATTTAAGATTTTCTTCTCATTCTTGGTCTGGAACAAGCCATTATCTTTCTTCTCCTCTGTAGTAGCAGGTTCAGCTGGAGTATTAGTAGCTGCAGGTTCAGCCTGCACCTTAGGCTCAGCCTTTACCTCAGCCTTAGCTACAGGAGTTTCATTCTTTTTAGGTTCAGCCTTCACCTCAACAGGTTTCTCAACCTTTGGAGCAACAGGTTTAGCCTCTTCTTTATTTACAGCAGGCTTCTTGCTTGCATCATGTTTCTCTACCTTTTTCTTCTCCTCTGCAGGTTCTACGGCAGCAGCAGGGGTAGGTTTGTTCTCAACAGGAGCAGCAGCTTTCTTTGCAGCTGGCTTATTCAGCTGATCAAGGTCTATCTTTCCGACTGGTTTATACTGCTGACGCTCAGCCTTCATGACTGCTTCGCCTTTATGTTCTGCAGCGCTTTTCTTTTCTTTAGTCTTCTTCTGCAAAAGCTTAGCAGCGTCCTTCTTTACCTCCTTATCATTATTGAAGGCATCTACGAGAGCTTTATACTGACCCTCGCTTAGCTTGAAGTTAAGCTCGTTCTTCACCTCGCCTAACTCTGGCTTCTTCTCTAAGAACTCCACTGCCGTTTGGAGTCCTATATTCAATTCACGAATTGCTTTGTTTAATCTGATGCTCATTAACTTTATTTTTCGGTGTAGGGTGTTGGTTGTTGATATGCCTTTTGGTAGAGAGGGGTTCCGAACATGGAGTTGCTGAATAGTCACACCCGTTAGCTTTCAGTCAACAGCCATCACCCACCAACCAATCACCTTTTACTGTTCAAACTCTGATCTCAATACGTTCAACACGCTATCAACAGTCTCTACCTCCAAGTCTGCCTTTTCAATCAGCATCTCACGTGGAGCGTTGAGTACCTGGCGCGCTGTGTCAAGTCCGATACCCTTAATGGCATCGATAACCCACTGATCGATTTCATCAGAGAACTCATCCAAGTAAATATCCTCCTCTGCATTCTGTTCGTCAAGTTCACGGAATACGTCGATGGTATAACCTGTCAGCATACTTGCCAACTTGATGTTCATACCACCACGACCAATCGCAAGACTTACCTCCTCTGGCTGCAAGTAAACCTCAGCCTTCTTATTCTCCTCATCAACAGTCAAGCTGCTCACCTTTGCAGGAGCGAGCGCACGCTGAATAAAGAGTTTTGTATTTGCAGTCCAGTTGATAACGTCGAGATTCTCGTTGCAAAGTTCACGAACGATACCATGAACACGACTACCACGTACACCAACACAAGCGCCTACTGGGTCGATACGCTCATCAAAGCTCTCAACTGCAATCTTTGCACGCTCACCAGGCATACGAGCAATCTTACGAATAGCTATCAAACCATCATTGATTTCAGGCACCTCAGCCTCAAGCAGACGCTCAAGGAACTCTGGAGCAGTACGTGAGAGGATAATCTTTGGATTGTTATTCTCATTGTCAACACGATGAATCACCGCACGAACAGTCTCGCCCTTACGATACTGATCACGTGGAATCTGCTCACCCTTAGGGAGAATCAACTCATTATTCTCTTCGTCAACAAGCAGAACCTCACGCTTCCAAGTCTGATAAACCTCACCAGAGATAATCTGACCAACACGGTCCTTATACTTGTTATAGAGAGAGTCATGCTCCAGCTCAAGAATCTTAGAAGCCAATGTCTGACGAAGGTTCAAGATAGCACGGCGACCGAACTTATTGAAGTCAACTTCCTCACTTACATCCTCACCTACTTCATAGTCTGCCTCTATCTTACGTGCATCTGTAAGGCTTATTTCCTTATTCTCATCCTCAACCTCACCATCAGCCACAACCACACGGTTACGGTGAATCTCGAAGTCGCCCTTATCAGGGTTTACAATCACGTCGAAGTTTTCGTCACTACCAAAAATTTTAGCGAGTACATTGCGGAAGCTCTCCTCCAAAACGCTCACCAATGTAGTACGATCGATGCTCTTGGTGTCTTTAAACTCCTTGAAGGTCTCGATCATATTCGGACGTTCTTCTTCTATTTTTCTTGCTGCCATAGCTTTACTTGAAACTTATTATGTATTTTGTATATTTTACTTCATCCATCTTGTACGCATGGTCTACGTCCATCTTCACTGGACGTTTCTTACCTTCCACTTGTACCTTCTCATTGACTGCAACAACAAAGTCGTTACCATCAACGCTCTTCAATATGCCTTTGACTTTCTTTCCGTCCTTACCGAGCACCTCAACTTCTTTACCAATGAAGTTCTGATACTGCTGAGGAACTTTGAAAGGCTGACCCAATCCTGCAGAACCTACCTCAAGTTCGTAATCCTCTTCATCACGTGAGAGACGATCTTCGATATACTTGCTCAACTCTACACAATCTTCAATCCACACGCCATCGGCATGATCAATCTCAACGACAATCTTATCGTCAGAACTGATTTGAATGTCAACCAGGAAGTACTCCTTACCTTCCAGCCACTCGTCAACAAGACTTTTTACAACGTTTTTATCTATCATAAGTGTTTTAATATGAAAAATGAGGGACTATTAAAAGCCCCTCATTCCTCTGAACGTTTGCAAAGTTACAAATATTTTCGCCACATTCCAAATGTTTTACGGCTTTTTTATCTGCTTATAAGCGATTTAGATGAAATATATCCAAGGTCTTTCTTCCCCTAAGAAATCTTCGAATTCTAAATTCTTTCATGAAAGAAAATATTTCTTTTCGTGAAGAAAAATATTTTTTTCATGAAAATAAATTCTTCCTTTCATGAAAATAATTCTATGCAAACCTTTTTTTAGATAACTAAAAGATAGGAACTACACATATAAAGACCACTAAATCAACTGTATATAAGCACATATCACCACTTATCAATTCTAAATAAACTGCGAATTCTGTATTTATTGTTTGATAAAACGAACGATATCTTCCAAGACTTCTGGCGAGATTGTTTCTTCAATCATCCTATATTCCGAAATATTTCCGGTCTTACAGTGTTGGAAAAGATGGTTAAGAGATGGATATTCTTTGATAACGTTTTTGGGATTATTCTTTAGATGAGCCTTAATTCCTGTAAGATTAAGCGACGATATCACCTGAACATCACGATTCCCATTAATAGCCATAACAGGACAAAGCGTCTTTGAGATATCCGCAGATGGGTCATAATCAATAAAGAAGTTCAACCAAGGTGACCTCTTTATAATGGCATTCATACGATACTGATGCGTAGAGAAACGCATTGACTGCCCTGTTAGTTCGAGTATCTTATTTGTTTGTGCTGTCAAAGCTGTGTCTCCTTTCACGCCAACACTAGCCATACTAATAACGAAATCTACTTTCCCTTTCGCTCCCAACATGAAAGCTATAGAGCCTCCTTCACTATGTCCGAGTACGCCAACCTTACCAAAAAGCTTTGACGCACGCAGAAATTCAACACCACTCATTGCATCTCGCATAAAATCAAGCGTCGTAGCATGTTCCACATCTCCGCCTGTTGATTTACCAAAACCACGGTCATCATAACGCAAAGTGGCTACACCATTCCGTGCCAGATAGTCTGCTATAACAAGGAAAGGCTTATGATCGAAGATTTCTTCATCTCTGTTCTCCTGCCCACTCCCAGTAACCATCAACACAACAGGGGTCTGTCCTTTCTTATAACCAATAGGGTATGAGAGTGTCCCAACAAGTGTTGCCTTATCTGTCACATTTTTAAATGTCACTTCTTCTGTCTTATATGGATAGGGAGCTACAGGGTTCTGCGGACGATTTAGTTTCTCCTCTCCTCGTTTCAAGGTTAATGGAAAGGGTTGCCCCTGGGTAAAAGTACCGACTATCTCGTCCCCTTTCAATTTTCCTTGATAGCTGAGAGCCAAACTTGCGAGGCTTACACTGATAGAATCAGACGAGCAGTAATCTGTTTCTACCGCTATCCCCTTTGCCCCTTGATCAGGACTATCGAGCGTACATTCAACCTCTCCTTGTGCATCACAATTCACATGTAACACAATAGTCAACAATTGTGGACCAAGATTCAACTTACCCATCCACACTCCTTCCATAGGTTTCTGTGCAAAAACTCCAACCCACGAAAACAACAAACATAAGAGTAGAATCTTCTTTTTCATATTCATCAAATTTATAGCACAAACTGTTATAAGCGAAGCAAGCACTTTAAAACAACTTTTCCAAGTCTCGTTCTCACATTCATCCTCCACTTGCTTTGGCACTGAATAACAAGCAAGTAAGGTTCCCACAGGGCAAAGATAAAGAAAAAAGACATGTAAGTCAATCCCTATAAAAGAAAATATTTCATATAAAAAGAGAATTGTCTATCAAAAAGCAATTCATCAACATGACAAGTAACCCATAAACAACCATACAAAATGACTATATAAGAATAAGGCTTATAAGTTCCAATTGAACTCATAAGCCTTATCCCTTTTATTAAAAAGTTCCCTTTATTTCGCCTTTGACTTCTGCTTTTTATCAGCAGCAACATTGCTTGCTGGTTCGAGCTTAACCAAAGGCTGACCAACAACGGGCTGCAAAAGTTTCTTATACTCTACTGGATTCTTCAAGATTTCCACAGCCTTTTTCCATTGCTTATCGAACTGCAGGCTATTCTCTAAAGAGCCTTTTTGGTAATAATAAGCTGAAACAAGGTCGCTCGTCAACACTTTCTTCAGGGTTTGCTTGTTATAATCAAGGTCTTTAGCAAGATTATGATTCAACTTCTTCTCTAAGGCATCAAACTCACCTTTCGCATCATCATAATAGCCTTCGAACTTAGCTAATTTCACAAGATTCTCCAAGTATTTCTTACTCTCACGGTCATACTTGAAACCACTCTTCAACACTGCTTGCTTGAAGTCTTCAAAGTCAGCATCTGAAATGACAAATGTCTTTGCAGGACCAATAGTAGGATGCTTCTTCAAATACTGCAACTCCCAATTCCACATTACCTCTGTTGAATCGCGTCCAGAAGAAGCAAGATAAAAAGCAATGTTTGGTAGAGAGTCTGGACGCACCTCAACATCTGGCTTGATACCACCACCATCACGCACCTCACGTCCGTTTGCCGTGTGGAACACATGTGTTAGCGAGTCTGGTACATGCTCAGTATATCCGCCATTTGCATGCTTATAGTTGATTGCCTGTATGCAACGCCCACTTGGAATATAATACTTACTTGACGTTAGTTTTAAATTTCCATTATAAGGAAGATCCATTGACACCTGTACAAGACCCTTACCATAGGTTCGTGTACCGAGAACTACCGCACGATCAAGGTCTTGCAGACTACCACTGGTAATCTCACTGGCACTCGCAGTCTCATCATTCACCAACACAACAATCGGCATAACGGTGTCGATAGGTTCAACTGTCGTCTTATACTCTTTGTTTGCACGTTCCATCTTACCCACCGTCTTCACCAGTGTAATCCCTTTCGGTACAAACATATTTACGATGTTAACCGCCTCTTGCAAACTACCACCACCATTGTTACGGAGATCAAAAACAAGTGAGGTCATACCCTGTTTCTTCATATCAAGGAAGGCACGACGTACATCCTTAGCACATCCCGTTGTGAAAGAGTTAAGATTCAGATATCCCACTCCACCATCCTGCACACCATAATAAGGTACGGCAGGGAGCTGAATAGAACGACGAGTAATCTTAAACTTCATCTTCTTATTCACTGACGGACGCTGAATAGTCAGGATAAAGGTTGTACCAGCATCGCCACGTAGATGATTGCTGACGCATGCAACATCCTTACCCACCATTGACGAATCGCCAATAGCAAGGATGACATCACCCTTCTTCAAACCAACTTCCGCAGCAGGCATATTTTCGTATGGCTCATCAATCACCGTATTCTTCAATAAGAAATTATAACGAATCAATGCACCAACACCTGCATACTTACCCGAAATCATCAAGTCGAGGTCTTTCACCTTCTCCTCTGGGTAATAAATTGTATAAGGGTCGAGCGAACGGAGCATGTAATTGATACCCGTCCCGATTACCTCGTCGGCATTAAGGCTATCAACATACATCAAGTCAAGATACTTGTAAATAGCCGAAAAAGTCTCAAGATTCTTTGCGACATTGAAGTTATGCTCCTTCTCCGCAGTGCTTTGTGCCATAACAGACCCACTGAAAGTTAGCAACCAGAGTCCGAAAGCCAAAAACAATTTTCTCATTATATATTATATCTGTTTGTTGTTTAATGTTCTTATAACGGGACAAAAGTACATTATTATAATGGAAAATACGCCTTAATAACAACGAAAATAAAGAAAATTACGATTTTCTTGAAATTTTCTTCAAAAACATTTGGCAGTTTCAAAGAAACATACTACCTTTGCAACCGCTTACAAGAAATAAGCGATACAAACTGCTTCAGTAGCTCAGTTGGTTAGAGCACCTGACTGTTAATCAGGGGGTCGTTGGTTCAAGCCCATCCTGGAGCGCATCAAAAGGAATTACGAAAGTAATTCCTTTTTTGTTTTATATAATTTCCACAGAAGGCGCAGAGCATAGCAAAAAATAAAGAGTTTAGTAGAAAATAAGTAGGAACAAGCTGAGCTGTAGATATTTGAAGGCTACTAAAATAATAAGAGAACTACTTTTCTTACTACAAAAACACTTTTGATTTAGTTTGCTGTCATTTTAACATTTCGCAAAAAACACTGTAAACTAAGAAGTTAACATATATAACAGATGATATCAGTGACAGGAAACTCTATTTTAATAATACATATTAGTTTTCACACAAGATAGATTACTTGATATTAATCCTTATCCTTATACAGCCGATCAAACTCATCAGAAGGAAGAATATGAGTGAGATATAACTCTACATACTGACGCAAAATATCGGGATTAATTACACCAAAGAGCTTATCACTATCATCATAATCAGGATCTAAACTATCTTTATAAAACAAAGGCATCGGCATTTCCTTTGTACCATACTGCTTATCATTCCACTGCTGTTTATTCGCATAGAATAAATATGTATCACCTCCTTGAAAATCCATCAAAACTCGATTCTCACCAATATCGGAAAAACCATCCATTTCTATTCCTGAGAACGAATATACAGAAACGTATTTTTTATATTCCTTGCTATAAAAGACCATTTGAACAAAAGATTGATGTTTTGATCGCCGACTGAACTCGGTTACAAAAGAATCATACAACACATCATTGTCTTCAGGAATTGTAATCTTAACGATTTTACTGTCGGCAATATACTTATCTGCATAGCCATACGCATCACCATTTCCTCTGAAAAACAAAAACGTAATCACAGGAAAAATGGCAAAAGCTGCCATAGTGCCAATAAGATGATACTTATTAGTCTTCATATAAGATAGATTACTTGATATTAATCCTTATCCTTATATAGCCGATCGAACTCGTCAGAAGGAAGAATACGAGTAAGATATAACTCTACATACTGACGCAAAATATCGGGGTTGATTTTATCATACAATCCTTTATCATGAAATTTAGTTTCAACACTCTCTTTATAAAACAAAGGCATCGGCATTTCCTTTGTACCAAAATGCTTATCATTCCACTGCTGCTTATTCGCATAGAATAAATATGTATCACCACTCTGAAAGGCAAAGCTGACTCGATCCTTACCAATATCAGAAAAATCATCCATTTCTATTCCTGCGAAAGAGTACACAGAAACGTATTTTTTATATTCCTTGCTATAAAAGACCATTTGAACAAAAGATTGATGTTTTGATCGCCGACTGAACTCGGTTACAAAAGAGTCTGATAACACCCTACGGCTCCGAGGAATTATAATCTTAACAATTTTACTGTCGGCAATATACTTATCTGCATAGCCATACGCATCGCCATTTCCTCTGAAAAACAAATACGTAATCACAGGGAAAATAGCAAAGGCTGCCATAGTGCCAATAAGATGATACTTATTAGTTTTCATATTCATAATAAATTATTTAGAGGATATAATTCCCATAAAGGAAGTATTCTGATTACTGCCTGTGTCATTATTAAGTTGTATATTTGTAACTTCTGCTTCCACGTTTTTACCACATTGTTTCTTTAACTCATCAGAAATAAGATCAATAATGGCATTAGTCACCGTAGCTCCAAAATTAATTGCAGCATTACGAACACCTTTTTTGGCAGCATCAAGTTTTTTATTCAAATCCTGATTTCTTGCCCTTTCTATATTCAATCCTCTTTGCGCCTGACTCTGTCGGG
Organism: Prevotella melaninogenica; assembly: GCF_013267595.1. NCBI lineage: Bacteria > Pseudomonadati > Bacteroidota > Bacteroidia > Bacteroidales > Prevotellaceae > Prevotella > Prevotella melaninogenica. The sequence continues at coordinate 1,877,997 of NZ_CP054011.1, read as the reverse complement.
TTCTTGCAGCTTGTTGCCCCCTATTCGGAATACTTGCATTCCGGGCATTCGTCCTATCATTTAATACGCCTTCATATTGATTTATCCGACTTGTAGACTCATTGACTTGTCTTGTTTTATTACCGACCTCATTATACGCACTTTTACCTTCCGAAATAGCGTCATATGTATCACTGCCACTTTTTACTTTACCGAATACTCCTCCCGTACTTTCAGATAGGATATAGGTTCCAACTTCTACAGCCATATCACCATACCCTACACCACCTGTCAATTGCGCAGCTAAACCTGTAATACATCCCTCCAAAAGCTGTGTTCCCCATTGAATATAAACCTCACGATTATTGTACATGGATATCAGTTTTGCTGCTTCCGATGCAGCGTTCTCGTTTAAGATAATTAATATTTTACCTTTTTGAGGACAATCTAAAACAGATTGATTTAAAAGAGCTGACTTTCCATTTAACAGCACAGAATCATGCATTAACTTCCATATCCCTTGAAGAGATGCATCACAATCATGTGTTGCCGTATAAGCCACAACGCTGACAGCTGCCACTGCGAGTGTTACTACAATAGCACATTTTGCAGCTGCATATGCTGCCATAGCCACAGCTGCTGCACCTCCTGTCGCAACGATTGCTGCACCAATAGCAATACCAATGCAGATACCAACACAAAGTGCTACCAATCCTCCCCAGAAACTCTCTGGATTCTTGCAGTCAAAACACTCTGAAACTTTCTTATCATCAACATTCAGTATCGGCTGCGTACTGCTACCATTAATTACCGTACACTTCTTGCGAGAAACACCTAACTTACGGGGCACGCCACATGTCATATTGGAACATACGATGCAAGTACCTTGTCTTATATAGGATTGTGCCATAATTATTTTATTTTACGCATTTTAAAACTTATAGTCAGCTCTGCATTGTTCTCAACCTCTTCACAGATAGACACATCTGCTTCAAGTAAACACCTTGTAGACGGAGCAATAGACATCTGTGCGTTATAAGAGAGGTTATAGGCTGAGAAATCATATTGAACAAAAGGTTTAAACTTTCTATCATAGATTTTCTTTGCTGCCTCCTGAATGCTATCAATTCCTTTAACATCTGTTCCTGTCCTTGATAATTGTATCAAAGAAGGCGTTTCGTTACTAACCTTTTGATTCACTCGAAAAGCAAACGGCATATTCTCAAAGAGAGGAGAACTATACTTCACGTCAAAAGAGGGAGAATAACTTACAGGAGCAACAAGGTACTCATCAAACAAAATGGAATGAGGTAGTTTCATCTCATACTCTTTCAAAAGCGTATCATGGTTCTGTATGCCCCTGTCAACAATGGAGATAAACTCCTCCATAGACTTCCTCGTATCAGAATCAGTTACAAAGTCGTACTTGGTCGTCATCTCCTTCTTATACTTATTCCAATTATCAACAATTTCAGAATGATTGAGAAATCTCATCATATGCCCGTTGGCTGGATCAATTGCAAAAACCACATTTGATTTGATCTTCTCTAAATCTTCAACCATCTCAAAAGCACTGCTGAACTGTTCTGGAAATATAGACAGATGATTTTCACCAATTGTTAAAAGAAATGCTTGACGTCCCTCCATATCTACCGCTCCCTGCAAAGTGTAATCGGTCTTTGTCTCTACTGTGCTGACAGGCATTTCATTAAACCTTGTTACAACAGTCTGCTCACAACGATATTTTCTTGTTTCCAACATTTTTACATCACCTTTCTCGGCATGTAATTGAACATCTTCCCAATATCCCATATATCTTTATATATATTAAATTATATCACAATTCTTTAGAATCGTATTTTTAGTTTTGAAAATCACACCATTTTTCACTTACCTATCAATTGTCACACGTATAGCTATCTCACTACTAATAGTATTTATGCTATCTATTAACAGCTAACATTATCTATCTAATTACAGGTATAATTGAAAATAAGGAGGAAATTGAGAACTCTTCAAATAATTTTATATTGAATTGCAAAATACGCATAATATTTTTAAAGGAGAAAATATTATACGTATTTTTACAAAAAATTAATAACAACAAACCGCTATATTTGTTCTGTAGCAAGATGTGAGAAAAAGATTAATTACCCTAATGGGGCATATTAGGCTTAATATAATAACAGAAAGTATAGGAAGACAGAAAAGAAAAAGGGTGTATGCTCTCCTTTTTAAGAAGACTCATACACCCAATATTATATGTCAGCTTGTAAAGTTGTACTTACTTTGAACGCCAGAGACCGTGAAGGTTGCAGTACTCACGTGCGTAAACCTCAGTTGCATCAGTCTTAAACTCAGCTACTGGACGGTCTGTTGGCTCGAGATACTTGCGGAGAACCTCATTGTTGTTAGTTACCAACTCAATCCAAAGGATAGAGTGTGCCTCTGTCATTGGGTGCTCAACCTCACCAACAGTTACACGGTAACCACCTTCAATCTTCTCAACAACTGGTACGTGCTTCTCAGTAGCAGCATCAGTAGTATTCTCAACTACATGCTCCATACCAGCAACACCACACTCACCGCCTAATAATACTTCAACGATCTGACCACTCTCTGAACACTTATATAATTCGTTTCGCTTTGACATAATAAATTATTTCTTAATGTTTTATGTCTGCAAAGATATATCTATTTTCCGAAAGAAACAAACTTTCCACTTGTAAACATTACAAAATTTACATTCTTTAATACTTCCTCACCTCTATGATTGCCTTGTATTTACAGAATATCTTACCTTATTAGCAATCAAAACTTTATCAACTCTACCCTATCCCACCATCTTTTACCATCGTAAAGATGCCTAACACCAATGGTGTTAACGCCTAACACCAATGGTGCGAACCATGAGCACACGATGTGCGGAGGGCTAAACACCAAAGAACTCATCATATAAAGAAGTGCCATATGACGTTAGAAAAACCATATAAAACAAAAAGTAAGTCTACTTAATGTGATAAGAAGACTTACTTTCTCAAAGTTTATACACCTCTAAATATAGGATATTACATAGAAAAATGTATGCTTTTTTCTTTTTATCTGATAGCTGTACTTACTTTACAACTATCTTCTTGCCTGCATGGATATAAACGCCACGCTGTGAAGGCTTACCTGTGAGTCGCTGACCAGAGAGTGTGTAATAAAACTTATCGACCTTACTCTGTTTAGCATCTATCTCAACTCCCTCAATACCCATTACTGTTTCCGTTACATTATTGACAGTATATTTACCATTTTCCTTTGTTGATGAGATAACAAAGTAAGACGTTTTCTTCACGCGTTCAATGTCTAAACTTTGATTATCACTGGCATTTGCTGCGCTACCAATACTAAACACAAAGTTCACATAGTCATCAGCTTTTGTGAGCGTATAGTCCTTATAGAACCAAGTCTTGCCATTTATCGTTGCAGTTGTAGTAACCTTATCGCCTGGCCATGCCGTTGCTGTGTGCGTACCACCCCATGAATGATAATTCACGTAGATGCTCCAATTCACCTGATCAGTATTCACATAAACACGAATTGTCTCTGGCGTGTAAGGGACTGGAGCCGTAACCTTATAGCTGCGAGTGATAACCTTACCCACTACACCACCTGCCAACAATGCCACTTTCAAGGTTGTTTCACCCTCAGGAAGGGTTATTTCCGTTCCAGAAGCCACCTGCGCACTACTTGCCGTTGGCTCTGTACCATTCGTTGTATAAACAAGTTTAGCTCCCGCATTGGTAGACACTGCTGTTAGTTTAACCTTTAAGTTCTCTACTTCATACTGACCACTCGCCTTATCAACCCAAGGGGTCTCTGCATCATTAGTCAAATAATAAGCGTAGTGATAACCACTCAACAACTTAGTATAACGTGAAGTAGGAACTATTAGTTGGTTAGCATTGCTACCCACAACCACCAAAAGTTTTCCGTTCTTACCCGTAACAACATTCGCATAATAGCCAGTAGAAGAACGATAGTTCTGATAACTGCTCGTATTCGTTACCCCAGCCAACTTACGGGCATCAATCATTGCCTTTATTTCCTTTGGATAAGCAAGATAATGAGTATAGAAAACACAAGGTGTTCCAGGCATTGCCAAAAGATAAGCATTGGCTGCTAACGTATCCTTACGGATAGGGTCTGGGCTGTAACCACTTGTCGTTCCTCTGTCTTGAACATCATGATTTTCAACAAAGGTTACGGCATATTGCTTATAAGCACCATTATCTATATTAAGCCCCGTAAGTCTTGTATCATTAAGAACACGCCAATCATTCTGATTAATAGCATCACGAACAGCATAGCGGAAAGCAAAGTCAAAGGCTGCACTACGTTTTCCTGTGGCATCAATCCACGCCTTTACGGTATTCGCATTGCCGTCCCAATACTCACCTACAGAATAAGTAACGTTAGCCGCTGTATTATAATTACCAACATGAGAAGCGGCAAATCCCTTCACCATATCATAACGGAAGCCAGCATAACCAAGGTCATTAAGCAAGTAATTTTCGTATGCCTTAACAATCTTCTGTACGTTACTACTCTTGTGATCAAGGTCGCGCATACCGCCCCAACCTTCTCCATCGTCATTGTTCTGACTAAGTTGAGTGCCCGTTTTTCTTGCTTCTGTAGCAGCCGCTCCACCGTCATCATCAGCACAAACATCCGTAGAAAGGTTTTGATAAGTTACTCCCTTATAAACTTCTGCAGGGAAACCAAACCATCCATTATTCGTTCCATGGTGATTGATAACCACATCGGCAATCGTACCAATCTGCTTATTTTTAAAGGTAGTAATCATACTCCTCAACTCCGCCTCCGTACCGAACGATGAGTTCTGATTGAAGTAATAGAGTGGATCATAACCCATCGACTTCGTTGCAGCAGCCTTGCCACTCTGCGGAACCCATACAAGATCGAAATAACCAGAGAAGTCATTAGCTTTCTTCTCCAGCACAGTCCACTGCGAATCGTCGAACGAATCCCAATAAAAACCTTGTAGCATTACACCACCATAATTAGTAGGCCAACCCTGTGACATGGCACAAAGGGAAAATACTAAGGCATATAAAAACACGAGTTTACGTTTCATATAGATTTCGTTTTTAGTTGTTTACAGTCTATGTGTACAAAGATAATGATTTACCAAACACAATATTCGCAAACAACTGTGTATCTAAGTATTTTAGAATGCAATCGTTTGCACGTTTGCCAATAAAAAAAGATAATCCCTTACTAACTATACCTTCCTTTCAAATATTATAAAAAAAGAAAGAGTGTGTCGACATCATATCGGCACACTCTTATCATTTTATCTAAATTCAAGTAATTAAGGAGCTGTCTCCATTGTACAATGCGACTTCGTATCACACAAGAGATAGAGCTTAATATTATACTTACCAGCTGCAACATTGATGTTACCACCCTTGAAAGTAATATCAGTCAATGAGCCACCCCAGTCTAATACCCAATCATTGTTAGCGCGGAACTTCATCTCACCAGCGGTCAATGTGATGCCCTTTATCTCCCAACACTTCTCAGTAGCATTGTAGGTCATTGCTTGATCGCTGCTCCAGCCACCTGCTGTTGCAGAACCAATAACACCAACACGACTAATAGCTGTGTAGGTAAGTGCCTGTGACGTGAGGTCAACATCAACCTTATAGAATCCTGCTGGCTCAGTCATCACGATATTGCTACCCTTCTCTACGAGACCAGTACCATAGTCAGTACCGCTCCAATCCTGCTTAGTTGCAAACTTAAAGCCGTTCTGGTTGAGATACATAAAGCCTGTGTACTTACCATCAGCAGCTGCGCTATAAAGCGGATTGCTGAATGACCAGCCGTTAGCATCACCTGACATATAAAGATACTGAGTGAAAGCTGGGGCAACACAAGTCACATTTGCAGTTACGCTCTGTGAAAGACTGAAACCCTCACCACGAAGCAACTTTACTTTATCTGTCACTGTAACAGCTACCTGATGCAGGTCGCCATTCTTACCATAGAGGTTCTCTACGGCAGAAACAAGTTCTGAACTCTTCACCTTACCCTCTTTACTTGCGTTAAGGGTTGCTGTCTTGTTATTATAAGAAAGTACAGCTGTCAGGGTCTGAGAAACAACTGAATCTTTTGATACCACCTTTGGAACAAATAGCTGAACAGAGTCTGCTGTTGCAGTATTGAAGTCGATGGCAGCTGCTTGACTTACATTAAACGTAACCGTACTAACTGTCTCTGCGCTGTTACTCTGTGGTGCAGTCCATGCTTCATATTCATCGCTACCGCAAGAAGCAAGGAGCAATGCGGCACTTGCCATGATTAATAATTTCTTCATTTCGATTCTTCTTGTTATGTGATAAGGGTGTGTCATACTAATTGTGCCTGCTGACACACCCTCTATTATCATCTTTAATAAATTACTGCTTTACGAAAGAGTACTGACCAGTGATGTCATTGAAGTAAACAATGTAAGTACCCTTACCATTGCGAACGTTCTTACCGCCCTTCGTTGCAACACCGTATGGGAATGCTTCAGAACCCCAGTTTACGTCCCAAGTACCGTTAGCAGCGAACTTACAGCCCTCACCATCAGCACCAGTAGACTTCTCAGCGAAGGTTACAGTAGTCTTCCAATCATGATTTTCTACAACAGTTGTCTGTGCAGTCATTGCTGTTCCAGCAGCATTCCAGCTGTCATGCTTACCGGGAAGAGCCATAGAATTATAAACAGTTGGTGCAGCACCCGTGTACTTCTCTATCTTCAGCTTCGTATTCTTGGTATCAAAAGTAATGGTATAATAACCAGCTGTTGGCACTTTGATATCAGAAGAACCACCATCGTTATAAACAAAATCACCAAAGCTTGAACCCTGTCCAACCTGACCAGCATCCCAATTCTCTGGGTTTTTCTTCAGCTTGAAGCCTGCTGTTGACAGATAACCAGTCCAAGAAATAACACCCTTACCTGTCTTCTTATCATACTCCTGACCTTCCATTGGCAACAATGGAACCACCTGACTATTACCCCAAGAGCCATCACCGAACGAACCACCGACGAGATACCAAGTCTCAACAGGGGCGTCAGAGAGTTCAACATAATAAGGAGCAACACTCATCTTTACAGGGTTAGAGTAGATTGTATCACCATTTACTAATGAGTAAACACGTGCATAGAGTTCCTGCGTTGCAGGAACAGCATTCTCCTCGTAGCGTTCCATCTTCTCAATGGCAGTAGCAAGGTCGGCTGCAGGAACAGAGGTAGAAGCTGTACCTGTTGGCGAACCAACAGCAGCATAGTTACCACGTTCAGCATCCATATCAACAACAGCGTCCACAGACTTTGTCCAAGTGTTGGTAGTTGAGAACTGCATACCATATTCAGCAGCTACAGGGAAACCATATTCAGGCTGCGACCATGTGAACTTCAGGCTCTCAGCAACCTTTAAATCTATTGTTTGTGCAGCGTAAGCTGGTGTGTTCAGAACGAATGTCTTTGGTGACTGAAGAACTGGATTGTTGTCCAAGTCCTTGTCGCAGGCAGAGAACAGTGCCACACCTGCACACAACAGCAACGATGACTTAATTATTGATTTCATATTGATTATTCTTTAATCGTTTACTTTCTATTATTCAATAGTACGTCTTTTCAATGTCTTATGGGTCTCAAGAACATACTTTCTAACCATGATGTGGGTTATATAGAGTCTTGTCGGCGAATTCTTTCCATGAAAAGAAATAATTATTTTCACGAGTGGAAATATTTATTTTCATGAAGAAAAATATTTATTTTCATGAAAAGAATTTGCCGTAGATGATTTCCGAGAGGTTCAATCTCAGTTTTCATCAGACTTTTCAGCCATTGACAACACCTTAATTAATACCCAGTATTCTGAATCAAGTTGCTATTAGCAACCATATCACTTGTCGGAATTGGGAAGAGATTGAGGTGAGAGTCGAAGTTACGACCACTCTTCACACCACCCTTCCAACTCCAGTTGTAATTAACATTACCACCGAAGTAACCGAAACGGATAAGTGTTGTACGACGCAAGCCTTCGAAGTAGAACTCACGGCTCCACTCGTCACAGATCTGACGGAGTGAATAAGCGGTCTGAGTAGTAGCATTAGCACGCGTACGGAGCGCATTGATATAAGCAGTTCCCTGTGCAGTTGTCGTTCCATTGTTCTGACGTGCATCAGCCTCTGCATACATTAAGTAAGCCTCAGCAGCACGCATAAGGAAGAAGTCGGCATCTGGGAAGAGCGAGTTATGACCTGCACTGCCGTCCGTCTTGAAGTTATTAAACTTACAAACAGAGAATCCGTTGGTAAATACCTTTACACCCTTCTCATCGTCACCATTGCTTACATTACGACCTTCACCATCGAAGAGGGCACGATCGTCATCAGCTGCTGCTGGCATAGCGTATGCAGCAACATTAGGAGCATCGTTATTTGGGAAGAACTTCAATACGAGGTCTGGACGCATACGGTTACCAGCCCAACCGCCAGTTGTGCTGTTACCAGCAATAGCAGCACTCTTGATATGCTCGCTGTTATCGTTAGAACCAGCCATAAGGTAGAGGGTTGTACCATATGAAGTTGTCTTCAAACCATCCTGAAGGATAGGGAAGATAGCCTCAACAGAAGCACCATTCTCACCATTATCGCCCATAAAGAGTTGCTGATAAGCACTCCACTGACCCTTCTTGGTTGTGTAGAGCTTATAAGGAGAGTCGATAACCTTCTTTGCATATAACTTAGCATTAGCCCAATCAGCAGTACCTGTATAAACCTCAGCATTCATATAAAGACGAGCCAAGAGCATCCAAGCAGCAGCTTTGTCGACACGACCATAACCAGTAGTGGCTGAAGTCTTTGGACTTGCATCGTTCAGTTTAGGCTCAACCTCGTTCTTCAATTCGTCAATAAGCCACTTATAAAGGTCTGCACGCTGGATGCGAGCTGGCTTAGCAGAAGATATTGCTGTTGTGAAAGGAACATTACCCCATCCGTCCAAGAGATAGTAATAATTCAAAGCACGGATGAAACGAACCTCTGCTGACATCGTTGCGTTGTAGTCACCGAAGTCTGCAAGATACTGATTGCAATAGGTGATACCCGCATAAAGACGATAGTAAAAACCCTTCAACATTGGATGTGAAGCGTCATAACTATCGAAGTTCATGTTAGCAATACCCTCATCACCCCATGCGCAGATAGCCTCATCGGTGGTTAACTCCTGTGAGTTGAACAGCTGACGTACGTAACCACTGGTTCCACCATCGATACCATCAACATCGCTATCACCATTAGCTCCACCGTTACCAGCCATAGCAATATGAGCATAGCACTTATTGAATGCGCTTTCTGGCGACGTATTTTCCTTTGTATTAAGGTTTGGATCAATTGGTTTTACATCCAAATCGCCTGTACAAGAGGTGAACCCTACTGACAGCAAAAGTGCTGCTGTAGAGAATATATATTTGAATTTAGTATTCATTGTCTTTACTCTTTTATAGATTTAGAAATTCAGGTTCAAACCCAAGATGAATGAGATTGGACGTGGATAGAGGTTGTTGTCAATACCATTGAACACCTCTGGGTCGAGACCTTTATACTTAGTAAGGCAGAACACGTTATTCACAGTTCCATAAATACGACCAGTGATTCCATTCCATGAACCCTGCTTGAGAAGATTAGCGAAGCTATAACCCAAAGTTATGTTATCCATCTTCAAGAAAGAAGCATTCTGTACCCAGTAGTCTGTCTGAGTAGATGTAGTCTCGGTTGACAACCAGTTGTCTGCTACTACATCCGTAGGACGGTTCACAAGGAACTTGCTCTTTACAAATATTTCTGAGTTAGACATATTAGAAGTACTTGCAAAAGCATCATTGTAAACATAGTTGCCAAGACTTGCACGGAGTGCGAAACCGAGGTCCCAATTACGATACTCGAAACGAGAAGCAAAGCCCATCGTTACTGGTGCTGCAGGTGCCTTGTAGTAGTACTTATCTGCATCGGTAATCTTACCATCGCTGTTGCGGTCGACAACTACACCCTCCAACGGCTTGCCATTCTTATCATATGCCTGCTGGAATACGTGGAAAGAGTTAACAGCATTACCTACATGCTGTGCCTGGATGTTACCACCAGTACCAGCAGAGATACCTCCTGTTGGTACGAAATAGTTTGGATCGCTACCACCATTGAGGTTCGTAATCTTATTATAGTTATAGGTGAAGTTGTAATCCATTGTCCAGTTGAAGTCCTTAGCGTTCACTGCCAACCAGTGGAGACTTGTTTCAACACCCATATTATACATAGAACCAATGTTGCTCATTACTTGATTACGGAAGTTAGCACCTGCTGGTACGGTTGCACTATTGAGCAAGTCGGTGGTCTTACGGTAGTACCAATCAACGCTACCTGTGAGGCGCTGCTTGAGAATACCCCAATCAAGTCCTACATTATAAGAGGTAGTTGTCTCCCACTTCAAGTTTGGATCGTATGCCTTTGGACGAGCCAAAGAACCATTACCAGCAATTGGATAGGTAGATTCATTACCTGTATTCATTTCGTATATAGCGAAGTAATTATAGTCGCCGATACCTTCCTGCTGACCAGTCATACCCCAGCTAAGACGAAGTTTCAAGTCTGACAACCAGTCAATCTGCTTGAAAAGATTCTCTTCATTGATACGCCATGCAAAAGCGAATGATGGGAACGTTGCCCAATGCTCCTTGAAACGTGAAGAACCATCATTACGTACGGTTGCTGTTACCATATAACGACCGTCCATCAAAGACCAGTTTGCACGGCCGAAGAAGGATACAAGATAGTTCTCTGTTGCATAGTAATAAGGTGCATAATTGCGTTGTTTGCCAGCAAGAGTTGCATCACCGTTTGTAGTTGGATAGTAACTCCAATAAGCATTATTCGTGTTGTGCCAGAAGTGTGCCCACTCATAACCAGCCATGATATCGAAGTGATTCTTTGCTTTATCATTGAAATCGTGGTAGTACTGAGCATAAGCAGAGAGCTGCATGTTACGTTTCAACTGTGATTCCCATCCATAAGAACCATAATAGATAGCCTGTGGAGAGGCTGGATCAACATCTGTTACCTGACGTCCCTTAGCAACATCAACACCTGCAGTAACGTGGAAACGGAGGTCTTCAAAGCCATGAACTTTATAATCAACATCGGCACTACCAAGGAAGTCGCGGCTGATAGCACGGTCGTTCTTTAGGTTAAGAATAGACACAGGGTTCTTTGTTGCCAATAAATAATAGGTCTTTGGCCAACTGCTATCATTGAGCGCTGTACCATCATCAAGCCACTGATAGTAGCCACCGAAGTTATCATAACCAGACGCATAGACTGGCTGTGTTGGGTCAAACTGACGTGCTGCCTTGATAGCCTCACCATCAGCGTAGCGATTCTTTGTCCACATTCCCTTAGCATTCAACGTAACCTTCAAGTGGTCATTCAAGAAAGAAGGGCTCAATGTTAACGCTCCAGTGAAACGCTCAAAGTTAGAAGTCTTGATGATACCCTGCTGATTTGTGTAGCCTGCACTAACACGATAAGGCAACCAGTCACCAACCTGACCAGAAACAGCTACGTTGTGGTCATGGCTAAGCGCTGTACGGAAGATTTCGTTCTGCCAGTTAGTATTAGCACTACCAAGACGTGAATAAGCTGTTGGAACCTTATTACCATTTGAGTCGAGTGTATAAAGATCTGTTCCAAACTTCTTTGCAATAAGGCTACGATACTCATCAGCAGACAACACATCAAGATTCTTTGAATTTCTACTAACAGTAAAGCTACCATTATAAGAAACCTGTAAACCACGACGTCCTTTCTTTGTTGTAATGATGATAACACCATTTGAACCACGAGAACCATAGATTGCAGTAGCGGAAGCATCCTTCAAAACGTTGAAAGACTCAATATCCTGTGGGTTTACAAGTGACAAAGGATTGCTTACACCCTTAATACCTGTCTGGTCCATAGCCACACCATCAATCACAATCAATGGATTGTTAGATGCGTTCAAAGAAGAACCACCACGAATACGAATGTTAGCACCGCCACCAGGAGTACCACCATCGCTCGTTACACTCACACCGGCAACCTTACCAGCAAGCATGTCCTGTGCATTAACAACAAGACCCTTATTCTTGCTATCAGGTTTCAAGGCTGTCACAGAACCCGTAAGGTCACTCTTCTTAACAGCACCGTAACCAATAACAACAACCTCATTCATCTGCTGTGCTTGGTCTTCCTGAAGTGTAATTACCATACCATTGGCTGCAGCTACCTGTTGTTTCTGGAAACCAATGTAAGAGATTGTCAAAGTAGCACCCGGCTGTACGCTGATAGAGAAGTTACCATCAAGGTCGGTCACTGTACCATTACTTGTCCCATTGATAAGGACAGAAGCACCAATGACTGGCTCACCAGTAGCATCCTTCACCTGTCCAGTAATCGTAGACTGCGCAAAGGCACTGACTGAAAGGAATAGACCCAACAATAGAGTCAATATCCTAACAGGAAATTTGCATTTTACCTGCTTCATCTTTGTTATTGTTAAAGTAATTTATAAATTGATTAAAGTAATATTCGTTTAGTTCGATCAAAAGATAGATTAATACCTTTTTGTAGGCTTTTTCTGCTGCAAAGATAGTTGAGTTTAAGCTACTTTATACTATTTTTGCTTTGAATTTGTATTTTAAATAGTGCAAACGATTGCACAGATAAATAAGAGATAAATAAATTGATATAGGTCAAAGAAGTTATAGAAAATATGTATATTTGCGTTATAAAACCATTAGCAGACTAAAGACAAAGCTAAATCGCATGAGTGACTCAACCAACATAACAATGAAGGATATAGCCCGAGACCTTGGTGTTTCGGTCGCTACGGTCTCTCGTGCGCTCAAAGACAGCCCTCGCATCTCTGCAGAAAAACGTGAGGCAATAAAGAAGTATGCACAAGAACATAACTTCTACCCAAACATCCTTGCAGAGAGCCTGCGCAAAAGTAAGGTACAACCGATTAAGGTTATCGGTGTTATCATTCCACAGCTTGATCATTTCTACTTCTCATCTATTCTTTCTGGTATCGAAGAAGAGGCTTCTTCACGTGGCTATCGAATTATGATTGCACAGAGCCGAGAGAACTATGAGGACGAAGTGAAAATCTGTCGAGCATTTTCGGAGAGTAAAGTTTGTGGCATCATCGTTTCTCAAGCGAAGAATACTACCAAATACGACCATTTCCAAACACTCATAGATAAGAGTATGCCTTTGGTTTTCTACGATCGTATCAGTACGGGTGTAAATGCAAGTCGAGTAGTTGTTGATGACTATATGGGTGCTTTCTCTGCCGTCACACACCTTATTAATACTGGTTGCAAGCGTATTGCATATTACGGCACTTCGTTAACAATGCAAATCGCAAAGAATCGTTATAATGGATATCTTGATGCCTTACTGAAGAATGGTATGCACCCTAACGAGCAACTGATAAAGAACTGCGACAACAGATCAGATGCCGAGCTTATCACGCCAAGTGTAATGCGACTTCCCGAACCACCAGATGCCTTCTTTGCCGTCAATGATGACACGGCTATCGGTATTCTTTATTCCTGCAAACGATTAGGGTTCCGTGTGCCAGAAGATGTCTCTATCTGCGGTTTCACTAACGGACAACGAGCTATAGCCTGCGACCCAATGCTGACAACTGTAGAACAACGGGGAGTACGCGTAGGTGAAGAGGCTGCAAGTATCCTCATCGATCAGGTAGAAGGAAAACTTCCTAAAAATCGAGTAGAGAAACGTGTCGTGAGAACAAAACTGATTATTAGAGGGACTACGAGGTAAGGAGACCTCCCCCAACCCCTCCGAAGGAGGGGAGTGCTGAGGACAAAATTGGGTTTATGAGCCTAATTAGCCCAATAAGCCTAATAGCCCTCTCTTCAAAAGAAAATAAACAACACAAGCTTCGCACTCCCTCTTAAGAGGGACTTAGGGAGCACAAAAACTAACATAACAATGAAACAAAAACCTAACTTAAGCTTCTGGCAACTTTGGAATCTCAGCTTTGGATTCTTTGGAGTGCAAATTGCGTACGCGCTGCAGAGTGCCAACATCTCACGCATCTTTGCGACATTAGGTGCTGACCCTCACAATCTTAGTTACTTCTGGATACTCCCTCCATTGATGGGTATTGTCGTACAGCCGATTGTAGGAACACTCTCTGACATGACGTGGACACGCTTCGGACGTCGCATCCCTTACCTCTTCGTAGGTGCAGCCGCTGCCGTCCTCGTGATGTGTCTGCTGCCGAATGCGGGCTCTTTAGGTATGGCTGTCTCAACGGCTATGGTGTTTGGACTTGTCTCATTGATGTTCCTCGACACAAGTATCAATATGGCCATGCAACCCTTTAAGATGTTGGTGGGCGATATGGTCAACGAGAAACAGAAGACACTCGCCTACTCTATTCAGAGTTTCCTCTGCAATGCTGGCTCCATCGCAGGCTATGTCTTCCCATTCTTCTTCACTTTCTTAGGTATCTCCAATCAAGCTCCGTCGGGTGTTGTTCCAGACTCAGTGGTCTATTCTTTCTATATCGGTGCAGCCATCCTCATCCTCTGTGTTATCTATACCACAGCCAAGGTAAAGGAGATGCCACCAAAGGTTTATGCCGAATACCATTCAGTAGAGAAGAAAGATGATACTTCAAAGTCTAATGTCTTCACCTTATTAAAGGTTGCACCACCTACCTTCTGGAAAGTTGGTTTGGTACAGTTCTTCTGCTGGTTCGCCTTTATGTATATGTGGACTTACACCAATGGAACCGTAGCAGCTAACTGTTGGGGCGTGGATATGCTTGCACATGATGCAACAATGACAAAGGGATATCAGGAAGCAGGCAACTGGGTAGGTATTCTCTTTGCCATTCAGGCGATTGGTTCAGTGGCTTGGGCAATGGTTCTTCCACAGTTCAAGAACACCAAACTCGCATACTCCTTCTCACTTATCTTAGGTGCAGCAGGCTTTGTCCTCGCAGCCTTCATCCACAATCAATATGTAATGTTCATCCCATTCATCCTCATCGGATGTGCTTGGGCAGCCATATTGGCAATGCCATTTACCTTGGTGACAAATGCGCTCGAGGGTTATGGTCACTTGGGAACTTATCTCGGATTGTTCAACGGTACCATCTGTATTCCACAAATTATCGCTGCGGCAATTGGCGGAGTACTCCTTCAGATGGTTGGTTCCGTACAAAGTAATATGATGATTGTAGCAGGCGTTTCCCTCTTCCTCGGTGCAATGTCCGTTGGAATTATAAAGGTACGCCGTCCTGCAGAACAAGGGTAACATAACTTTTTTATAATCTCTCTGAATTTAAGGGTGTGCTGAAAAGCGTTTCAGTACACCCTTTGCTTTTCTTCAAACGTTTTTTACACCTCTTATCGCTCAACAAAATAAACCTTTTCTACCTACAACTTACTACCACTCTATCCTCACCAACAAGTTATTTTCATGAAAAGAAATATTTTTCTTCATGAAAATAAATATTTCTTCTCACGTAAATAAATATTTATCACCATGAAAAGAAATGATAAACCACTGAGAAATCAATCTCAATAGAGCATTCTTTCCTATACAAATAAATAGCTAACATAAGCTAACAAACATCCTCTTACCAGCTTGCTATTCCCAGTTTACAAGTCATATAGTCCTAAACTCAAAATTCGTTTACCGTGTCTAACGACTGTGTTGCAGCCCCGCACCATTGGTGTTGAGCGTGCGAACCATTGGTGCTAAGCACTAACACAAAAGCAAAGTAGCGTTAGAGAGCCTCGAAAATAAGGTTTTATCTATACTTATAGAGCGTTAGTTGATTAGCCGTGAATTATCGCCAATTCTGCAATATGCAAACGATTGCGCAAGAATTGATATAAATCATGTAAAAGGGTATTGCTTTTTCTGATTAATATTATTATCTTTGACGAAAAATAACTACCCAACTCTATGAACATACAGTTTCACATAAACTACCAGACCTACTATGGACAAGACCTTGTCCTGAATATTATCACAGGTCAACACAACGGGGCTGTAGAGGCCTCACAGTACAGAATGCGCACATCTGACGGCTACCACTGGGAGGTGGAAGTGAAGAAGGATGCAAAACCAGGAACGCATATCGAATATTTCTACAGCATTCTTTGTGGAGATAACGAACAGCGAAAAGAATGGGGTATCATGAACCATCGCCTTGACTTTGACACAGAACGCAGTCTTAACTATCGTGTTTACGACCACTGGAGTGATATTCCAGACAATGCTTATCTCTATACTTCTGCTATCACCGATTGTGTTGCTGGCAAGAAGTTAGTGAAGGGTAAACTCAATAACTATAACAAAGCTGTCACACTGAAGGTGCGTGCGCCACAGTTAGGTGCAACGGATGAGCTTTTCCTCGTAGGTGCTGAGCCTGCTTTGGGTGCTTGGAACGTGAAGAAGGCACTGAAGATGGTACAGCATAATATCAACGAGTGGAGCTATACCTTAGATGCTACCAAACTTGTTGGCGACCAACTTGAAGTAAAGTTCTTCGTCAAGAGCAATGAGAGCAATGAGAATCTTGTATGGGAGTACAGCGATAATCGTACCTTACTATTGCCAACAATGGATGAAGGCGACGTTGTTGTTTATGAGTTGACAGAGGCTGCTTTCCCACTTCCTGCCGTTCGCGTTGCTGGAACATTGGTACCAGTATTCTCACTTCGTTCGGAAACAAGCTTCGGTATCGGCGACTTTGGCGATCTGAAGAAGATGGTTGACTGGGTGAGCATGACCAACCAGCGTGCGCTGCAGATTCTCCCTATCAACGATACAACTATCACACACACGTGGACAGACTCTTATCCATATAGCTGTATTTCTATCTTTGCCCTCCATCCACAGTATGTCGACCTTACGGTATTACCTGCGTTGAAGGACAAGAAGCAGAGTGAGAAGTTCGAGAAACTACGTAAAGAGCTTAACGCACTACCTCAGATTGACTATGAGCGTGTGAACGATGCGAAGAATGAATATCTCCATCTGCTTTTTGAACAAGAGGGTGGAAAGGTGCTCGAAAGCAGTGCTTTCAAGACATTCTTTGCTGAGACAGAGAGTTGGCTCGTGCCTTACGCACAGTATTCTTATATGAGAGATAAGTTCGGAACAGCCGACTTCTCTCACTGGCCAGACCATAAACAATGGGATGAGGCTGACCGCAAGGCTTTGTCTAATCCTAAGGACAAGGCTTACAAGGAGGTGGCTTTCTTCTATTACGTACAGTTCGTGCTGAGCAGTCAGCTGAAGGCGGTACACGAATATGCACAGGCTCATAAGATTATCCTCAAGGGTGACATTCCTATCGGTGTTAATCGCTATGGCTGTGATGTATGGACAGAGCCACGTTACTTCAACCTTAATGGTCAGGCAGGTGCTCCACCTGATGACTTCTCTGTGAATGGTCAGAACTGGGGGTTCCCTACTTACAACTGGGACGAGATGATAAAGGATGGTTGTCAGTGGTGGGTAAACCGCTTCCAGAACATGGCACAGTACTTTGATGCTTATCGTATCGACCACGTACTCGGCTTCTTCCGTATCTGGGAGATTCCTATTCATTCAGTACACGGACTGCTCGGTCAGTTCTCTCCAGCTCTCGGTATGAGCCGTGAGGAGATTGAAGGCTACGGTCTACACTGGCAGGAAGAACTCTTCACCGAGCCATTCATTGCTGATTGGGTACTCGACCGCATCTTCCGTGAGCATGCCGATGAGGTAAGACAGAAGTATGTGGAACACGTATGGGGTGACAGATACAAGATGCGTCCAGCGTATGATACACAGCGAAAGGTTGAGAAAGCCTTTGCTGGTAAGAACTCTGATGTTGACATCTGGCTGCGTGATGGACTCTATGCTTTGATTAGTAATGTACTTTTCGTTCGTGACCATAAGGATCCAAACCGCTTCCATCCACGTATCAGCGTACAGTTCGACTTTATTTACGAGAGTCTCTACGATAGCGATAAGGCGATATTCAATAAGCTTTACAACGATTACTACTATCGTCGTAATAACCAGTTCTGGTATCAGGAGGCGATGAAGAAACTGCCGAAGTTGGTGAATGCGACTCGTATGCTTGTCTGTGCAGAGGACTTGGGAATGGTTCCTGATTGCGTGGCATGGGTGATGAATGAGCTACGTATTCTCAGTCTTGAGATTCAGAGTATGCCAAAGGATCCAAAGGTGCGCTTTGGTCATCTTAGTGAGAACCCTTACCGCAGTGTCAGCACCATCTCAACTCACGACATGGCAACGCTACGTCAGTGGTGGGATGAAGACTGGGAACGTGCGCAGGATTACTTCAATAGTATGTTACATCGTGGTGGTCCAGCACCTCACCCATTACCAGGTTGGTTGGCAAGAGACATCGTAAGCCGTCACCTTACATCACCAAGTATGCTCTGTATCCTCGGTATTCAGGATTGGATGAGCATCGACGAGGAATTGCGTTTGGCTGACCCTAATGCTGAGCGTATCAATGTTCCGTCTAATCCAAAGCATTACTGGCGTTACCGTATGCACGTTAGCATTGAGGACTTGATGAAGAATAAGGCTTTCAATGAGCAGATAACAGACCTTATCTATCAGGCGGGTCGATAAAAAGAATAGGTGATGATGGCTATTGTAAATTGTTATAACAACCCATCATCACCTAAAATTCATCACCCAACACCTAACATTCATCACCCAATTCATCATCACCCATCATTCAACACCCAACACCCAACATTCAACACCCAATGAAATTAAAATACAACCTTGCAGCATCTGTAACTGCTTTCATACTCTCACAGAACGTTGTTGCACAGCAGCGATTCAACGAGATGTCCTATTCTCCGAGTGAGACAACCTTCCGCCTCAATGCCCCTTCTAAACCAACGCTTCGCCTTTATGAGGCAGGACGAGGTGGAAAAGCCTATAAGAAGGTGAAACTTGCACCGAGTGGCGACAATACTTGGACGGCTACTGTGAAGGGAGACCTCAAAGGTAAGTTCTATACCTTCGATATCGGACACGGAGAGACTCCAGGTGTCTTTGCCAAAGCGGTAGGCTGTAATGGCGGTCGTGGTGCCGTTGTTGATATGAAAGAGACCAACCCAACAGGCTGGGAAAGCGATCGTCGTGTACCAACTAAGAGTCCGGCAGACCTCATTATCTATGAGTTACATCACCGTGACTTCTCTATTGATCCTTCATCGGGCTTGATGCACAAGGGTAAATACCTTGCCTTAACTGAGCAGAAGGCTATTGATCACTTAAAGAAGTTGGGTATTAACGCTGTGCATATCCTCCCTTCGTTCGACTTTGCTTCGATAGATGAATCCAAACCGGACGTGCCACAGTATAATTGGGGCTATGACCCATTGAACTATAACGTACCAGAAGGTAGCTACTCATACGATGCTAACCTGCCTACACGCCGTATTATGGAGTTCAAGCAGATGGTACAAGCATTGCACAAGGCGGGTATCAGAGTTATCCTTGACGTTGTTTACAACCATACTTTCGACCTTACAAATAGTAACTTTGAGCGTACTTATCCTAAGGCTTACTACCGATACAAGGCTGATGGTACACCATCTGATGGCACAGGGTGTGGCAATGAGACGGCAAGTGAGCGCCCTTTGATGCGCGAGTATATGTTGGAATCAATGAAGTATTGGGTAAATGAATATCATATTGACGGTTTCCGTGTAGACCTTATGGGTGTGCATGACATTCAAACCATGAATGATATTCGTCGTGAATTCAATGCTATCGACCCAGAGATATTTGTCTATGGCGAGGGATGGAGTGCTGGTACGTGTGCTTATCCACTTGAGAAGTTAGCGATGAAGGCAGCAGTTCCACAGATGCCGGGCATTGCAGCCTTCTCTGATGACATCCGTGATGCCTTGCGTGGACCCTTCTCTAACGACCATAAGCCTGGTATGCTTGGTGGCGTTACAGGCTTGGAAGAGAGCTTGAAGGCGGGTATTGCAGGTATGATTGACCACCCGCAGGTAGACTACTCAAAGGTAAACTATTCTAAGAAACCTTATGCCATTGAGCCTACTCAGATGATTTCTTATGTCAGTTGTCACGACGACTTGTGCCTTGTTGACCGTCTGAAAGCATCTATTCCAGAGACAGAATACGATGAGAATGAGCTGATTCGTCTAAATGAACTTGCCCAAACGGCTATCTTCACATCACAAGGTGTACCTTTCATGCTCTCTGGTGAGGAGATGCTTCGCAACAAGAAAGGGGTGCATAACTCATTTAATTCACCTGATAGTATCAACCATCTCGATTGGAATAACCTCAAGACTTATCCGCAGGTATTCAATTATTACAGTGGACTCATCAACCTTCGCAAGGCACATCCAGCCTTCCGATTGGGCAAAGCCGACCTCGTTCGCAAGCACCTTGAGTTCCTTCCTGTACAGGACTGCTTGGTTGCCTTCCGTCTAAAAGACCATGCTGGTGGTGATAAGTGGAAGAACATCTACGTCATCCTCAATGCTAACAAGGAACTTCGCACTGTCAACATCCCTAAGGGTCAGTATACGATTGTATGTGCTAATGGTGAAATTAACGAAGCTGGATTAGGCAAAATGGAAGGTGGTGAGGTGATGGTTGATGCCCAGTCAGCCCTTATCTTGCATGATTAAAGTGCTATGCCCTTCCCCACTTCTCCCCAAAAAGGAGAATTGCTAACCATTCAGCAGATTATTAATAGCTGTTAAGGATATTGGGCTTATTGGTCAAATTAGCCTAATTAGCCCAATAATTCCAACACCACAGCAGAACAAATTACCTAATAATGAATCTCAAAGAAATAACCAACTATCCTAATCTTCCACTCTTCCAAAAGGGCTGGAAGATTCTTTTATTCTTACTTCTCTTATCAAGCCCTATGACCGCCCATAATAGTACGGCAAGTCCTAAGAAAGCCAATAACCGCACTGCTGCACCCAACGTTACCCGCATTGACCCTACCAACTGGTTTGCTGACATGCAGGACCCAACGTTACAGCTGATGGTATATGGCAAGGATATCAAGTTTGCAGACGTTACAACGGACTACCCTAATGTAAAGATTGACTCGCTCGTACGCCTCGATTCACCTAATTATCTCCTTGTTTATCTTAACTTAAAAGGTGCGAAACCGGGTGAGGTAACCCTTACCTTCTCTAATAAGAACGGTAAAAAGACAACTAAGAAGTTCCAACTAAAGGCACGTGAGATGGCAGGAGCAGACCGCAAAGGCTTCGATATATCGGATGTTCTGTATATGCTGATGCCCGATCGTTTCGCTAATGGTAATCCAAAGAACGACGTAATCAAAGGGATGGAAGACCAACTATGCGACCGCAATGAGCCAAGTCTTCGACACGGTGGCGACCTTGAAGGACTCCGCCAACACCTCGATTACTTCACTAACCTTGGTGTTACTGCCCTCTGGTTGACGCCAGTATTGGAGAATGATCGCCCTGCCGATGGTGGCAAACACAGTACTTATCACGGCTATGCTACAACCGACTACTATCGTGTTGACCCTCGCTTCGGTACGAATGAGGAGTATAAAGCCCTCGTTGACGAATGTCATAAGAAGGGATTAAAGGTGGTTATGGATATGATTTTCAACCATTGCGGAGACTATCATCCATGGGCTAAGCATACACGCATTGATGAAAACGGCAAGACAATCAAAGACTATCCATCAAAGGATTGGTTTAATAGTCCTAACTATGGGCTGCAAACAAGCTACAAGCTTACTCCTGTCCTCGACCCATACGCCAGCAAAGTGGATATGAAAGAGACTGTTGACGGATGGTTTGTACCCTCTATGCCTGACCTCAACCAGCGCAATCCACACGTTATTAAGTATCTGATTCAGAATTCTATTTGGTGGATTGAAACCGTAGGTATCGATGGAATCCGTATGGATACTTATCCCTACGCAGACCGACAAGCCATGGCTGATTGGATGAAGGTCCTCAACAAGGAATATCCTAACTTCAACACCGTTGGCGAAACATGGGTAACAGAACCTGCTTATACGGCAGCTTGGCAGAAAGACAGCAAACTCTCTGACATTAACAGCAATCTAAAAACGGTGATGGACTTCGCCTTCTTCGATCGTCTTTCGCAGGCAAAGAACGAGGAAACAGATGATTGGTGGAAGGGATGGAACCGCATTTACAACTCTCTCTGCTATGATTACCTCTATACTGACCCATCTTCTGTGATGGCATTCATTGAGAATCACGATACTGACCGCTACCTTGGCAATGGCAAGGACTCAACAGCTTTAAAGCAGGCGTACGCTCTCTTGCTGACAATGAAGCGTATTCCACAGCTCTATTATGGTACGGAGATTCTGATGAACGGTACGAAAACGGAAACAGATGGCAATGTGCGACAAGACTTCCCTGGTGGTTTCCCAGGCGATAAGGTCAATAAGTTCACAAATGAAGGTCGTACCAAAGCCGAGAATGCTATGTTTGATTGGACCAGCCGCCTACTCCATTGGCGACAGAACAACGATGTAATCATCAATGGTTCTCAGACACAATTCATTCCTCAGCATGGTGTTTACGTTCTTGCTCGTCAACATAATGGCAAGACAGTCCTCACCATCCTCAATGGTAAGAAAGCTGACAACCAAGTCGATGTAGCCCGCTATGCCGAAGTAATTGGTTCACATACCACTGCAACCGATGTCCTTACAGGTGCTACCGTAGACCTCACAAAGAATATACCTTTGACACAACGACAAGCAATGGTACTCAGTTTCTAAATCCCCCTGCAAGTTAGAAGGATTATTTAATTGTTGCTTACGCATTAGAAAATAGCACAAAAACTTTTCATACACACAATATATAGGCAATAGCTACCTACTATCTTTGGTGGCTATTGCCTTTATTTTGGTTCTTCTGTTAAATGCATTGATTGGAAATATAATAAAGGATTATACTCTTGTAGGGTATCACTATTACAAATTAGTTGGACTTACAAAGAAGGATAAACAACAAGCTTAAATCTATATTGACACTATGTCTATCAGTCTTCTACAAGCAACCTATTATCACATCGATGGTATTTGTAAACTATTTTCACACGACTCGGATTCTATACATGCTCTTTTTGCTTCTAAAAGACGCCTAATTGGCTTGCAAAAGGTGCCCTTTTGAAGTCCAACTAACGCCCTTTTGAAGTCCATTCAAGCACTTTTCCTTTACTACTTTATAACCAACTGATTCACTGTTGGTTACAAACCCACTTTTTACACGTGTTTTTATCCTTACTTATAGATGTTTTACTCGACATTATGTAATTATTTTTCAAAACCCTATCTACATCTTCAAAAGATTATGACAAAAGGGCTTTCTGTGTCGGAGGATGATAGTAAAATAAGTAGTTTTACAGTCTTGGCTATATATTTGTTTAATGGTGAGATTTGTTTTTTCCGTTAAATCTATACGAGAAGTATCCACACATTTAACGGAAGAACCTTTATTTTTCTTCCTTATTGAGTAAATATTACCTTCAAACATACCAAGAACTTATTACAAACACTATCGATTTTAGACACAAATAAGAAGAGAACAAAAAAGAAATGACCTATTAATAAAAAGACAACTGACTTGTTTTATTCATAAGAAAAGATTATCTTTGCGTCAATAGTATCTATTTAACTTGTTTATGAATAAGGTTGATATATGGTCAATATATGATAATAGCATACAGCCTAAAGAGCGTATTGCTTTTGGAGGAAATAGTATAAGAACCAGAATTAGTAATGAAGTAAAATTTAGAAAGATAAGAAGTTATGTCAAATAAAGAAATAGAAGCCTATTTAAAAACTATTGAAGAAGGGTTTATCGAGTCAGAACGAATCTTGTTAAAAGAGAAAGCTGCCAAAAATGAGCCTGTCATCAATTGTGATGAAAACGGTAATATTGTTAGCATTCCAGCGAAAGACATTATTGCCAGACACCGTCAGTATCAATAAAAAGACTATTATCATCCAATAAAGGCTATCGGAGTTTCCGATAGCCTTTATTGTTTATTTACACACGAACTTCACTACTCTGACATTCAAATCATCACAAAACAGTAGTGGATAAATAGCTTTAAAACGTAACAGTCAGACCCACAGAGAGAGCAGTTTTGCCTTGATAGACGCGCCCATGTTCCACATCATCGCCAAACGTCTTGAAGAGATTCTGCCGCACCTGCCCATAGAGTCCGAATGTCTCACTGAAGTTATAGCGCACACCTGCCTGCAAACCAACTGTTCGTAAGCCGACGGAAACACCACTATAAATATCCAGTACCGATGGTAGTTTCAGCACTTCAGCCCAATGATAGTTACCCGTTAGGCTGAGATCATAGCCCAATAAGAAATTATTATGCCCCTCATCGTGCTTTTTCACATTGACATAAGTTATCTGTCCGCCTATTGATATAAAGTCACTGAGCGCATAATCACTGCCAATCTCAAAGCCCGCCTTACCCCCAACATTGGCATAACCAGCATAAACTTTAATATCTCCTTCTCCGTCCCACGCCTGTGCCTGTACACTATGCGGAACACAAAGCAGACAGCCAAGCAGTAAAAGACATTGATAGAGACGGTATTTATCAATATTTCTCATCATCTACATAACTTGGTTACTTTATTGTATACTTTGTAACAGCAAATACTTTACGACGTTCACCAGTCTTAGAATTCTTCACCACCTGCGTTCCATAGACGAGGAAGTTATCTCCATACCAGTGCTGAGAGTTAGAATAACGCATCTTCTTAACGTCTTCGTCTTCGTTATCCGTTTCTATAATCTCCGACGTACGGTCTTGAATCACATTTCCATCCGCATTTCTAAAGAGCTTTGATACCAGTCTGTTCTTATCAGCAAAGAGCAGGTTGACATTCTTTCCCTTCAGACTTGCTGACACAAAACGCTTCACATACATCGGCATTATACGTGGCTCCATTGGGAAGCATTCGTCCCAAAGCAGATTGCCTTCTGCATCAAACTTTGCAAGAACAGCGTGCGTATAGTTATAACCAGCAAAGGTTGTCACCGCCGTATTACCAATCCAAGTTGTATAATAAACAGGATAATAAGCCTCGCCAAGGTAGAAATAATCCTTACCATCCGTCATAATGCGGTGAGAAGCCATCAGATACTTCAGCGAATATTCCTTACCAGCCTTCTCAGCCTTTTCTTTTTTACGTTCAATCTTTGCCTGCTTACGGTCGCTCATGTACTCCGTAAAGTTCTTTAGCTTCAAAAAGTTGTAGAACTTAATATTATTAAATCTATCGTCTTTCAGCTCTGAGAAGAAGATACCTTCCGCCCCACCTTTCTTCGACTTTGAGTAAGTTCCTGTAACAAAGAACTTGTTTCCAGCCTTTGAGACTGATGCCGAGATGATTCGTTCAGCAATATCAGCCGTAAGATTGTTTGCTCCTAACTGATTGCCCTGCATATCCAGACGAAGCAGATAGACGTCGGTCTCTACTCCTACCAACGCATAGATAGTATTGTCTATCACGGTATTTTCAAGCACAAAGATATTCTTATCCTTCACTTTTGGGAAGTGAATATCAGTAAATCGACAGTTACCCGTCTTCAAATCAATGATACCAATGCGGTCTAATTTCTTCTGTGTTGAACTGAAAACGACTGATCCATTCGCAATAACGAGATTTCTCATCGACCCTTTACGGGTGTATTCACCATCCGTTGTGGTTATTTTATGTGTTGCAGGATTGAAAGCAACGATCATAAACGAACCATCCTTCTGGCGCAAAACAGTATAAAGCACACCACTCTCAACCACATCTGAATAGAAATACATACCCTTATCAATCAATATTGAATCGGTACTTATCAGCTTCATTGCAGTTGAATAAAATTCTGTCTTGAAGTAACGCTTACACTCTTTGCTGTCCTTAGCAAACGACTGAATGACCAGTCCCTTGTCATCCACAGGCAACACGACCTGATCTTCATAGTCAGCACGGTGAGGATACTCTATTCTTCCTGTCACCTGAGCAGTCATACTCATCACCTGAGAGCACAACGCAATAACACATAATAGCAGAGTTCTCATAATTACTTTATCGTTAGTAGTTAATGATTAAGATTGTCTTTATATTTTAAAAAGCTATCTAAAAGTTCGTTACACTATATAATTTTAGCACTCGTCTTCCTTCTTTTAGAGTTTTAACTTACTGAACACAAAAGTACATTTTTTATCGGATAGTTACAAATAATTCAAAGAAACTTTCACAGCCTACTATTATTTTTATCCAAATTAACCTAATCTACTGAGCATAAATAGGATGCATAACTCGTATATAGACACAACAATGAGAAAGTCCTAATGCTCTTCTCGCTGCTTTTATACGTCTTTCTCCCTATTCAGCATCATGCACCTTTAACAGATTCATAAGTTCATTGAACTCGGAAGAGTATTTTACACCTGTTTGTCCCCAGTTATATTCATATCGAACGGTCTTTCCATGATAGTAAATATAGATGTATAGACCACCCATATCACTGCAATGTTCGTTACCTTTTACCGCCACAATGTCCTTTACAGTACCCTTGACGAACATATCATCAACAAGTTCTTGTACACGACGAGCACTGTCATCACTAAAACGAACAGTTCTGACAGTGTCTTTACCATCGTCAGATGCAAATATTGATCGCGTACATTTCGTTACACTTCCATTCTTATATAACATCCAATAAACCTCCGTAAGACCGCAACTAAAGCCGGGATCACGTCCAATAAGAACGGAGTCATACGCACTGAGTGTATCCTTTTTCTTGATACTACCTCGATTACCTTCTGTACAACTGACGACTGCAAAGGCAATTATTCCACATAACCATAATAACTTATTCATTCTTCCAAAGATTAAAAAGTCAACCGCTATCAATCTATCCTACTAACTATATCGAAATGTAAGACACAGTAAAACGGTGCAACTATCAACTATAACCTTTCCTTTATGTACTTTTCACAAAAGTAAGCATTAATATTCTTGTTTCCAAACTATTGGTGTCCGATAAAATTTTTTTGGATTTATCTGTGTTAGTTAAAATAGACTTAAACTTATGATTTCATTAATTTATCTGGTTATTATAGGGCTTTCCTTGTCAATATAAGCACATTTTATAATGCTTACAGTTTGAAACTGAAAACCAAGCCCCTGGATAAGTAAAACGGCTGTAACACCGATGGGTAAAGAGATACAGAACTTTCAGTTTATTTTTACCAGACAGCAATATTTCCAAACATTGGTCAACAAAAGTTCGTCTTACCCATCTCTTCTATACGTGTTAGTGCTTAGCACATAGCGTGCGGAGGGTTAGCACCAATGGTGCGGAGTACTAACACGATGAAAGATGAGACTGAAGCAGAATCAAAAAGAGCATTTTTCAAGGAATAAAAAGCACAAGGCTGCCCTCGTTAGGACAGCCTTGTACATCTTATTTAGAACTTAATTGTTGTCCAATCCGCCTATTACTGGAAAACAATATTCACTGTTGTCTTGCTCTTTACAGGGCGACCATTCTGCGTAGCAGGGTTCCACTTAGGCATATTATTCGTAAGACGAACAGCCTGCTCTTTGTAGTATTCAACGCAGTTGTTCAACACCCGCTTCTGTTTCTCAGCATCCATCTTCATGAAGTGCTTGCTTGTGCCCTTCACATTCTTTACGTCAACGACACGAGCACCAGTAACAGTGCCATCCATCTCAACATTGAAAACAACGGTCATCTCAGCCTGTACCTTTGAACGGAATGACTGAATGCTACGACGCTGACTCTGTGCAAAATAGTTATTTATAGCCTCCTGACCGCCTTCAAAGGTTGGGAGCACCTCTGTCTTACTAACCTGTGGAGTCAGCGGAAGAGATTCTAACTTCGCTTTCAGCTTACCTATCTCCACCGTTCCCATGACAATCTTGCCCTCTGGATCAACGAGATACATTGAAGGAATCCAATCAATCTTATACAACTTGTCGATAACAGTATTCTTTCTGAATTTCTTTAGTTCGCTCACCTGTGTCCAGTGCATCTGATACTTGCCCCAATAAGTCTGTGCCCAAACCTCGCGATCGGTATCGAAAGAGATACCAACAAACTGCACTCCATAATCGCGGAACTGCTCGTAAAGCGCCTTCATGGCAGGAATATCACGACGACAGTCTGGACACCAGCTTGCCCAGAAATCCAATACCACGTAACTACCACGATACTGACTCAATTTTATTTCCTTAGCATCGTATGTCTTCAACTTAAACTCAGGCGCACGTGTGCCCGGCTTGAGCATGTTCGTAGCATACTTAGCATCTAAATCCTTAGTTTGTTCAACGTTTGTTGTTTGTGCAAAAGCCACTGGTGCGGCCATAAGAAATACACTGACAACAGCTAAAAGAATTCTTTTCATATCTAATTTTATTCTATTTTCTTTATCTTTCTTCCACTAATAAGATTGGAATTTGCAGTTTTTAGGTCTCCTTTCAGTTTTCAGTCATGTTGCAAATATACGACCTTATTTTGAATAACGCAAATACATTATTGTATTTTTTCTATGGTCAACGTCTGGTCGCAATAGTCAACAACAGCTGGACGATGGGTGATAAAAATCACCGTTTTATCGTGATTGGAGAGTATATTCTTCAAGAGGTCGCGCTCTGTCTGTGGGTCAAGGGCTGACGTTGCCTCATCAAATATCATGATACTACGGTCACGCAGTAACGAACGAGCTATGGCAATGCGTTGTGCCTGTCCTTCACTGAGTCCTCCTCCCTGCTCTGAACAGAGCGTATCGAGTCCCAAAGGAAGATGGAAAACAAAGTCAGCACAGCTCTTCTTAAGTACTGCAATCATCTCTTCTTCCGTTGCATCGACCTTACCGAGTAGTAGGTTCTCACGGATTGTACCGCTAAGAAGTGTGTTACCTTGAGGGACATAGACGAAATTGGTACGCATGAGCGGTGTCAACTCTCTGCTTTCTTTTTCGTTATAAATCTCTACAGAACCCTTATTTGGTTTCAATAAGGCAAGGAGCATACGTACAAGCGTTGTCTTTCCAGCACCTGTCTCACCAAGAATAGCCGTACAAGAGCCAGGATAAAAGTCGAAGTCAAGGTCCTTCAATATCTCACGTTCGGCATCATCATAACGATAGTCAACATGGCTTAAACGAATACCACAAGGTCCAGCCACCTCTATCGGCTCGCCTTGTTCCTCTAAAGGATTCTCCTCTAACTCCATTAATCGCTCGGCAGCAGTGAATACTGAGACAAACGCAGGTACTAATTTCGTTAATTGACGAGCAGGATTTTGAATCTTATTTACCAACTGTAAGAAGGCTGTCATACCGCCAAAAGTCAGCGAATGAGCCGACATGCGGAGGGCTGCCCACGTGAAAGCAACAAGATAACCAAAGGCAAACCCAAAGTTCAAAACAAGGTTTGAGAATACAGAAAACTTTGTTCTTCGCACTACCTTACGACGCAACTCGTGTTGTGTTCCCTCTAACTTTCCAACAATCATCTCATCACTTTCAAGTGTCTTGATGAGCATTCTGTGCTGAATCGTTTCTTGCAAAACACTCTGAACCTTTGAATCTGAGTCGCGAACTTCACGTGTCAGTCGTCTCATCTGACGTACATACACCTTGCTGATGAGGACAAATAGTGGAATCATAACGACAATGATAATGGCAAGACGCCAGTCCATCGACATCAAATAGAAGAAAGCACCGAGGAACATAGCCAATGTTGAGACTGAACTTGGTATCGTCTCGGTGAGGAAACTTACCACATTGGCAACATCAAATTCCAATCGATTAAGTACGTCACCACTGTGATGACGCTCTTTTCCATGCCACTCCGAACGCAAAATACGGTCGAGCATTCGCTGTTGCATACGGTTCTGCGCCTTGATACCTAACAGGTTCTTTACCCATACAGAGGCTATACTCAACGCGAAATCACAGAGTATCAACGCTCCCATGATGCTCACTGCGGTATAAATACTGCCCTCTATGACATGAGAAGCCACATCAATGGCATGTTGAACAGCCCAAACAGTTGCCAAAGAAACGACTACGCTGAGAATACCTATCAAAGCATTCAGCACCGCCTGCTTACGATTACCACGCCACGCATTCCACAACCAGCGGAATATCTCCTTGCTTGTGTAACGCGTTTCAGGGATTTGAAAGAGTTTCTTTATCTTGCTTAGCATTATTACCTTTTATTTTTAATTTTATTGAAGGTGTGGGAATGATAGACTTTTCAGCTGGGTTAGCATAGCCAATAAGGATGGTTTGAATAGGAAAACTAAACTGTATGGTAAGCTATTCACTGCCTTTCTCGCCAACAATCAGCCTTCCTAAAACTGGCGTGTATCAGCTCCCCACATCAACTTCTCACGTAGTGTTGAGAAGAAACGCTGCCCATAGACCTTCACGATACGCACCTTATGCGGTGCCTTCTTTATCGTTAGCGTTACTCCCTCACTGAGTTTCTCTGACCTTCCGTCCACAGCTGCAAGGAAGTTGTGGCTTCGGCTCTTTACTTCCAACTTTATCTCAGCCTCATCACTGATAACGATTGGACGAATATTCAGACTATGTGGTGCTACAGGAGTCATACTTAAAATGCCTGATTGAGGTACGATAATCGGACCACCAACTGACAATGAGTAAGCTGTTGAGCCTGTTGGCGTACTGATAACGAGTCCGTCTGCCAAATAAGTTACCAAAAATTCGCCATTAACACTTGCCTTTATCGATATCATCGCAGCATTATCACGTTTCAAAATCGCAATATCGTTCAAGGCAAAAGGACAGTTCTCGAGAGCTTTCCCATCTGCTTCAAGTTGGATAACAGCACGTTCCTCGATCTCATATCTTCCTTCAAAGACATTATAAAGTACGTCTTTAATTTCTTCCGGAGCAACATTTGCGAGGAAACCTAACCGTCCCATATTCACGCCAATGATAGGTATTTGCTTGGGACCAACCTTACTTGCTGCCTTTAGAAAAGTACCATCGCCACCTAAGGAAATGACATAATCAACATCAAAGTTTACCCCCTCGAATACACCCGCTATAGAAATCGACTTCTTAAGTTCTTTTTGTAGGCTATTATAAAAGTTCTGTTCAATATATACATCAGCTTCATGCTCCCTCAGATAGTCTAAGATTTCTGTTATCTGAAGCGAGTCAAAAGCTTTAGAAGCATTGCCGAAGATAGCAAAACTAAGTTTCTTTTCTGCCATAAAAACATGCCTTTTTTAATTCTTTTAGTCTTACAAGCCACACAATACCATGAATATTTAGTATATTTGCAGACACAATTCATTTGCAAAAGTAAAGATTTTAATTGGATTTATTACGTAAAAATAAAATAATTATGGCTAAGGTATATGAGTTTCTCGCTAATGGCTTTGAAGAAGTTGAGGCTTTGGCGCCTGTTGATATCCTACGACGTGGAGGCGTAGAGGTGAAGATGGTTAGTATTACAGGTAGTAATCTCGTTGAATCATCACATGGTGTAGTGGTTAAAGCCGACCTCCTTTTTGAGAACATAACCGACTTCTCGGATGCGGACTTACTGATGTTGCCTGGCGGTATGCCTGGTTCAAAAAACTTGAACGAGCACGAAGGCGTTCGTAAAGCCCTCAAAGAGCAGTTTGAAAAGGGTAAACGCGTTGCTGCTATCTGTGCTGCTCCATTGGTATTGGCATCTGTTGGCTTGTTGAAAGGTAAGAAAGCAACAATCTATCCAGGTATGGAAAGCTACTTAGGTGAGGATGCTGAATACACAGGAGCACTTGTTCAGGAAGACGGAAACGTAACAACTGGTGCCGGTCCTGCTGCTTCTTTCCCATACGGATATCAGCTTCTAAGCTATTTCTTACCTGCTGAGAAGGTGGAAGAGATAAAGAAGGGTATGATTTACGACCGTCTTCTCAATTCATAAACCATATTCATAGCATAGAATTGTGACGTCTAAAACATCAAAATATGCCATCATCGTCGCTGGCGGAAAGGGATTGCGAATGGGAGCAGACATACCCAAACAGTTTCTTCCTGTCGGTGGGAAACCTGTCCTCATGCACACAATCAGTCGCTTTCATGCCTACGATAAGGATTTGAAAGTTATCCTCGTCCTACCGAAAGAGCAACAAACATATTGGAAGGAACTATGTGAGCAGTATCATTTCGATGAGGAGTACCAGTTAGCTGATGGTGGTGCAAGTCGCTTTCAGTCATGTAAGAATGGCATTTCGATGATTCCTACAGATGCTATTGGACTTGTTGGCATCCATGATGGGGTGCGTCCTTTCGTCTCTTGTGAGACCATTGCACGTTGTTTTGATACTGCTCAGACGTCAAAAGCGGTCATTCCTGTATTACCAGTTACTGACACTCTGCGTTTTATCGGTGACTCTCCAAGCGGAAGAAACGTACAGCGTAGCAATTATAAAGCCGTACAAACGCCACAGGTCTTTGATATCCAACTCATCAAAAAAGCATACGAACAAGAAGAAAGTGCCGATTTTACCGATGATGCGAGCGTTGTTGAACGACTCGGACAAGTGGTAACAATGGTGGAAGGAAATCGCGAGAACATTAAGATTACAACCCCATTCGACTTGAAAGTGGCAGAGGCTCTTTTAATTCACAATTCATAATTATGATTACTATTATTAATTCAAAATTCATAATTCATAATTCATAATTATGATTACTGAGTTTGATGGAGTTATTGGATAAGAAAGACGAAAGAGTGGAAGTGTAAAGATGATGTTTAAGACTGATAAACAGCACAACCAAGATGTGTAAAGCATAGAGATGAAGAATATAAAGGGCGTTATTTCGGAATTATTTTCACGAGAAGAAGAATTTATTTTCATGAAAAAAAAAGATTTCTTGTCATGAAGAAAAATATTTCTTTTCATGAAAGAAATTCCTTTAACATCATAAAATTAGATCACGACAAAGCCCTTATAATAAGCCTCAAAGCCAAATAAAAGAGCAATAATAAGCAACAAAAAAACAACATCTAACATCTTAATGAAAGTTAAATAACAGCATTTTTTACCCCATGCTTGTAACTTTCCCCCAGAGATAAGCGTCATTTAAACAGAGAGAAGATGAAAAAAGTCAGTTTCCGTAACGATGTGTTGCCGTTGAAGAATGAACTCTTCCGGCTTGCACTCCGTATCACGCTCAACAGAGCTGAGGCTGAGGACATCGTTCAGGACACACTGATAAAGGTTTGGAACCGCCGATACGAGTGGGAAAACATCGATTCTATCGAAGCATTTAGCCTCACCGTATGTCGAAACCTCTCGCTCGACCGCATCAAAAAGAAGGAAAACAACAATGATTCTTTGGAAGATGTGAAAGTTGCTGAGCCTCTCACTTCATCTAACCCTCAAGACCGAATGATTGAAGAGGACAAAATCAGTCTCGTTAAACAAATTGTAGACGCTCTTCCAGAGAAACAAAGAGGCTGCATGCAGCTAAGAGATTTTGAAGGAAAGTCATACAAAGAGATTGCTGAAATACTCGAAATCAGCGAAGAGCAAGTGAAAGTTAACATCTTTAGAGCTCGCCAAACGGTCAAACAAAAATACTTGAAATTAGACAATTATGGATTATAAGTACATCGAACAATTACTGGAACGCTACTGGCGTTGCGAGACTTCTCTCCAAGAAGAGGAAATCTTGCGTATGTTCTTCTCACAGGAGGACATTCCAGCTGCGTTGCTGCCTTATCGTTCTCTGTTCGTTTATGAGCAGAATGAGAAGGAGATGGACGGCTTGGGCGATGACTTTGACCAGAGAGTCCTCGGACTAATACAGGAAGACGAGCCAGTAAAGGCACGTGTAATAACAATGCGCCACCGTCTTATGCCACTCTTCAAGGCAGCTGCTGTGGTAGCAATCTTCCTTACCTTAGGTAATGCAATGCAGGTTGCTTTCTCTGATGGTGATGTACATCAGGTAAGTCCAAGCACCGCAGCTGTTGACAAACCTCAGGAGGGTCCATCTGTTGCTAAGGCCGACTCGGTAGTGAGCGATACCTTACAACATAAGGTACAGTCACCTGTATCAACCATCACAAAGTAAGACAATTTCTATGCTTTCTCTATAAAATAATCATTTTAAGTAAAACAACTCGAGGCTGTGAAGTCTCAATTCTCTCAAATTTTTCATAACATACTAACGTAGAAGAGCCGATACTCCTTATGAGTGTCGGCTCTTCTTATACCAGAAAACGGAGCTTAATTCATAAATCACAATTCATATATAATTCAGAATTCATAATTCAAAATTCATAATTATGATTACTGATGATGCTTAAAGACAAGGTTCAAAGCTCAAAGTTTTATGTTCAAAGGGCATAATTATGATTACTGATGACGCTTAAAGACAAAGGTCAAAGCTCAAAGTTCAATGTTCAAAGATCATCGTTCAATGTTCAAAGGGCAATGTTTAAAGAAGAAAAACGCCGAGACTCTCAACGAGCTTCGGCGTTATTAGTATGTTTAACTAAGAAATCTTTTCAAATGAAAGGGAACCTCACGGTCACCTTTGTCATCCTTGATCAATCGTTAAACTTTTACCTTAATAAAATAACTAAAAACCTAAATCTATTACTACTAACCTAAACAATCTATTAACCTTTTGACAATGCAAAGTTAGAATGTTTTCAAGTATTGTGCAATATTTGTATTGACTTTTATGCTGAAAACTGTCTTTTCTTGATACATATCAATTCTTTGTGTGCGCAAACAATCAATATTTGGTTACTTTTCTTGGCTCTTTATCTGTTTTCTTGTAACTTTGCTGCAAATGATATATCAATGAGAATACTGATTGTAAATACCAGTGAGAAAACAGGTGGTGCTGCAGTTGCAGCCAACCGACTCAAAGATGCTCTGAATAACAGCGGAGTGAAGGCAAAGATGTTGGTACGTGATAAATTGACGGACGACATCACCGTGGTCAGTCTTGGGCACGAGTGGAGGAATCAGTGGCACCTACTATGGGAGCGTTTCTGTGTTTTCTGGAACCTTCATTTCTCTCGAAACCATCTCTTTGAGATAGATATAGCCAACTCTGGAACCGATATTACAAAGCTACGCGAGTTCAAGGAAGCTGATGTTATTCATCTTTCTTGGATTAATCAGGGTATGCTCTCATTGAATAGTATCAAAAAAATCTTATGCTCTGGTAAGCCTGTTGTATGGACTATGCACGACCTTTGGCCTGCATCTGGTATCTGCCATTATGCGCATGGTTGCTATCGTTACGAGAATGGTTGCGGAAACTGTCCGCTTCTCCCTGGTAGAGGTAGTTCGAATGATTTGTCTTCAAAGGTGTGGAAGCGTAAGAAAGCCGTCTATCATCATGGTAACATGTGGTTTGTTACTTGCAGTCAATGGCTCGCACGACAAGCAAAACGGAGTGGACTCTTACGTGGAATCAGCGTTAGAAGTATTCCAAATCCTATTGACACACACATCTTTGAGCCACAAGACAAACAAAAAGCTCGACAGCAATTACAGCTCCCAGAGGACAAGCGACTTATACTCTTCGTTTCTCAACGTGTCACTGACCAACGTAAGGGAATGGACTATTTCATTGATGCTATCGACAAAATGGTTGCCGAACATCCTGAGATGAAGGACAACACAGGCATAGCTATTCTCGGAGGACACGCTGAAGAACTCGAAGGAAAACTTGCTTTACCAGTTTATCCTATTGGTTATGTGACAGACCAACAACGAATCTGTGATGTCTATAATGCCGCTAATGTCTTTGTCCTACCATCGCTTGAAGACAACCTTCCAAATACGATTATGGAAGCAATGGCATGTGGTGTACCTTCAATAGGCTTTAAGGTTGGAGGAATACCAGAGATGATAGACCATTGTAAGAATGGCTATGTAGCGGCAGAACGTAATGCAGACGACCTTGCCAAGGGCATACACTGGGTGCTTGATGAGTCCGACTACACAGCACTTTCAGAAGCAGCTGTGGGGAAAGTACTGCGTTGTTATTCACAACGTAGCGTCGCAATGCAATATCTTGAAGTATATAATGAGGCACTCGCCTATAAGAATTTCCGATTATGATCACATTTTCAGTAGTCACTATAACCTATAATGCAGCTTCGGTTCTGCAACCGACACTTGACAGTGTGCTCATGCAGGACTATCCCCATGTCGAACATATCATCATTGATGGGGCTTCAACAGACAACACTTTAGAGATTGCCAAAGCCTATCAGCAGCTGTCTAACGAGGCTGAGAATGAGCATGTCGTACGTATTCAAAGCGAGCCAGACGAAGGACTTTATGACGCAATGAATAAAGGCTTACAACAGGCTACCGGCGATTATATTGTCTTTATGAATGCAGGTGACCGCTTCCCTAATCCCGATACATTAGACAAGGTGGTACTTGCTGCTGTTGTTGGAGATGGCGAGGAACTCCCTGCCGTCCTCTTTGGCGATACAGACATCATTGACGAAAAGGGCAACTTTATTAGCCACCGCAGGCTAAGTCCATCAGAACGACTCACATGGCGTTCTTTCCGTTATGGTATGTTAGTATGCCATCAAGCATTTTATGCTCGCTTAGACATCGCTCGCTCACTATTATATGATACGACTTATCGCTATTCAGCAGATGTAGATTGGTGTATACGTGTCATGAAAGAGGGCGAACGTCAGCAACTCCTTTTACGCAATATCCATGCCGTTGTAGCAAATTATGTACGAGAAGGACAAACAACCCGTCATCACAAAGAGTCGCTCCGAGAGCGTTTTGATGTGATGTGTAAGCACTATGGACTGATTCAGACAGTCCTCCTTCATGCATGGTTTGCCGTACGTAGTTTAATAAAATAGGTAGTCTACCTTTGGTTTAAATGCCCTTAATACGTCCTATTGATTGTTAAGGGCGGCAATTTCTGCGCTATAAAATCGTTTTATCAGTAAGTAGTATTATTATGGGGATGTTTAGAGCAAGTTCATGCTCTGTCCTCTTCACCTAATAAAACGTACGAAAATGGAAAGAATGAGAATTAAAATGTTAGTAGCTTTGTTGCTGCTATGCCTCTCGGTATCAGCGCAAACAGAGTATAGTGGTATTGCTGGAGCATCACCAGGCATGGTAAGAGCAAATAAGCAGGCTGCAGCGAAGCAAGCCAATCGCAATTCAAAGGCTGCGAATTCTTCTAATGTATCAAAGCCTAAGACTTCCAACAATGGCAATGCAAATAGTAATAACTCAACCTATGCACCGCTACCAGACAACGATGAATCTGGCGAAACGGAGGTTAGAGACGGCTTTAAGACTTTCTCACGTGGCATGAGTAAGGTGATTAAACGTGAAACCAGGACTATGGGAGAGGTAACCCGTAAGATTGGTGCCGATGGCAAGAAGTTCTTTAAGAAATTAGGTAAAGGAATCTCAGACTCCTTTAAACCAGACACGACAACCTCTAAGTAAGATTTCGTTTCACACTATATATGGCGTGTTCCAAGGCTAAGACCCTTTGTGGTCAATAGTCTTGGAACATTTTTTTATTTCTCTTATTCCGTAAACAAGTCCTTCTATCAGTTAGTTATATGGGTCTTCATGATTTTGGAGTGATAAGTTTTGCCACTTAAGGTTAGGTTTCTGAGGAAATGTTACACGGAGAAAAGGAGAGTACAGAGGATTATTAAAACAAAGCTATGAAAGTCACAGAGGCACCGTCGGTGCATAGAGCTAAGGAGTTTGATTGTCAATTCTATTAGCAATTTATATACAAAGCGTTTATCCCAAAATAGTTATCAAGAATCTGTACGCTACACCTCCGTCGCTCTTTGTGCCGTCGGCACCTCCGTAACATTGCGTTACCTCCGTCCCTCCGTGACTCCGTGTGCCTTATTATATGAGAGTTTTAGTTTATCATTCCATATTTCGGAAGAACCAGTTATATTACCATCACGACATATTATAACAAGTTTAATGAAGTCTTCTTTCCGCTTTTTATTACTGCGTAATTGCTCCGCACATGATGTGCGGATGCTTCGCACATATCGTGTTAAGGCTTAGCACGTATGGTGCGGTTGGTAAACACCATTGGTATTAGCCCCTAAATACCCTGCAAAATACGACTATACGAAGTCATATCTACCAACTCTGATAAGAGAGTTCATGAGTCAATGACCGGCAAGGGTTTAATAAGTGATCTGGAATGTTTTGCCATTAGTAAATAATTGACTACCTTTGCCACCCGAAACAAGATTATTATGAATACCATTGTTCCCTTTAGTCATCCCATGTATATCATGCTTAAGCCAGCTGGTTCGCTTTGTAACCTGCGGTGTAAGTATTGTTATTACTTGGAGAAGAGCAAGCTATATGACGATAATAAGAATCATGTTATTACCGATGCCTTACTTGAGAAATTCATCAAGGAATACATCGAGGCGCAGACAACACCACAAGTCCTCTTCACATGGCATGGCGGTGAGACACTGATGCGTCCTATCTCGTTCTATCGTCGTGCGTTGGAACTGCAGCGTTATTACGCTCGTGGTCGTCAGATAGACAATAGCATTCAGACAAATGGTATTCTACTAAACGATGAGTGGTGTCGTTTCTTCAAGGAAAACAACTTCCTTGTGGGTGTCTCTATTGACGGTCCACAAGAGTTCCATGACGAGTATCGCCGCAACGCAATGGGTAAGCCTTCCTTCCATCAGGTGATGAAAGGTATAGACTTATTGAATAAGCATGGGGTTGAGTGGAATGCACTCGCCGTTGTCAACGACTTTAATGCAGACTATCCGTTAGACTTTTATCACTTCTTTAAGGAGATTGGCTGCCGTTATATACAGTTTACACCTATCGTAGAGCGTATTATTAAGCGTACAGATGGGCTAACCTTAGCACCAGGAATGCAGGAAGGTGGCGAGCTAACCGACTTCTCTGTGACGGCTGAGCAATGGGGTAATTTCCTCTGTACTATCTTCGATGAGTGGGTACACCATGATGTAGGCGAATATTATATACAGCTCTTTGATGCCACTTTAGCGAATTGGGTTGGCGTTCCACCAGGTATTTGTACCATGGCTAAAGAGTGTGGTCATGCAGGTGTTATGGAGTATAATGGTGACGTTTATTCGTGTGATCACTTCGTTTATCCAGAACATAAACTTGGCAACTTGTCACAGCATACCATCTATGAGATGATGAATAGCGACCGACAGAAGGACTTTTCCAAGATGAAGTATAGACTTCTTCCACAACAGTGTAAGGAGTGCAAGTATCAGTTTGCTTGCCATGGAGAGTGTCCGAAGAATCGTTTTATTCGCGATTGTTACGGCAATCCTGGACTTAACTATCTCTGCAAGGGGTATTATCAGTTCTTCGAGCATGTAGCGCCTTATATGGATTTTATGAAGAACGAGCTGGAGAATCAGCGCCCACCTGCTAATGTAATGAATCAAGTGTTCGGGAAGTAAACTTGCTTTGAGCTGATACGATATCGCTCTTTATCCTCTTTTCCTTCATTCTTTATAGAAGGAAAGAACAATAAACGAAAACAGCTCCGATAGACTATGTCCATCGGAGCTGTTTGTATAATGGGTTAAATGTTTACTTCGTAATCGAGAGTAGCTGTCCTTCTGATACTCGCGTCAATCTGCCTATGCGGTTCTGACGGCACAACTGTTCGATACTGATGCCATGTTGTTTGGCTATCGTTTCTAAGGTTTCACCATTAGCAACCTTGTGATAGAAAATCTTTCCATTATCAGCACTTGCCTCATTACGTGGAGTATGACTTGAGAAATCAGTGTTGTAGTTTCTTTCCTGACGTGAACTATGGCTTTGGTAGCCTTTGCCCTGAATGTTCTCACGAGAGTAACCAAGGCTTGAAGAAGTACCACGAGCGGCTGTTGCACGCTCTGACTCTTGCGCTACAGTGTTGCGATGGAATACATAGTAGTCGCCAGTAACATCTTGGTTAGCAAAGTCGAAGAAAAGTGCTGGATTCAAAGCCACACCTGCCAAACGAGTTTCGAAGTGAAGGTGAGAACCTGTAGAACGACCAGTATTACCACCTAATCCGATAGGCTGCCCAGCACGAACAGTCTGGTTTGGACTTACTATTTGCTTTGAAAGGTGACCATAAATGGTTTCAAGTCCATTATTATGGCGGATAACAATGTACTTACCATATCCGTTTCCATCGTATTTTACTACACGAACCTTACCAGAGAAGGCTGCACGAATAGTATCGCCAATATACACTTTAATATCCAATCCTTGGTGACGACGACCCCAACGGCGTCCGAAGTTACTTGTAATCACACGGCTTGGTGTTGGCATATGGAAGTCACGAAGATCAATCTTGTATACATCTGGGAGGTTACCTCCACGGTGTGCATAATTGTTATTCCAATCGTTATAGAGCTCAGATGAAGGCTCTTCGATTTCCTCAGCTTCGCGAAGACGATTAATAACCATTGTGTCTAATGCTTTAGCACGTCGGTCGATTGGTGCTTGACGGGCAAGCAAGTCTTGGGCATTTGCTGAATGGGCTGTCAAAGTTAAGAGAGATGTTAGAGCAAAAGTCCTAACTATTTTCTTAAAAGTCATAATTAAGTTATTTTGTTTCAAACTCAGATGCCTATAGGCACCGGGACAGATTTTCATATCCCTTTCTAACGGTTAAATCGTTAATGAACTTCTGAAAGCACGTAAATTTTTACCGAAAGACTTCGCAAAGATAACGAAAAAATATAGAATAAATTGCACCTTAGCTATTTTTTTAGCCTGTTTAACAAAGAAATAATACGTATTTTCGCCTCCACATGATTTATGTCAAGTCGCTAAAACAGGGCGTTTGAAGCCAATTTTATGGTGTTGTTTTCTATGAAATAGCAGCCCAGTTTATATTAGTCTTTCTTAACGCTTTAAGTCTCTCCCAAAGCATGTTATATTCTATTTTTTTACATGTTGGATCGTCGTCGATAATCTTTTGTGCCTCTTCTCGTGCCATTTGAACAATCTGTCCATCACGTGCTATATCGGCAATTTTAAGATCGAAGGCTATACCACTTTGCTGTGTACCTTCCAGATCACCAGGTCCACGCAACTTAAGGTCGGCTTCTGCAATTTCAAAACCATCATTTGTATCGCACATAATATCAATACGTTTTCTGGTTTCCTTGGTTAGTTTGTGGTTGGTAACAAGGATACAATAACTCTGTTCTGCACCACGACCAACACGACCACGCAGCTGATGGAGTTGAGAAAGCCCAAAACGCTGAGCATCGAGAATAACCATTACGCTTGCATTAGGCACGTTTACACCTACCTCTATCACTGTTGTGGCAACGAGTATCTGTGTTTGTCCACTGACAAACTTCTGCATCTCAGCTTCTTTTTCCTTATCCTTCATCTTTCCATGAATCTTACTTAGCTGGAATTCAGGGAAGATATCTTGCATAGCCTCAAAGCCATCCTCAAGGTTTTTAAGGTCCATACGCTCGCTTTCCTTGATGAGTGGATAGACGATATACACTTGGCGCCCTAAGTTGATCTGCTGTCTTATGCCACTA
Source organism: Prevotella melaninogenica (assembly GCF_013267595.1). Taxonomy (NCBI): domain Bacteria; kingdom Pseudomonadati; phylum Bacteroidota; class Bacteroidia; order Bacteroidales; family Prevotellaceae; genus Prevotella; species Prevotella melaninogenica. Next base: position 1,836,134 of record NZ_CP054011.1, on the reverse strand, counting down.
TAAAGGCTCGCCATTTGGTCATCATACTTGTGAATCGTCTGTATTGGCTTACGTCCTGGTGGCAACTCGTCGATGATAGAGACATCAAGGTCGCCATAGATGGTCATCGCAAGCGTACGTGGTATAGGCGTAGCTGTCATCACCAATACGTGTGGGGGATTCTCACTCTTACTCCATAGCTTAGCGCGTTGCTCCACACCGAAGCGGTGTTGCTCGTCGACAACAGCCATACCGAGGTGCTGGAACTGCACTTTATCCTCTATAATGGCGTGCGTTCCTACAACAATATTAATAGAACCGTCGATGAGTCCATCTAATACTTCTTGTCGTTTCTTGCCCTTCACGATACCCGTCAACAGTTCTACACGCAAGTTCATTCCCTTGAGAAATTCCTTAATCGTCTGGAGATGTTGTTCTGCAAGTATCTCCGTAGGTGCCATCATACAAGCCTGATAGCCGTTGTCGATAGCAATAAGCATAGACATCAGCGCTACAAGGGTCTTTCCTGAGCCTACATCGCCCTGTAACAAACGATTCATCTGTCGTCCGCTTGCCATGTCTGCACGTATCTCATGCATCACTCTTTTCTGCGCTCCAGTAAGTTCAAAAGGCAGGTTATGGGAGTAGAACCAATTAAACTGTGCTCCAATCCTATTGAATATATAGCCTCGGTATTTGCGACGATGGTCGCTGGCATAGCGAAGAATGTTAAGTTGTACGTAGAAGAGTTCTTCAAACTTCAAACGTACACGGGCGCGCTGGGTGTCATCAACCGACTTTGGATAATGAATCTTGCGCATAGCAGCATCCCGTGAGATGAGATGCAAATGGGTTGTAATGAAGGGTGGGAGTGTCTCTTCTAAAGGTTCAGTAAGCTTACTAATCAACATCTTTGTCAGTTTCTCCACAGCACGTGAAGTGATACCAGCCTTCTTCATCTTCTCTGTTGTGACATAGAAGGGTTGCATACCCATGTCATTGAGCTGCAACTGAGAAGCATCATCAATGTCAGGATGCGTAAACTGAAACCTACCATTAAAGAAGGTAGGCTTGCCAAAGATAATATATTCCTTGTTTACTTGATAGTTCTGATAGATATACTTCGTACCATTAAACCATACAATATCACAGACGCCATGTCCATCGGTGAAGTGTGCAACGATACGTTTCTTACGTTTTCCCATCTCAGTTTCCTCAAAACTGAGGATTCTTCCTTTGATTTGCACAAACGGCATATCTTGCGAAAGCTCTGAAATAAGATATAACTTTGTACGGTCAACATATTTGTAAGGGAAGTATTCCAGTAGGTCACGATAAGTATGGATTCCAAGTTCTTTGCCCAGAATCTCCTTACGATGTGGCCCCACACCTGGTAAATACATTATGTCTTGCGATAGTATATCCATTCGTTTAACTCATAATACATAACTCCAGACTCGTAATTGTGTTTACTTCCTTAACCTACCATTATTCGAAAGGCGTTCTCATCTCTACGTTAGAATTATGATTATTGATTGTTATTGACCTTTACTACTCTATAAACACTTAACTGATAAGCCCTTAATTCGGCTATTCATCAACTCTCATAACCCTCTTTAAGGATACTATCATGTGTAAATAAAGTCATTATTTAGTATTCTTTCTCACGTTGAAGTCCACTTACTCTGAATTATTTTCATGAAAAAAATTATTTATTATCATGAAGAAAAATATTTATTTTCGTGAAGAAAAATATTTATTTTCATGAAAATAATTCGTTAAAAGCACGCTTCTTTTAGAAAGAACGAGGATAAACAGCAGGGTAGACATACCTTATAACTTACTTAAACACCATATTTTGACGCTCTGTATTAATAAACGTAGGGACGCACAGCACATGCATCCGAAACGAAATGTTCATGGTTGACGCACGAGCTATGCGCCCCTACAGATTGTCAATGATAATTCTATGATATAACTACAGCTACCCTACTCTTCTAAGAGAATTTTAGTTTACTCCAAATAGGTATAACCGTAGAGTCCGCTGCGGTAGTTACTAAGGAACTCTTTACCCTCCTCAAGTGAAATCTTACCCTGCTTTACACTCTTTGTCACCCATATTTCGAGTTGACGAACGAGCTTCTTTGGATTGTACTGAACATACTCCAATACCTCTTCTACCGTCTCACCATCAAAGATCTGATCGATATGATAGCTGCCATCCTTTACTGAAACATGTACGGCATTGGTATCACCAAAGAGGTTGTGCATATCACCTAAAATCTCTTGATAAGCTCCAACAAGGAAGACACCGAGGTAATAAGGCTCATTCTTCTTTAATGCGTGGATAGGAAGAACGTGACTACTGCGACCCATTGCAACGAAGTTTGAAATCTTACCGTCGCTATCACAGGTGATATCTTGCAATGTAGCGTTACGTGATGGACGCTCATTGAGTCGTTGGATCGGCATTACTGGGAAGAGTTGATCAATAGCCCAACTGTCTGGAAGAGACTGGAAGAGAGAGAAGTTACAGAAATATTTATCTGCAAGAAGCTTATCCATATTGCGCAACTCATCAGGCACATGCTTCATATTCTTTGCCAAATTGTTGATTTCATGGCATACACTCCAATACATTGCCTCAATCTCAGCACGTGTCTTTAGGTCTACTAAGCCATGAGAGAACAACTCTAACGCCTCCTCACGAATCTGCTCAGCATCGTGCCAGTCCTCTAACATGTTACGAGAATCAAGATTATCCCAGATATCGTAGAGGTCTTTTACCAACTGATGGTCGGTATCCTTTGCCTCAAAATCCTCTGACATCTCAGGCAGAGAGGCAGTTTCAAGCACATCAATCACGAGGACAGAGTGATGAGCAGAAAGACTTCTACCGCTTTCAGTAATGATGTTTGGATGTGGAATATCATTCTTATTGGCTGCATCAACAAAGGTATAGACGCAGTCGTTGACATATTCTTGAATGCTATAGTTGACAGAACTCTCGCTACTTGCAGAACGGGTACCATCGTAGTCGACACCTAAACCACCGCCACAGTCAACGAAATCAACGTTATAACCCATCTTTCTGAGGTTCACATAATACTGTGCAGCCTCGTTGAGAGCTGTCTGAATACGACGAATCTTCGTAATCTGTGAACCTATATGGAAGTGGATAAGATGCAAACAATCGTGCAATCCCTTGTTATCAAGCGTCTCTAAAGCCTGCAAGAGTTCAGAAGAAGTAAGACCAAACTTAGAAGCGTCGCCACCACTATCAGCCCACTTACCAGAACCACTTGAAGCAAGTTTGATACGAATACCAAGGTTTGGCTTTACATTCAACTTCTTTGCAGCACGTGCAATAAGGTCGATTTCATTGAGTTTCTCCACTACAATGAAGATACGCTTACCCATCTTCTGTGCTAACAGAGCCAGTTCAATATAGCTCTGATCCTTATATCCGTTACAGATAATGAGCGAATCGCTCTGACACTGTACGGCAATCACAGCGTGCAACTCAGGCTTTGAGCCTGCTTCCAAGCCCAAGTTGAACTTACGTCCATGGGAGATAATCTCCTCAACTACCGGCTGCATCTGGTTTACCTTAATAGGATAGATGATGAAGTTCTCTGCTTTGAAGTCATATTCCTTCCTTGCTTTCTCAAAGCAAGAGGATGTTTTCTCGATACGGTTATCGAGAATATCCGGGAAACGGAGCAACACTGGAGGTGTCACATCACGCAAGGCGAGTTCGTCCATAACGTCACGTAAGTCAACTTGTGTATTGTCCTTACAAGGTGTTACATACACATCACCCGATTCGTTAATACCAAAGTAAGATGTACCCCACCCTGAGATGTTGTACAACTCTTGAGAATCTTCAATCGTCCACTTTTTCATTTCTCTTCTTCTGTCCCTATATATAATATTGAATTAATCAATTATTTGCTTTGAGCATTTGGTTTCTAACTATCTATTAATAGCTATTTTATTTCAGACTGTTGGCTTTATTCAACTTTAATAGTTGGCAAAGTTGATTAACCGAAATCTGTATCTTGTCGTAACTATCCATAAGACTCACGTCAAGAACGTGCTTTGCCTTTGTGTAAAAAGGCTCACGATGCTTCAGGTGTTCACGAATAAACAGGTTTACTTCATCAGCTGTCTTATTGAGTAAGAGGGGGCGTACGGACTTCCCCATCAGCAGATGCTTGTACAGAACATCAGTCTCTGCTTTCAAATAGACCGTCTCAGCCTGTCCATTCATATACTCCATATTATCAAAGAAACATGGAGTTCCACCCCCACAAGAGATAATGACATTCTCAAATTCAGCCACTTCGTGAAGCATTGACTGCTCTATCATACGGAAGCCTTCCTCTCCCCTTTCATCGAAGATTTGCTTCACCGTCTTACGCATTCGGCTCTCTATGTACCAATCTAAGTCGTAGAACGGGATGTTCAACTCCTTTGACAAGGCTCTGCCTACGGTCGTCTTGCCCGCACCCATATAACCAATGAGAATAATGCGAAGCGGATTATATTCTTCTGTATGCTCTGTCATACTCACGATATATTTATCATCCACCCTATAGTCTGTTATCATCAGACTACGTGGTGGATGTCTTCCTTTCCCTTATAGGTGAGTCTATATTCAATTACTTCTTACGCTTTGGTTCCGGAGCATTCTTTACGATATCCATACACTGCTCATAAGTAAGTTCGGCAGCCTTATCATGAAGGGTTTTTGGCATACGGTAGTTCTTTCCATCATAAGCAATATAAGGACCGTAACGACCGTTCATCACCTCCATCTTAGCATCTTCCTCGAAGGTCTTTAAGTGACGCTGTGCATCCTGCAAACGCTTCTTCTGAATAAGATTGATAGCTGCATCAAGACTGATGGTGAGTGGGTCTTCCTCCTTTGGCAGCGATGTATACTTCTTATCGTGAAGCACGTAAGGACCAAAACGACCTGCACCAATCACGACATCTGTACCCTCGAACTGACCAAGATTGCGTGGCAACTTAAACAATTCCAAAGCCTCATCAAGAGTAATGGTTTCCATACTCTTATCAGAAGGGAGCTGTGAGAAACGTGGTTTGTCCTCATCATCAGCACTACCAATCTGTACCACTGGACCGAAACGACCAATCTTTACAAATACAGGTTTGCCTGTTGCTGGGTCAACACCCAGTTCACGTTCACCTGCTTTATGTTCAGAACGAGCATTCATCACCTTCTCTACTTCTGGTTCAAAGCTCTGGTAGAAGGTTTTCATCTCCTTATTCCACTCTGCTTTTCCCTCTGCTATCTTATCGAACTCCTGCTCAATCTTAGCCGTGAAGTTGTAATCCATAATGTCAGGGAAGTTACCCATAAGGAAGTCGTTTACAACAATACCGATGTCGGTTGGGATAAGTTTACCCTTATCAGCACCTGCCATCTCCTTCTTTGTTTTAGAGGTAATCTTCAAACCAAGCAATGAGTCAACTGCATACTTACGTTCTTCACCCTTGCGATCTCCCTTCTGCACGTATTCACGCTGCTGAATCGTTGAGATTGTTGGGGCGTAAGTTGAAGGGCGACCGATACCAAGTTCTTCAAGTTTACGCACAAGACTTGCTTCCGTATAGCGGTTTGGTCCCTGTGAATAACGCTCTGTTGACACGATTTCACGACGTTCCAACTCTTCGCCTTCATGCATTACTGGGAGTGCATGTGAGAACTCCTCACTGTTTTCGTCATCGTCAGTTGACTCGTGATATACCTTCAAGAAACCTTCGAAAGCTACTACCTCACCATTCGCAATAAACTGTAAATCGGTAGTATTCTTGGCTTCTTCTGACTCAAGTGATATATTTACTGTGGTCTTTTCTATCTTTGCATCCGCCATCTGTGATGCAATCGTACGTTTCCAAATAAGGTCATACAGACGCTTTTCCTGGCTTGTTCCTTCGATAGAAACATTATCGATATAAGTTGGACGGATAGCCTCGTGCGCTTCTTGAGCACCCTTACTATGCGTCTGATACTTTCTTACTTTACCATAATCTTCGCCATAGAGTCGCTCAATCTCTGTCTTACAGCCCTCGATAGCGAATGCTGAAAGATTCACACTATCAGTACGCATGTAAGTTATACGACCCGCCTCGTACAATCTTTGGGCAACCATCATCGTCTGACTTACGGTAAATCCGAGCTTTCTTGCAGCTTCCTGCTGGAGGGTTGAGGTGGTAAATGGAGGAGCTGGAGTACGCTTCAAAGGCTTCTTAGCAATCGATGAGACCTTGAATTTTGAAGTCTTACACAGTTCAAGGAACGCTAATGCTTCCTCATGTGTCTTAAAACGCTTGTTCAACTCTGCCTTCACTTCATTCTTTGAACCATCCTCACTGGTCACAGCAAAGACTGCATTCAAACGGTAGTAAGGCTCTGAATTGAAGTTTTGTATCTCACGTTCACGCTCAACAATCAATCTAACGGCTACGCTCTGCACACGTCCTGCACTCAAAGCAGGCTTTACTTTGCGCCACAACACTGGTGAAAGACGGAAGCCAACCAAGCGGTCGAGTACACGACGAGCCTGCTGTGCGTTCACAAGATTCATATCCAAACGACGTGGTGACTCGATAGCTTTCAATATAGCTGGCTTGGTAATCTCATGGAAAACAATACGATTCGTTTTATCCTCATCCAATCCCAGCACCTCACAAAGGTGCCAGCTGATAGCTTCTCCCTCGCGGTCCTCATCGGAAGCTAACCAAACCTTATCGGCAGCTTTTGCACTCTTCTTCAGTTCACTGACTACTTTCTTCTTCTCATCAGGGATTTCGTAGTCAGGATTTAACGTGTCGAGGTCAATACTAAGTTCCTTTTTCTTCAAGTCACGGATATGTCCATAAGACGACATCACCTTATAATCCTTACCGAGAAACTTCTCTATGGTCTTAGCCTTTGCCGGGCTCTCTACTATTACCAAGTTTTCTTGCATAATCAATCTTGTACATTTTTTCAAGGACGCAAAAGTACTTAAACTTTTTGCTTACACCTTATATAATAGGCAAAATTTCTACTTTTTTAAGTTTTTCGACTCCATTTGTAGGAAATCATATAGTGCCTGACGGATAGAACGGAGCCCAAACTGCTCTGTGTGAACCTCTGACAAAGGAAGCCACATTGCTTCTTCTACATCGTCAGCAGCCTTTAATACAGTTTCATCCTCTACCTTACAAACAAAAAAGACATCAAGTGTTGGAACATCAAAATCACTATACCGATACTTATTCGGAAGCGAACAGAAGTAATGTTTTTCCTTGACTGTCAGGTTAGTTTCCTCTCTTACCTCACGTATCAGTGCCTCGCCAATCGTCTCCCCGATATCACAAAAACCACCAGGAAGGTCCAATGTTCCACGTCCAGGCTCAAACTTCCTACGTGTAACAAGCAGTTCTCCTTGCTCATTCAGGATAAATGCTGCGACTGCAGAACTTGGATTTAAGAAATACTCAAAGCCACAGCTCTCGCAGCGTTTGCTTTTTTCATTCTGTTCAACAAAGTGTTTACTTCCACATACGGGGCAATACCGAAATTTATCTAATACGTGCATCTTGAGATTGTATATTGTTCTTGAACATTGATGTAACCATTTAAAAAGCTAACTAAAAGGTAGTTGTTAACAGCCACACGAAATTATTAAAATTCGTTTATACTCCATACCTTTTATTATTTCTGCTTGCAAATATACTAAAAACTCTAAACATCTACTATTGAAATCGTATCTTTTTGTTAACTTTGCAACTACATGTTCAAAATCACACGATTTATTCCTCTTCTTGTTACAGTAACGTGTTGTTTTCTGTAAATCAATTATCTACCCAAATATCATAGAAAAAGAGAGGGGATAAACGAACAAAACAAATAAACTGAGAATAGAATGAATTTTAAAAAACTTTTCTTCGTAATGGGGTTGGCCACTGCCACTATGACAATGTCGGCTCAAAGTGTCTTCGACGTTAAACTTTATAATGGACGTCCACCTTACGATAATGGTGATCCAAACGACTCTGCCAAGGTTCGCGTATTCCTTCCTATGGAGAAACAAGCTACTGGTCGTGCCGTAGTTATCTGTCCGGGTGGTGCATACGAGACCCTTTCTATGGAGAAAGAGGGCTACGATTGGGGAGAATTCTTCCAGAACCAAGGTATTGCAGCTATCGTTTTGAAGTATCGTATGCCACATGGTCAGCCAGAAGTTCCAGTGTCTGACGCTGAACAGGCTATGAAACTTGTACGCTTGAATGCAACAAGCTGGAAGATTAATCGTAATGATGTTGGTATCATGGGATTCTCTGCTGGTGGCCACCTCGCTGCAACTATCGCAACAAGAAGTCAGGGTGAGGCAAAGCCTAACTTCCAAATTCTCTTCTATCCAGTTATCTCAATGATGGAAGGTTACGGACACGACAGAAGTCGTACGAACTTCCTTGGTAAAAATCCAAGCAAGCGTGACGAGAAGAAATACAGTGCTGACATGAACGTAAGCCGTGTGACTCCACGCACTTTCATTGCACTCAGCGACGACGACGATACTGTTCCACCAGCTAATGGTGTAAACTTCTACACCGAGTTGTACCGCAATGACGTTCGTGGTTCGCTCCACGTTTATCCTGGTGGCGGTCACGGTTGGGGTAGCAAGATTGGCTTCCGCTATCATGAGGAGATGATGATGGACTTGAAGGCATGGTTGAAGAGCTTCTAAAACTGCTCTAACCTTATCCTTCACAAAGGTAAAATCTATTTAACCCCAATCCGTCATTAGAGGCTAAACATATTTTGTTTTATTATCGAGCAGATTGTTTGGCTTTGGAACGCAGGCGTAGCGGGCTACGTCAAGTTACAAAGACACACAAGATGCCGATAAGAAAATAAAAGATGTTAGGAAACAATACCAGAGTAAGAAGAATTATACATATTGTGGTCTAATGACCGATTAGGGTTAATTCATTGGTCTCTGAACTGTTTACCTACTATATAACAAAGGGATGCACAAGCTGTGCATCCTTTTTCTTTGCCCTTAGTTTATCCTCTGAAGGTGATAGAAACTCGACAAGTTAATGCTCCGCACCATTCGTGTTAGCCCTCCGCACCATTGGTGTTAAGCCTCCGCACCATTGGTGCGGAGCATAAATATCTCCCTAATTCACGGCTAAAAAGAAGGCTTCCACAGGCTAAATACACCTTTATTGTTATGATACAACAATAAAGACGTTTGTACTTTCTTCTCCAATAGTAACAAATCAAAAAGAGAGTCAAGTCAATCTTTTCCTAAAATCACACTAAGGAAAGAATTGACTTGACCCTCTATCATACCATTAACACTTATAAGTTCTTAACGAACCAAGCAAAAAGGCTATTTAGTATTCATCTATTTTCAGTTCTTTACGATAATTATTCAAACGCTTCATCAGCTGCTTTGTTACCTTCTCCGTACCCTTCTTTCCGTAGATATTATTCAACTCGTCAGGGTCATTCTGCAGGTCGTAAAGTTCGTAATAGCTTACATCAGCATCATCGTTGAAGTAGTGTGTAGCATTCAAATACTTCAGACAGTTATACTCACTCGTACCCGGAATCTTCTGATACTTATTCTCCTCCACGGCACGCATACCGCCCTTACCATAGAAATAGATAAGTTTGTAGCGATCATTACGTACACCATCATGCTTACGAACAAGGTGATAAGTAGGATAGTCGTAGTAGTGATAATACAAATCTTTACGCCAGTTCTTTGGCTTATTACCTGCAAGCAGCGGCTGCAGTGGCTTACCTGTCATCTCCTTTGGTTGTTGTACACCGGCATAAGCAAGGAAAGTCGGTGCAAAGTCGATATTCTGTACCATATCAGTATTCTCTACTCCTTCTTTGATATGACCTGGGTAGCTAATGATAAGTGGGGTGTGTAAAGACTCCTCATACATGAATCGCTTATCAAACCATCCATGCTCGCCCATATAGAAGCCTTGATCTGAGGTATAGATAACCACAGTATTCTTATCCAAGTCATGTGCCTTAAGATAATCTAACAGCTGACCGACACTCTCATCTACCGAAGCAATGACAGACATATAATCACGAATATAATTCTGATACTTCCACACTGCGAGGTCTTTTCCTGAGAGTTTCGCCTCGATGAAACGGCGGTTTCTTGGCATATAATACTTATCCCATGCCATTCTTTGTGCTGCTGTCATACGACCAAGTTCGCCCATCAAACCTGCATAAGAAGCCATACTCTCCACGTCTGATGTATCGAGAAGCTCTGGAATCTTGAAGTCTAAGATTAACTCCATATCTTTCTCAATATTCATCTTCTGTGTTTTAGCTGCCGAACCGCGATTCTCATAGTTATCCCAGAAGGTTTTTGGCAATGGGAAGTCTACCCCATCATACATTCCGATATGCTTTGGCTCGGCAAACCAACTGCGATGTGGTGCCTTATGATGCACATACAAGCAGAAGGGCTTGTCCTTCTGTCGATGGTCAAGAAACTCTATCGCATGCTGTGTGGTCAGTGTTGTTGCATACCCCATCTCCTGTTTATACTTGCCGTAGTTGCCTGTTGTGCAGAAATTTGGATTATAGTACTTTCCCTGACCATCGAGGATATAATAGTAATCGAAGCCCTTCGGGCGACACATCATGTGCCATTTACCTACGATTCCAGTCTCGTAACCAGCCTTCTGCATCAGTTCTGGAACGAAAGTCTTTGTAGTGTCGATACCCTCAGCCAACTGTCTTTGCCCATTCTGGTGGCTGTAGAGTCCTGTCATCAAGCAAGCACGGCTTGGCGTTGACAATGAGTTTTCCACGAAACAGTTGCGAAAGAGCATTCCTCGTTGTGCCAAACGATCGATGTTTGGTGTAGGAGCTAACTTCGAGATAGGACTACCATATGCACTAATAGCCTGCATAGCGTGGTCGTCACACATGATGTAAAGGATGTTAGGCCGTGTCGCATCCTGCGCAAGCATCTTACCGTGGACACACGACAGTGCCGCCAATGGCAAGATTGCCTTTGTAATGTTTTGATTCATATAGAATAGTTTTTAGTTGTTTAAGCCTTATTTCCCCCTTTCCATCGGCATTGTAATCGGGAATAACGGATTGTCAACATGCTCTTGATAGATAATCTTTACCATCTGATCAACAAGTTCTGGATGTTCCTGTGCTACGTCCTTATCTTCGTGAAGGTCTGTTGCAAGGTTGTAAAGATGTGGCACACCACGGATAACAATGAGCTTCCAATCTCCCATACGGACACCAATCTGATTGGTCTCAGCAAACTCCCAATAAAGGTGTGGGTGGCATTTTTGTGCCTTTTCATCGCTCATCAAGGTTGGGAAAATAGAGATTCCATCGAAATAATCGATAGCCTTTTTCTTATTAATATAGCGTTTTGGGAAGTTGCGTACACCTGCCACATCACAGAAAGTTGGCATCAAGTCGTAGAATGCAAACGGCAAGTCATTGGTCACTCCTTCCTTAACACGTCCCTTCCAACGGGCAATAAACGGAATACGAATTCCTCCCTCGTAACACTGGCGTTTAAGTCCTCGCAGCTTACCATCACGATTGAAGAAGGTTGGGTCGGCTCCACCCTCCTCATGAGGCCCATTGTCACTGGTGAAGATGACGAGTGTATTTTCTGCAAGTCCTTGCTCATCTAAGGTACGAAGGATCTCTCCAACATACGCATCAAGGCGAGTTATCATCGCAGCAAACTGTGCATGGGTATGCTCTACGGCGTTATATCGTGAGCCTTCCTGCCCTCCCCAAGTCTTATCTTCAAAGAACTTCTTTTTATAGAAAGCCACGAGGGAGTCGTTGGGTTGTGTTAGCTCTGCATGAGGAAGCGTATAAGTGAAGATACCAAAGAATGGTTTGCCCTTGCTTTGTCGCTTCAGCCAACTCAAAGCGTGCTGATGTATGAGGTCGGCTGAGTAGTCTTTACGTTGTGCATACTGCTCACCAAACATCGGATAGTCAATATTATTCTGCATTACTACACGCTTTACCGCACTGTCTCCACGCTCTCTGCTATATTCATTGAGGAAGTTTGGGTAATAAAGATGTGCTTGGAACTGACAGATATAACCATAAAACTCATCCACCCCACGCTTATCTGGAGTTGACTTAGAGCCTTCATAACCACCAGCCCACTTACCGAACATACCCGTACGGTAGCCATTGTCTTTCATGATTTCAGGTAGGATGACATGCTCTGGGTCGTAAGGATGCTGTCCAACAACGCTGAAATCGCGGTTTTTCCCATAATAGACAGGCTTGCTTGGTGCCCAATATTCCTTGTTTCCTCTTACTTCCGTATGCCCGGAGTGTTGCCCTGTCATAAAGCAAGCACGCGATGGAGCACTCACTGGTGCACCCGCATACGCTTGTGTAAAGCGCATACCCTCCTTTGCCATACTGTCAATATTCGGTGTAAGAATGTACTGCTGTCCATAGCAACCAAGGTCGCCATAACCCATATCATCACACATAATGTAGATGATGTTAGGGCGTTGCCGCGCTTTCTGTGCCGCCATCGCAACTTGTCCACAAGTCAATGCAGCTATGGGCAGAAGTGTCTTTGTTAGGTTTGGTTTCATATAATGATACGTTATACTTTAAGTTCTTGATGCTTGTCTTCCCCGATTTCATCGTGTAGTAATGTCTATGGGTCTGCAAACTTACATAAAAAAAAATGAAAACGCAAATCAGAATGTGCCTCTTATTGGCTTTTCAAAAGACTTATTGTTGCCTTTTATTACTTTTGCTAAAATTAAAAGTAACTTATGTTAAGTTATACTAAATATAGGAGGGGTAAAACTCAATGTATTAAATAATAATAATACTTTTGCAGAAAATTAAATATATTACAAATTAACTTCAAGCAACTATTCGCAGCAAACATTCAATCAAACAACAACAATCTGCAGTTTCATGCCGAAACTTGCGGAATAATTTATGGGATCTAAATAACTTATAAATATTAAAAAAACAGACAAAAAGAAATGAAAAGATTAATCTTAATGTTGGCTCTGTCAATCATTACATTGCAGGCAACATGGGCAAAGCTAAATGTAACCCAAGAAACTGACGGGACGGTGGTCTTCACGCTCGAAGCATCTGGCGACATTAACAAAGAGTTCACACCAGTATCAGGACGATATGCCGAGTACACGCCATCAGATCTAATAAAAGATTATCTGACTACCACGAAGCTGAAAGTTGTAACCAAAACTGGAATAACTATGAGCAATGAGGACTTAGAGCGTATTTGTGGTATGGCCGACACTGAAAACAACTTCCCCAACTTAAACACACTCGACCTTGAGTTCGCAAACTTAACGAATGACGGCAAACTGGTCAATCTAAAGTATATGGACAAGCTGAAGACTATCACCTTCCCTCGTACAACTAAAGAGATACCACAAGCTTGCCTTAATTATGGTTCATGCAAAATAGAAAATGTAATCATTCCTGACAATGCAGAACGCAGCGTTGATGTAGGCGTTCAGGCGTTTCCACAATCCCTAAAGACTATTAAACTTGGTGAAGTTAACCCTAATGGCAACAGCAAAATAAAGCAACAAGTATTTGGGGGTTGTACAAATCTCACATCTGTTGACTTTGGCTATGGTTGGAAAGAAATTGGTACCCAGGCTTTCACTGGCTGTTCAGCCTTAAAGGATATTGTGTTGCCAGAAGGAGTTGAATATATCCGTAATGGTGCATTCTCTGGCGCAGCAATTGAAGCCATCCACCTACCTAACACGCTGAAGGTAATTGAGGAAAATGCTTTCGTGTGCGAGAATCTGAAAACAATTACGATTCCTGCAAGTGTTGAGAAAATTAAGGCACACGCTTTCCAAGACAACAAAGCACTTACAGATGTATATGTATTAGGCACGAAAACAAAAGCTGAAAACCAAGCTTTTTACGAGCAAGCATCTGCATCATTCAGTTATACGAATCCAAGTGGCACAACACCTTTGAAGCGAGAGTTTTACAAAAAATCTGGGTCTGATAGTCCACTGGCAATGCTGCATTACCCCAAAGAAGCTAAAAAAGACTATGTAAACGAGCATTCACGCACGCCTGGCGGTACAACTAACAGTATGCTGGCAGAGAATGGTGAAATTTGGCCTACTAAGGAAGATGGAAAATACACTGTACAACATGGTGACTATGCAGGCTGGAAGAACTTCGCCTTGGTTGGTGAGAACAAAAAAGATGACACATGGGATGACGACAAACGTGTAGACGGCAAGTGGTACACAATGTGTCTGCCATTTGACATGACAGCCCAGCAGCTCAAGAGTGCATACGGTTCAAAAGTTGAGGTTGTAGAGTTCTCTGGTGTAGATGTTGTCACAAAGTCTAATCGTGACAAGATTATCACACTGAAATTTAAGCAGCCTGTAACAGAGACAAAGGCTCACCATCCTTACATGATTCACCCTTCCCTGCACAAGGGGACGCAGACGGGTGTGAAAACAACCATCGTGGGTATCAAGAAACAAGAAGAGAAAAAGGAAAGCTTGGATGCTCAAAAGGTTGTAAATACTGCTGATGGCGTCACCTATACTTTTATTGGTAATTATGACAAGAACAAGTACCTGCAGCAGTATTCTTATTATTACTATTCAGGCGATAATGAGAGCACCTATAAGAATGGTTTTTACAAGTGGATAGCATCTAACAGCGGAACATGGACTCCTTACACGGCTTGCGTCTTGATGAATAAGGACAATGGTGCGAATGCGAAGCCATCAGTCAGCTATTATTTAGAAAGCATTGACGGGCAAACAACTGCTATTGACACGCTTCCTGTTATGCCAGCAATACGCGACATGCAGCAGGGAAAGGTCTATACCATTACGGGACAACTCGTACAGCAAGGCACAATTAACCTGAAAGCATTGCCACAGGGAGTTTACATCGTTAATGGAAAGAAGTACATCGTTCGTTAAACAAAGAAAAGTCATGATGAAAACAAAATATATAAAGCCAATGACGGATATTCATGCCGTTATTACTGAGAAGTTTATATGTAACAGCAAAACAAATGACTCAGCAAGTATTGGTAGTGCAGGCAGCCAAAATGAAAAAGAACAATCAGACATTCAAACTGGTGGTCCTGGTGTTGCAGGAAGCAAGGCGAATCCATTCACCGAGCAAAACTCAACTAATACCTGGGAAGATTAAAACCAGCTTCTTTACTATTGATTAGCTTATCAAATGGGATTGTATCTGCTTCATGCTGATACTATCCCATTTTTTATTATATATTTCCAACAAAAACAGCTACAAGCTGACACTCACTACGAATTACTTTCATGAAGAAAAATAATTATTTACGTGAAAAGAAATATTTATCTTCATGAAAAAAAAAGATTTATTTTCATGAAAATAATTCGAAAGGAGGGGTATTTAATAGAAAAGGAGAGCATAAATTACATATTAAGAACTCTAAGACTGGCACACTAAAAAGCCCGAATTAATCGAGAAAAGTTATCCTTCACTCAATCAATTCGGACCATGTACTTTATCTAAATGCCACTTATCCCTTGCCTGTTAAGATACGTACGATAAATAAATATTTCCCACACGGAAACAATATCACGTATCCGAGAAAGGAATAAATTACTTAATTCTATCTAATAGTTCCTTAGGGAGTTTTGGCATAGCACCATTCTGCGTGCAGACATACGCACTAACTTCCACTGCTAACTTATGAGCATCGGTAATTGGCATGCCTGCAAGGATGGCTGAAGTGAAAGCACCCGTAAAGGAATCACCTGCCCCCACGGTATCAGCAACCTCAACCGCTGGCGTTTCTTGGAACGACTTGAGGTTTGGCGCAAAGACATACGAACCGTTGACACCACAAGTCAGCACGAGCATATCAAGGTGATACTTTCCTAAAAGCAGCCAACACTTATTCTCTATATCAAGACCTGGATAACCGAAAAGACGACCAATCAACACAAGTTCCTCATCATTAATCTTGAGGATATTGGCATGCTGGAGCGAATTAGTGATAATCTCCTTTGTATAGAAATTCTGACGAAGATTGATATCGAATATCTTGAGACAATCCTTTGGCGTTGCTTCGAGGAATTTCTGTATTGTCTGGCGGCTTACACTACTACGCTGTGCAAGTGAGCCAAAGCATACAGCACGACAGTTCTTGGCTGCTTCTTCAACCTCGGGAGTAAACGGTATGTTATCCCAAGCTACTCCCTCCTTGATGTCATAGGTAGGTATACCTTCACTGTCAAGTTCTACCTGCACCGTTCCCGTCTGATAATCCACCTCTGGCATCAAGTACTTTACACCTTTTTTACCGAATTCATCGAGGGTTTCCTTACCCAAGACGTCATTTCCGACAGCACTAATAGCCAACGAATCATACCCAAACTGTCCTGTATGATAAGCAAAGTTTGCAGGTGCGCCACCCAGCTTTCTTCCTTCAGGAAGACAATCCCATAATGCCTCTCCGAGGCCAACGATCAACTGTTTCATATCTGTTTTATTTATTATTCATTTTTGGAATATACGAAAAAAGGTAGAGTACACCTATCGCCATTACAATAACGGCTCCCACTTGACCGAACCCATCGCTGGCAAATCCCATCAAGAGAGGGAAGATAGTACCACCGAAAAGTCCCATAATCATCAATCCACTCACTTCGTTCTGCTTATCTGGAACACTCTGTAAAGCACGTGCAAAGACCATTGAGAAGACATTACTGTTACCATAACCAACAAGAGCAATCGCCACAAACAGTACAGTCTTTGACGTTCCCACAGCCATTCCACACATAGCAAGTGCCATCATCGTAACCGAAATAATAAAGAAAAACTTATTATTCATCACACGAAGGAAGAACGAACCTGTAAGACATCCAATAGTACGGAAGATGAAGTATAGGCTTGTTGCAAAAGCAGCTTCATTCAATGACATACCTAAACGCTCCATCAGAATCTTTGGTGCCGTTGTGTTTGTACCAACATCAATACCAACGTGACACATAATACCTAAGAAACTAAGTAACACAATAGGTTTACCCAATAGGCTGAAACATTCTGCAAAAGAGCTTGCTTTGCCTTCAATAGGTTCTTCTTCTATAGGCGTTGAGAAGAGTAACAGCGTAGCAAGTGTGCCTATAATCAAATAAATTGGGAAAAGAACACGCCATCCGAGACCAAAGCCTGGAATGCTTGCTTGCGCTCCCCATATAGCGAGATAAGGAGCCATAAAAGACGCTATAGCCTTAACAAACTGTCCGAAAGTAAGTGTTGACGCCAAATTTCCACCTTTCATCACCGTTGAAACCAGCGGATTCAACGATGTTTGCATCAATGCATTGCCTATTCCAAGCAATGAGAACGATACGAGCATTAAGCCGTATGACTCGCCGAAAACCAGCAAGAGAAGAGAGAATAAGGTAACGACAAGACTTATAAGTACCGTCTTCTTACGTCCTATCTTATTCATCAACATACCTGTTGGTACGGAAAAGATAAGGAACCAGAAGAAAACAAGGGACGGAAAGACATTCGCTGTAGAATCCGACAGCTGCAAGTCGTTCTTTACGTAGTTGGAGGCAATACCTACCAAGTCAACGAAACCCATCGCAAAAAAACAAAGCATTACGGGCAAGAGAGCGAGCTTATTGGTTTTCGACATAATCTTTAAAATTTTTAGTTTTGTGTAAAGTGATTGTCTTAATATCGATTACAAAGTTAAGTTTTTACGCAAGAAACACGTTTTAAATTCCGTTCATTGACCGCAACAAATGTTACTATAAGAGTTTATTTTGCGGTAAATGAACGAAATCTTAAATCTTAACTCGTGCTATTATTTATTTCTTCAAGTTATATACCTTTACCTTACAGCCCTTAGCAAGGATCTTGTCATAAGGCTTGTTAGGGAACACAAGATTGGTCATTGACATCTTTCCGTCAGCATCAAAAGCTTCGATGCTACTATTGTCTACGAAAATCTGAAGTTTCTTTATAGTTCCATAGGTAGGTGCTGTGGTTTTTGCTTTGAAGTCATTGTTGAAGTCTGTCAAACCACTTTCTGTTCGATCCATAGAGAACGTTCTGTTCTTTTCATCATAAACCATCGCCACCTTCTCGCCTTTATCATTGCTGAGTACGATAGAAGCATTACTCTTTATATTTGTAACTTCAAGATAAGCAGCAGACTGAAGACTTCCTGTAGGTTTCTGCTCAAAGGCTGCAAATACCTCAGGAGATGGCTTTACGCAAACATAGTCTTCTCCCTCATAAGTGAAGAGACTGAGTTCTCGTGGCAAACCATTGGCAGAACGATACTGTTGTGTAGGCACCTGATTAGCATACTGCCAGTTACTCATCCAAGGAAGAACAACGATTCTACCGTCTGGAGCATTGCTGAAAGAAACTGTTGCATAATGGTCTTTTCCGTAATCCATCCACTTTGTCACCTCAGGTTTTGATTCGCAAGTAAACTTATGACCATCAAATGAACCAACAAAGTATTGAGTTGCACTTCCACCAAAAGGTCCACCAGGATTGATATTACAAATAAGGAGCCACTTGTCTCCCATCTTCAAGAGGTCAGGACATTCCCAAACACCTCCATGATTACCATATCCCTCTCCAAAAGAGCTCTCAAACTTCCAGTCTTTTAAGTTCTTTGAGCTATATATATTCATCTGCTGTCCAGCTGCAAGAATAAGATTCCAGTGAGAAGCCTCATCATTCCAAAGAACCTTTGGGTCACGGAAATCAGGAAGATTACTTGTCAATATAGGATTATCAGAATACTTCTTGAAAGTCATACCATTGTCAACACTATATGCCATACTCTGAGTCTGTGATTGACCTGCAGAGGTGTAATAAGAGATGATGGCCCCTTCTCCAAATCCAGCAGTGTTTTTATAATCAACTACAGAAGAACCAGAAAATATTGTACCTAAAGCATCAGGCTCTATTACATCGCCCTGATATGTCCAGTTCACAAGGTCAGTAGACGTGGAATGTCCCCATGTCATATTCTCCCATGTTGAGCCATAAGGGTTATATTGGAAGTAGAGATTCCACACGCCATCCTTATAAAACATACCATTAGGGTCGTTCATCCATCCGTATGTAGGGGTATGATGATATATAGGACGCCAGCGTGTCTCACGATTGGCCGTATCTATCTTATCTGTATAATCAATCTTTGTCCAGCATACATAGTTCTTTATATCACTATGTCTTCTGTTGCGGCCATCCCCAAAGTCCACGTCAATGAGTGCATCCTTACCATTAATTACTGAAATGTCAACAGGCACATAATAGTCCACCTTGTTGACAGCAAGACGAACATTGAATTCCTTGACAATTTTGTTATTATAAATTATCTTTACATGTGCCCCTTCTTCGGCCTCTTCGACAGGCAACATAAGATAATTCTTCTGCCCAGAGATACGCTGCATAGCATGGCGCTCACTAAGAACTTGTACCTGACTCTGGGCTACCGACGAGACGCATCCCATGAGTATAAGCAAAGTTGTTATAAGTATTTGTTTCATAACTTTTGATATAGAATGTTTTGTTAGCGAGTTTTGAGATATTCGATACTATTCTTAGCCAACTTGAGGATTGACTCCTGGTTGACGTTGTTCTTTGGATGGGCACTTACATCTGCAGAGCCATCAGCATTACGCATAGAGAATTCGCAACCACCATTACCGATACAGATTGCTGTACCCTTGAAGTCGCTGTTGCCCTGACGGCATTCCCAGACATTGAGTTGTGAAACTGACCTTATTTGCGAATCCCATACGCCAAGAGGATATATGCCGTAAGTCTCTGTTATTGTAGTATAGGCAGAGAGTTTGTCATTAGCTATGCCAGACAGTACAGAAGGGATGTTGAAGTATAGACAGTTATGATCCTCTGTCCATCCAGGTCCCTTCATATCAATGAGTTTAATGCCGTTAGAAATACGTACTGGGATCCCCTTATAGATAGGGTGAGTAGTGAAGTCTATGAGACTTCCTTCGATGTTCAAACATGCACCCATACTCCAGTTATCATTATTGATACCACCACGTCCAATACCGATAGTATGGTCATTTCCTCGGAATAGGCTTTGCTCAAAGCGACCAAGGTTAGTGAGGTAAGCTGTTGCATGCTGCCAGAGCAGTATATTTCCACCATTTTTGTACCATTCTGAGATGTAAGGTGTTGCAGAATTCACAACCGCTGGAAGACTCCATACATCATCCTCTGTACCTTGCTCAAGGTCACGCAACCAAAATGCCACACGATAAGGCTCCATGTCGGTAGCCGACTTAATATTACCGAAATAAACGAACTGTGCGTTAGGATATGTTTTATGAAGCCACAGCCATGCAGACGCTTCGTCATCGTCACCATTAGCAATGAGTTCCTCTGGCGTAGCATATATACTGAGGAATGCGATAGCCGTCTTACCGATCTTCAGGCTTGACGTTGTTGCCATTGAGGTTCCTTTATCGTTGATAGCACGCAGAGTAACGTTCCATGTGTCGCCATATACTACGTTAGGAATTGTATAGCTATAAACAGAACCTGAGAGGGTCTCATGAATAGTCCGTGTACCATTGGTAGCTATTAAGTCGATGGATGTGGCATCAGTAGTTTTATTCCATGTGATGGCAGCGTCATATCCACGTCCCTTCTCAACCTGTGACATAGAAAGACCTGTAATCTGTGTTGCACCCTCACGTGTATAATTCTTTACTACACCAGAAGAGACATTATCACCGTCGCTGACTTTGAAGACATAAACAAAAGGAACGTTGGTCTGAACACTCTTGTGCGTAAAACTGTTGCCAGTCACAGTCTCCGAAGAAAGCAATGTACTTCCTTCATAAACCATAACATACATTGACTGGCCTGGTGTTAGCTGTGGCCATGTCCATGTGTAGTCATCACCTGTAAGATTACCTGTTATCTCTTCAGCATTGATAGACTGAAGAAGCATTGGAGCTCTTTCGATATCCTTGTCCTGACAAGCAGTAAAGATAAGCGCAACCAATACCGTTAATATGATTGATATCTTTTTCATAATTTCTGTCTATTTTACTTCTTTTCTCTAACTTAGTATCCTCTGTTCTGAGAGTAAAGTCCTGGGATGTAATACAACTGTGGATAAGGTACAGGGAAGTACTCGTTCTTGCCTGGCGTGAAGTGTGCACCCTTATAATACTGCGCATACTTCTGTCCATTGTATTCATCATTCTGCTCCTTCTTAAAGTAATTGTTGAGAGTTGTTGAGAGAAGACCCCAGCGGCGGAGATCAAAGAAACGTTCATGCTCCATACCCATCTCCAGACGACGCTCCCAGCGCAGACACAAACGTGCCTTCTCCTTATTCTGGAAGTATGTATCAGGATAGAGACTTATCTCACACTGATTAGCGGCATAAGAGATATGCTTATTGATGGAGTTGGCTGCACGTTGACGGATATCGTTGATAATCTGGCGTGCCTCAACAAAACGGTCTAATTCGATAAGAGCCTCAGCGCGGTCGAGCATTGACTGGGTATAGCGAATTACATAGTCATTCATTGCGAAAGACTGCCATGGGCTGTTGTATGTCTCCCCCTTTGAACGCTGCGGAACCTCTTTCATAGAGCAATAATAACCATAGGTGTTAGGCGTACGTGAGTTCGCAGTTGTCAGAGTGTAGGCTCCCTCGTACTTATAAGGGAATGAAGGCATACCCACTGTGTGGAACAATCTTGGATCCCATTTTTGAGAAGATGGTGCTCCATTTACTGGGTGGGCATTTTCATCCGCATAGTCATTAAACTGTGGAAGTCCGTTGTGAGTTTTGAAAGCATTTACGAAGTTCTGTGATGGCTTATGGAAATCCCATCCGCATGACCATATACCCCATACACCATTAAGAAGATTTGACCAGTTGCCACGTCCGTAAGTTGTGTGGTCATCCTCGTAATCAGAATGTTGTACTGCAAATATACTTTCCTTACTGTTGTGATGCTCTGGAAGGAATATGTCACCATAGTCCTCAAGATAGCCATATTGTGAGCTCTTCACTACATCAGTGTATTCAACAACCTTCTTCATATCCTCCTTATTGACAAAGTTGGCACCAGTGCTACCCTCGTAGCCGTCACCCCATCCTTTCTCAAGATAACATTTTGCAAGATAAGCGGCGGCAGCAACTTTATTGACACGTCCGCCCTGAGACTGCGTTGCTGGAAGAACATCATAAGCCTCCTTAAAGTCAGCAATAATTTTCTCCCATAGCTGTTCTGCTGTGTACTCATCATTCTTAATTTGCTCCTGACTGTTATTACGATAAGCATCCTCGTCAATCCAAGGCACTTTATTGAACACCATCTTAAGTTTGAAATAGAAATGAGCACGAAGGAACTTTACCTCAGCAATACGCTGTTTTGTTGTCTCAGCACCGAGTTTCGCCTCACCATTATCCTGCAGTGCCACGAGAGCACGATTACAACGGCTGACAGCAATATAGAGATGATACCACAACTCGTCAAGATGTCCTAATGTAGGGGTAAGAGTTGTGAATACCTCCACCTGATGATAATCTGTATCTGTGGTTCCTGAACCACCCTTAAGAGCATCATCAGAAGCCACATCACCATATGTCCAGAGATTGAAAGGGTATCCATACCAGTCATCACCCAGCATGGCATAGGCACTATTCACCATCTCGTCTGGGTTTTGGAATGCCTGCTGCTCATCGACAACAGCTGTTGGCTTATACTCCAGATAATCGTTACAACTTGCCAAGGAACCAACCAGGCAAAGAGTCATACAAGCCTTTTTGATATTATTATATATGATTGTTTTCATTGTTATAAACTTTTATGATGAACATATCGTTTTATCTTTAGAATCCTACCTGCAGACCAAACGAAATAGATGTGGCCAATGGATAAGCCCAGCTTGGATTCTCTGGATCTGAACATGTCAGACTGGAACTCTTGAGTGTCAGAAGATTCTGACCTGAGATATATGCTCTGAGGCTGGACATCTTGAACTTTGAGATAAACTTCTCAGGAACGTTATACCCAAGTTGCAGTGTGCGGAGCTTCAGGTAAGAACCGTTCTCAACATAATACGTAGAAACACGACCTTCGTCAGCAGTATTGTTAGTTGTCAAAGCTGGGATTGAAGAATCAGTATTATCGGATGTCCATGCATTAAGCATACGGTTTCCCTTGTTTGAACCTGCATCAGTTATACTCCAGAAATCTGTTTGGAATTTCTGATTGTTGTAGATATCCTGATCGGCTACACCTTGCCAAAACATACTGATATCAAAGTTCTTGTAACTCACCGCAACATTCAGACCATAAGAGAATGCAGGTACGGGATTCATAATCCATGTCTGGTCATCCTGATTGATACGTCCATCCCCATTCAGGTCAGCATATTTCAGACCACCTACACGAGCGTTAGGCTGACCTGACGCATAAACCTCCATATGGTTTTGGAAGAGTCCGTCAACAACATAGCCTACAATACTACCATAAGGTTTTTTTGCCTCAACAATATTCTGCTTTGAAGTGTGTGCATAAGCACCTGTTGTTGTCTTTGGAAGAGATGTAACACGATTACGGAAGAAATCAATGTTACTATTAATATCGATGCCTAAGCCATTAGAAAAGTTCTTACGGTAACCTAAGGTAAGTTCCATACCCCAGTCGCGAAGCGATGGTCCGTTCTGCCACTGGCTTCCACCCTCTCCCTTTGCTGCAAGGTATCCTGGGTTGATAAGCATGTCTGTAATGTTCTTGATATAGAAATCAGCTGTTCCATAAAGACTGCTGCGGAACAGACTATAGTCAATACCTATATTATATTGTGTGGTTGTCTCCCACTTCAAGTTCTCATTAGCTGTCTGTATTGCACGATAGCCTGATGGGAAGGTGCCACTACCTGCAAGATTGAGGTCGTAGGCTGTTGATGTAGTACGCTCAAGACCATAGTCGGCAACATACAAGCCATAGTGTGCATTATTGTCAATTCCTTGATTGCCGGTCTTACCCCAAGAAAGACGAAACTTCAGGTCGTCAAGCCAGTCTTTTTTAAGTAGCTGTGAGATACGGAAACCCAGTGATGCTGCAGGGAAATTACCCCAACGGTTGTTCTTTCCAAAACGGCTTGAACCGTCATGACGTAGTGTGAAAGATGCAAGAAGCAAGTCGTTGTAGTTATAGTCAACCTTACCAAAGAATGAAGCCAGACGGTATCCAACCATTGCACCAGTGTTACGAGCTGTACCAGTTGCTGCATTTGGGTACATATATTCCACTGACTCCAGAGCATATCCCTCAGAAATAGCATGAAAATCAAGATAAGTTTGCTTATTGATTTCTGAACCAAGAAGTACATTGAAATGATGAGCATTCTTTATATCAAAGAGATAGTTCAGAGTGTTAGACCATGTGTAATTAGTATTGTTGGTCTGACCAAGGTCGGTTCGTGCTGTATTGTTATTCACAACATCTGATGCAAAGGTATGCGTCAGTGCATTAATGAATGATGTAGTATAGTCGACTCCAAAATTTGAGCGAAACAACAGCCCCTTGACAGGGGTAATGTCAACATACATATTTCCGAATACATGCCAATAGTCAAGATGATTATCCTTATTATGATACAGTTCGCGCATAGGATTCTGTCGGTCGCTCATACCACCAACAGGACCACCAAATGTAACACCGTTCTTTTCATAGACAGGTACTATTGGGCTTATCTTCAGGGCATTCTCCATAGGAGCACCATCAACCTGTTTGTTGTAGCTTATAGTGAAGTTCTCACCAACTTTGAGGATGTTATTGAGTCTGTACGAGTTATTCATACGAGCTTGAATACTTGAGAAGTTTGTGTACTTCAGGATACCATCATTTTTCTTATAGCCCAAAGAGAGCATCGATGTTAACTTATCTGTAGCAGAAGAGATAGATACGCTGTAATTACGGGAGAAACCTGTGCGAGAAATTTCTCTGACCCAATCAGTATCTGAGAACATCATGGTACGCTTAGTATTGATAAAACCGCCATAGAGACCATTTATAGTATAGTTTACATACTGATTTGTTGTAGGATTCCATACCCTGATTCCCACACCTTCTGCAGCATTGAGGTTCAGGCCATAGTTGCTTGCGTACGCTACAGGATCTATACCATCATTAAGTGCAGCTTGAGCCATTGCGGTAGCATAACCCTTAGTGTCAAGAAGTTTCATCTTTGACTGCTTTGTATAGAACTGAGCAGTAAGATTAGCTGTAAAGTCTACTTTTATTTTGTCAGCCTTCTTTCCCTGTTTTGTTGTAATGATAATAACGCCATTAGCAGCACGTGAACCATAGATACTTGCTGAAGCAGCATCCTTCAGAACCTGCATGCTCTCGATATCGTTAGAGTTAAGTGTATTGATACCGTTTGTCATTGGCACACCATCTACAATAAAAAGAGGATCCTGAGAAGAGTTGAATGATCCGATGCCACGGATACGAATTGTTGCAGTACTTGACGGCGAACCGGTGTCTGTGATAGTCATACCAGCCACACGTCCCTGAAGTGCCTTCATTGGATCAGCATCTGGAGATGTCTTGACAGCATCAGTCTTCACAACTGATACGGCACCAGTAAGGTCTGCCTTACGCTGAGTTGTATAACCAGTTACGATGACTTCGTTCAATTCATTGGCTTCTTGCTTCAGCTGTATATTCATCTTAGCTGCAGCCTTGGCTTCAATAGTAGAATAACCAATGTAAGAGATTGTGAGAGGTGCACCCTCATTTGTACTTAAACTAAAGTTACCGTCAATGTCAGTTACCGTTCCATTGGCTGTACCTTTCTCCATTATTGTGGCACCAACGACAGGAGAACCAGTCTCGTCAACAATTGTACCACTGACAGTTACCTTGTTCTGAGCATATATAAGCGAACAGAACATAAGCAATACTGCACTCGAAATAATTTTCCTTAGGCTTTCCATTTAGAAAATGATTGATGTTAGTAATTCTGGATTTATAAAATTTCTGCCACAAAATTACTATCAACAAGGAGAAAGCTTATAAAATAATCGTTCCTTACATACAACAAATGTTACCTAAACGAAATCCTTATAGCAAATGAACGATTTATAAGAAAAGGGCCCTTTTTATTCTCTTCAAAGAGAAACTGCGTACAAATCACTTCTTGGGACTCTCCCCGAACTCGTCTTTATAGCACTTTGAAAAATAGCTGGGCGTAGAAAAACCAACAGCATAAGCCACTTCTGACACGGTCTTTTCCGTTGTTCGAAGCAAATGGCGGGCACGAGTGAGACGGGCTTTACGAAGCATTTCTACAGGAGAATATCCAGTAAGAGCCTTCACTTTCCGATAAAGCTGCACACGAGAAAGGCCGATTTCATCGCCTATTCGCTCTACATTAAACTCATTATCACTAAGGTTGTCTTGAATTATCTTGCGCAATTGTGCTGCAAAAGTCTTATCTGTTTCATTGGACAACTTTTCAAAAGCATCATTTTCATCACTATTTGAGAATAACTTACTAAGTTTCTTCCTACTTTGAATAAGATTATCAATACGTGAAAAAAGTAGACGAAGCGAGAATGGTTTGGACAAATAAGCATCTGCACCATGCTCATACCCCTCAGCACGTTGCTCATCAAGACTACGTGCTGTCAGTAAAATGACAGGTATATGACTGATAGCTTTATCCGTTTTCAGCTGTTGACAAAACGCTAATCCGTCCATCACAGGCATCATAATGTCCGACAACACTATATCTGGAACTATTTTCCGTGCAAGTTCTAAACCGGCTTTTCCATCAGCGGCTTCACTCACATTATACTTTTCGGATAGTACCGACCTTAAATAAGTGCGAATATCGACATTATCATCAATGATTAACACCTCAGGTTTATCTGTTTGATAAGGCTGTATAAGTTCGTCTATATGACGAGCTTGATTCGGAACTTCCTGTGCGGATGATGGCTCAATCAATTGTTCTATTTTCTCTGTAGGATGCTTAGTTACCTCTCCTTTCTGTCTAACAGGAATATGAATAGTAAAGGTACTTCCTTTTCCCTCTATACTTGTAGCACTTACCTCTCCGTGATGCAATTCTGTGAAAGCTTTCACAATAGCCAACCCAATACCCGTACCACGTCCAGCATTCTTTGCTTGATAGAAACGATCAAAAATATAAGGAAGCTCATCACTTGAAATACCACAACCATTATCTGCCACACTTATCATAACACGTCCATTCTCTTCTTTAGCTGTCAGAGTGATTTCTCCACCTTCAGACGTATATTTTAGGGCATTACTAAGAAGATTATAACAGATTCGCTCTATCTTATCTTGATCTGCTCTGAGCATAACCGCATCAGGAGCATTCATACTAATGGCAATATGCTTCTTCTGTGCAGAGGCACTGAAAAGCATGATCCATTGTTTCATACTTTCCGAAAGATTAAAGTCGGAGAGGCGTAGTTCCATCTTACCATTCTGCACCTTACGGAAGTCAAGAATCTCACTGACCAATTGTGTTAGGACAAGCACATTACGCTGTACTATCTGAAGCATACTTCGTTGTTGTGAATTAAGGTTATCATCATGGATGATATAGTTCACAGGATCAGCTATCAACGTAAGTGGTGTACGCAATTCATGACTTATATTTGTGAAAAACTGAAGTTTTGCTTTGTTGGCATCTTCTTCTATTCTTCGCTTCATAAGGATAGTTCGATAGATATAAACCATAATACCTATCAGCAAGAAAAGGATGATACTAAAAAGCACAATATACATCTTTTGATGATTATATTGCACCAAATAAGTATCCACTTTCCCATGAAGTGCATTGAGACGAGCTGTTTGCTTATTCATCTCTTCATTCTGCATAAGTAGAACATTAGCGTTTGCCTTTGTTACCAATGCACCTTTTAGATAGTTATCACGCTTATAAGGCTTCTTCTCAAGGATATTCAATGCGAGTTGCATAACTGAATCGCCTCGGGTAGGATAGATATAAGAAGCTTCTAAATTACCATCACGAACCTTCTCCATACCTCCTCCTGGTACAGGAAGAGCATCTATTCCAACTATTCTAATTCCCTTAACCTTATGCTTCTTTATAGATTGCAAAGCACCTAAAGCCATACGGTCATTTTGTGCAAAGACGTATTGGATAGGCTCTTTTGTTTGTGAGAGTACACTGTCCATAGCCATTACGCCGCTCTCTTTCACCCAATCTCCATGCTTACGAGCAATCACTTTTATCCCAGAATAATCCTTTAGTGCATCCATAAAACCACGATTACGTTCTATAGCGGGCGATGATGCTTGTAATCCACAAATCTCAGCTATATTTCCTTTACCATCTAACTGCTGCCCGATGAAATAGCCTATTTCGTATCCAGCCTCATAGTTATCAGCTCCTATAAAGGCTGTATACTTTTTTGAATCGGTCTTACGATCGAAGAGGATAACAGGGATTCCTGCATCGTATGCTTTATCGATGACCGATGAAATCGTATGAATCTGATTGGGTGATACAATAAGAAGGTTGACTCCTTCCTTTATAAACTGTTCAATCTGTTGTTTCTGTAACCTATCATTATCATTAGCTGAAGCAAATTTCAGTATTACATCATCATGCTGATAGGTACTCATCACAAGTTCGTTGTTGAGCTTATCACGCCAGATATCTTCTGAACACTGAGACACACCGATAACATATTTCTTTGTATTGTTATCTGAACAAGCTGAAAACAACAAAGTAAAAAATAGAATGTATAACCATTGCTTCATCTGCATAAATATCAAAAAAGATTATGTATAATACAGGTTTATTGCAGCAAAGATACATTCTTTCTTTTGTATTTGCAAGGAATCAAGACGTTATTATGCGAACAAATAAATAACGACAGATAGTCCTGAAACGTCTTTGTATCTTCCTATGAGATTTTCCGTTAAATGCGTAGACTTTTTACGTATAGCTTTAACGGAAGAACAGCAATGATTCATTAAATAAAAACATAGCCAAGACTATCAAACTATCTATTTTATTATCATTATCTGACATAGGCAACTGTTTCATTTTAACCCAAATCGCTCATTAGAGCCTAAACATATTTTGTTTTATTACCGAGCTGATTGTTTGTTTCTGGAACATAAGCACAGTGGGTTACATCAAGTTACAAAGACAGACAAGATGCCAATAAGAACATAAAAGATGTTAGGAAACAATACCATAATAATAAGAAATATACATTTTGTGGTCTAATGACCGACTTGGGGTTAATACGATGAAATTTCAGACAACAGCCCGAAAAATCATTACATAATTTCGAATAAAACATCTATAAATAAGGATAAAAACACGCATAAAAAGCAAGTTTGTAACCAGCAGAGAATCAAATGATTATAAAGTACCAAGATAAAAGATGCTTACTTGGACTTCAAAAGGGCGTTAGTAAGCCCTCAAAAGAGCATCTTTTGCAACTCAATTAGCCGTCTTTTGGAAGCCAAAAAAGCATTTATTGATTTCGATCTACTTGAAAATAGTTTACAAACATCAATCAATAAGGGAATAAACAATTTGTAGACAATGGATAGATATAGTATCAATTTGAATTTAACCTTATAGTTTATCCCCTTTATAAAACCATCTAATTTGGGATAGTCGTACTAAGGAAGTGTATAAGTCTTATTCTATTTCCAATCTGTGCTTTTAACGGAAGAACCATTCGAGGGATTCAGCCTGACAGGTGCAGAGTGGAATAACGGATATACCTTCCTTGCAGACAACAATAAGGATATCTACTTCCAGGCTGGTGATGCACGAGTAGGTGCCAATGGATCAATATCAAGCAATGGTACTAATGGTCTCTACTCGCAGTCTGTTTCAACGCTTAAAGAAAATGGTAAACCTGGTTATGGTTTACGTACATCACTAACGAATGGTGCAATAAAAACATTTTTCCCTCCTCCAAATGACGCCGCTGACGACTATGGTTCTTATGCTAATGCATACGGTGTTCGTCCAGTAGCAGAGTAGACAGACTTTTAAATTATATATTACAGCCTCTCAGACACGAGTTTGAGAGGCTGTTTTGTTTCTCTTAAACTGTTTAGTTCAAATCAACCTTTTCCTTTTTATAAAGAGAGTGTCGTGTGTTCTTCTATTATTTCCATCTATATCAAAAATACATTTACTATAAGCATGTTAGAGAGTTTTAAAACCAAACATTTTATAAAAAACGATTTAAATAAAAAGGGCTAATAGATAAAACTCCATTAACCCCTTATAAATCCTTTTATTTCTAAACACCTTACTTCTCCGGATAGAACTTCACGCAAACAGGGTGACTAAGGACAATATCCTGATGAGTATTCTTAAGCAAGCCCGTATCCTTATCACGTGAGTAAACCTGTATTGAGTTATCATCACGACAAGCAACGAGCAGGAAGTTGCCATTTGGTGTGATAGCAAAGTTACGTGGATGTTTACCAGTAAGCTGCGCACCCACACGAGTCAAGGTACCCTTATTGCCTACACGGAAGATAGTAATACCATCACCCTTCAGACGTGTGCTGGCATAAACAAACATTCCATCAGGACTGACATGGATATCAGCACCACCACGTGCGTTAGCATTATCAGCAGCAATAGACTGAAGTTCCTTTAACTTACCGTCGCTATAACTATACACAATCACCTTACCAGACAACTCGTTCATAAGATAAGCGTATCTACCATTAGGAGAGAAAACAAGATGACGTGGACCAGAGCCTGGTTTTACATGAGCAGCAATATCATGATCCTCTAACTTCTTATCACGCTTGTTATAAGAGAAACAAAGAATACGGTCGCCACTGAAGTCGGTTGTAAGGATATAACCATCGGGTGCAAAGATAACACAATGTGCATGAGGTGTGTTCTGACGTGAACGGTTAGGACCACCCTTCACACTACCCAACTGCAACAAAGACTTATCGAGTGTTCCATTCTTAAGAATTGGGAAGACTGAAATAGTACCACCAGAGTAGTTAGCTGTAAGTGCAATCTTGCCATCTGTAGACACATAACAAGGATCGCCACCATGTGTCAGCTGTGAATTCTTAAAAGCAAAAGTACCGTTTACAGGGTCGTAACCAATACTATTAAGAACAGCTGTCGCATTATTCTTCTCGCTAACAGCATAGATATTACGACCATCCTTACTGAAAGTAAAATAAGAAGGATTGTCAACCTTTAACGAAGTGATACCCGATGCCTTACCTGTAGACTGGTCGAAAGAGAAAGAATATAACCCCTGACTACCAGCATCAGTATAGGTTCCGACAACCATCTTGATATTACTGTCGGCAAAGCCGAACACAGGACTAACGGTCAAAGCCGCACCTAATAAAATAGATTTAAAATTCATCTTTGTTTAATCTGTTATATTTGTTTATGTTTTATGTTTCACCTATTTATAATATAATAAGCCACAGACTTATTCCCTTCTTTTAAGATATAAGAAGTAGCTTTATAGCGCTGCAAAAATAAATAAAACTATGATAAACCTCTATCTTTTTTACCATTTTTGACTTCCCCGCTTTGTTTTTAAGTTTTTAAAAACATTCGCAGGGAGATAAGACCAATATTTTGACTGTTTAGTAAGGCAGAAGTTCAAACATTTAGAACGTCAAATATTATAAGGTAAGATGCAAGAACAACATTAAACAAAACCTTGGAGAAACACAATAACAGACTCAAACGAGCGAGTATTTTAGTTAAATAATCATAAACTACATATAATCTTACTATCCAAAACAATTATATAAGGTTGAAAATAAGTACCTTTGCAGTCCGATTATTAAGGGGGATTTTCTTAGAACCCCATACGATACGTGTTAATAGTGTTGTCTTTGGCCGGGCAGCATGGTTAGGTCAAGCACAGTCGTAAAAATAGAAAACGTTTTTTAGTAGTAAAATTATTAATTTTTTAGAATGGACACTTTAAGTTACAAGACTATTTCCGTAAACAAGGAAACAGCTAAGAAAGAGTGGGTCGTTATTGACGCGAGCGATCAGGTTGTAGGTCGTCTTTGCTCTAAAGTAGCTAAGCTTCTTCGCGGAAAGTACAAGCCAACTTTCACCCCACACGTAGATTGTGGTGACAACGTAATCATTATCAATGCAGCTAAGGTTGTATTCTCTGGTAAGAAGGAGACTGATAAGGTTTACACACGTTATACTGGTTACCCTGGTGGTCAGCGTTTCAACACACCTGCACAGCTTCGTACTCGTAAGAACGGTATTGATAAGATGATTCGTCATGCTGTTAAGGGTATGTTACCAAAGGGTCCTTTAGGTCGTCATCTGTTGGATAACCTCTATGTTATCGAAGGTACAGAGCTCAACGGTCTCGAGGCACAGAAGCCAAAGGCAATTGATATTAACCAGTATAAATAATAAGGAGAAAGATGGAAGTAATTAATGCAATTGGTCGCCGTAAGAGCGCTGTAGCGCGTGTTTACCTCTCAGAGGGTACCGGTAAGATCACAATCAACAAGAAAGATTTAACTGAATTCTTCCCATCAGCTATCCTGCAGTACGTGGTTAAGCAGCCACTGCAGTTGCTCGGTGTAGAAGGTCAGTATGACATTAAGGCCAACCTCGATGGTGGTGGCTTTACTGGTCAGAGCCAGGCACTGCGTCTTGCTATCGCTCGTGCATTGGTTAAGGTTAACGCTGAAGATAAGAAAGCACTTAAGGACCAGGGATTCCTGACACGCGACAGTCGTACTGTTGAGCGTAAGAAGCCTGGTCAGCCAAAGGCTCGTGCTCACTTCCAGTTCAGTAAGCGTTAATATTTTCTTTGTCATTGAAATTTGAATATTGAACTTTGAACTTTATGATATGTTTTATTCGATAAAAGAATAAAGCAAAACAGAAAGAAAAAGCTCAAGTTTAAAGGTAAAAGTTCAAACCTCAAATCTCAAAGTTCAAAGGTAAAGAAAAGGTTTAGTATCTAAACTGACGCGATTCCTTATCGGGGGACTACCCGTCAGTTGATTCTAACAAAGCGTGGTGAAGCTCATTCGCCAAGAAAGAATTAAAAAGAAAGTAAACAAGTAAAAACAAACAAAATGTCAAGAACAAATTTTGACCAGTTATTGGAGGCAGGATGTCACTTTGGCCACCTCCGTCGTAAGTGGAATCCAGCTATGGCTCCTTACATCTTCATGGAGCGCAATGGTATCCACATCATCGATCTTCACAAGACTGTAGCTAAGGTAGACGAGGCAGCAGAGGCACTCAAGGGTATCGCTAAGAGTGGTAAGAAGATTTTGTTCGTCGCTACTAAAAAACAGGCTAAGGAAGTTGTAGCTGAGAAGGCTGCAGCTGTTAACATGCCATACGTAAACGAGCGTTGGGCTGGCGGTATGCTGACCAACTTCCCAACCATCCGTAAGGCTGTGAAGAAAATGACGAACATCGACAAGTTGATGAACGACGGTACATTCTCTAACCTCTCTAAGCGTGAGCTTTTGCAGATTTCACGTCAGCGTGCTAAGCTCGAGAAGAACCTCGGTTCTATCTCAGACTTGACTCGTTTGCCATCTGCACTCTTCGTTGTAGACGTAATGAAGGAGCACATCGCTGTTAAGGAGGCTAACCGTCTCGGCATTCCTGTATTCGGTATCGTTGATACCAACTCTGATCCAAAGAACATCGACTATATCATTCCAGCTAATGATGATGCTAAGGATTCAGTAGAGACTATCCTCGCTGCTTGCTGCGGTGCTATCGCAGAGGGTCTTGAGGAGCGTAAGGCTGAGAAGGCTGACGAGAAGGCTGCTGCAGAGCAGGCTGAAGAGGCTGCTGAGGCTAAGCCAAAGCGTGCTGCTCGTAAGGCAGAAGAGGCTCCAAAGGCTGAGAACGAGGCACCAGCTGCTGAGTAATTAAAAGAAACATAGTGGGCGCTGGTGAGTGCTAATGAGCTTCTATATTATTTATAATACGTGAAGTTTATTATCCCTCATCAACGCCCACAATATTTAATAATATTAGAAAGGAAAACAAAAAAATGGCTGTATCTATTGAAGATATCAAGAAGCTCCGCGCTATGACTGGCGCAGGTCTGGCTGACGTAAAGAAGGCACTCACAGAGGCTGAAGGCGATTACGAAAAGGCAAAGGAATTGATCCGTGAGCGTGGTTTGGCTATCGCTGCTAAGCGTTCTGACCGTGAGACATCAAACGGTTGTGTACTCGTTAAGCAGGTAGATGGTTTTGCTGCTATGGTTGCTATCAAGTGTGAGACAGACTTCGTTGCTAATGGTCAGGACTTCATCGCCCTCGTTCAGGAGATTCTGGACGCTGCTGTTGCTAACAAGTGCAAGAGCCTTGATGAGGTTAAGGCACTTAAGCTCGCTAATGGCGAGGATGCTGCTACTGCAGTTCAGCAGCGTTCTGGTGTTACTGGTGAGAAGATGGAGCTCGACGGCTACAACTTCCTTGAGGGTGAGAACTTGTCTGTTTATGACCACATGAACAAGCACACTCTCGCAACTATCGTTCAGCTCAATGAGAACAATGAGGATGCTGGTCACAAGGTAGCTATGCAGGTTGCAGCTATGAAGCCTGTAGCTCTTGACGAGGCATCTATTCCACAGTCTGTTAAGGACGAGGAGTTCAAGGTTGCTGTTGAAAAGACTAAGGAAGAGCAGATTGAGAAGGCTGTTGTTGCTGCTATCAAGAAGGCAGGTATCAACGCTAACCTCGTTGACAGTGAAGACCACATCGAGTCTAACATCAAGAAGGGTTGGTTGACACGTGAGGAGGCTGACAAGGCTATCGAGATTCGCAACACTGTTGCTGCTGAGAAGGCTGCAAACCTCAACGAGGATATGATTCAGAACATCGCTAAGGGTCGTCTGAACAAGTTCTTCAAGGAGAACTGTCTCGTTGATCAGGAGTTTCAGTTCGGTGATGGCGACAAGCAGAGCGTTAGCGAGTGGCTTAAGGCTCAGAGCAAGGATCTTAAGATTGTTGCTTACAAGCGCTTCACTCTCTCTGCAGAGTAATCACAGAGCTTCTTAAGAAGAAAGATATGGGAGTTGCAGGATAGCCATTAGGCTTCTGCAACTCTCTTTTATTAGAAGTTAGGGCTTATTAGGCTAATTGGGCTAATAAGACTAATTGGGTTAATTGGGCTAATTGGGCCAATAAGCCCAATAATTTCCTAAAACTACCAACAATGAAAATCTTTGCAGTCGGCATGAATTATGCCGAACATAATAAATCGCTAAACGAAACGTTATCTAAAAAGGAAGGACCAGTTATCTTCACTAAGGCAGACTCTGCCCTACTGAAAGATAAAAAGCCTTTCTTCATTCCCGATGACTTGGGAACGATTGAATATGAAACGGAACTCGTGGTACGTATCTGTCGATTGGGGAAGACCATCTCAGAGCGCTTCGCTCATAGATATTACGATGCTGTGACAGTTGGTATTGACTTCACAGCTCGCAAATTACAACAAAAACTAAGAGCGCAAGGACTACCATGGGACCTCTGCAAAGGTTTTGATGGCTCGGCAGCTTTAGGAGAATGGGTATCAAAGGACAAATTCCTTGATGTACAACGACTCCGCTTCCACCTTGATATCAATGGACAGACGGTTCAGGAAGGATGTACAACTGACATGCTATACAAAGTAGATGAAATCATCAGTTACATTAGTCGCTACTTTACCCTCAAGACTGGCGACATCATCTATACAGGCTGTCCATCAGGTTGTGGACCTGTACATATCAATGACCATCTGGAAGGATACATTGAAGAGAGAAAGGTTCTCGACTTTAATTGCAAGTAAACTAAGGAGAGTAAGTGAAAGACTTCTAAACGATTACGATATAGATTTCTATACTCTCCAATTAAGGAACTCAAATAATCAACCGAACAGAGGGAATAACTGACAAAAAACTTAAGAAGGAATACATCAATAAAATGACGAAAGGAATCAACAAGCTGTTAATGAAACGTTCAGCAATACTCTGCCTTATACTTCTGTTGGGTTGTATGAAACTATCAGCTCAACAGCAAAGATTTTTCAACCTAACAGTTCAAGATGTGACAATAGACTCGCTATTGCCACATTTCCGTTATGCAATCCCTGTTGGTGAACAGTACGCTGATTCTACCTACGAATTGGAGATACGCTATCCTGAGTTTATGGACATGAGCAAGGCAGACATTGAACGCTACAATGCATTGACAAGTGTTGTCCCTCCTGCATTACCAGAGATACATCAGCAGATGACTGTGGAACGTAAGCGTGGTGTATTAGAGATATCTCTAATGCCTATCGTTCAGCGCAATGGAAAGAAGCAGTTCCTCGTCAGTTTCATGATAGCGCTTACATCTCGTCCCAAGAAAACAACGACGAAGAAGACAAAAGGTGTTGAGACTCGTACTGGTGGCATATCGGTATCTACTGTCTCAAATCGCTACGCTGCACATTCCGTTCTTGCAAGTGGTAAGTGGGCAAAGATACGTGTTCCTGCTAATGGTGTCTATCAGTTGACCAATGATCTAATCCGTCGTGCCGGCTTCTCTAATATTGACAAAGTCAAAATCTATGGCTATGGTGGAAACTTGGAGAAGGAGGTTCTTACAGCTGACGACATCACTTCATTTGATGATTTAAAAGAGGTGCCAACCTATAATAGTAATGGTAGACGGCTCTTCTATGCTCGTGGTCCTGTTAGTTGGGAAAGCAACACATCGGTAAAGAGAATCCGCAACCCTTATTCTAACTATGGTTATTACTTCCTGACCGAGGATAATAATAGTGCTCATGCAACCGTTGCAGACAGCACGACCTTCCTCAACAGTTTCTATCCGTCTGCAGACGATTATCATAGTCTGCATGAGGTAGATAATTTCAGTTGGTATCATGGAGGACGAAACCTCTTTGAAGAGACTCCTTTAAAACTAAACGAAGGTGAAGTTTTCACCTTAGCTAACAAAGCACGTGCTACGAGCGCAAAACTCACAGTTGCAGTAACAACAGGTACCTATACTTCTATTGTAAAGGTAGAAGCAAATGGTCAACATCTTGGCGACATAAGAGTTACACCTCAAGAGTCCTTTGACAAAGGTTATGAAGAAGTCAGAACCTATACGCTTAACACGCTTCATGCTGTCGACAGTATTAAATTAACAACCATATCAGGTGGTCCAGCACGTCTTGACTACCTTATCATGACCTACCCAACACCATCGCCAGCACCTTCTTTAAAGGCTTCTTTCCCAGCCCCTGAGTATGTTTACAACATAACCAATCAAGACCATCATGCTGACGAACCAGTCAACATGGTGATTATCATCCCTACAAGTCAGAAGTTATTAGCCCAGGCAGAACGCTTAGCCGACTTCCATCGGACACATGATAATATTTCTGTGCGTATTGTTCCTGCAGACGAACTCTATAATGAATTCTCCAGTGGGACACCTGATGCAATGGCTTACCGCCGTTATATGAAAATGCTTTACGACCGTGCTACCAGTAACAATCTTCCACAGTCGCTCCTACTCTTTGGCGACTGCGTATGGGACAACCGTATGGTTACCAGTGCTTGTCGTAACCTTAACCCTGATGATTATCTTCTTGCCTACGAGAGTGAAAACTCATTCAGCGAGACCGATTGCTATGTCAATGATGGTTGGTTTACGTTGATGGATGATGGAGAAGGTGGAGACTTGTTAAGACGTGACAAAGAAGACCTTGGAGTTGGGCGCTTTCCAGTGACAGAGATTTCAGATGCAAAGGTATTAGTCGATAAGACAATCGGCTATGCTGAGAACAAGAATGGCGGAAGCTGGGAGAATGTTATCATGTTCATGGGTGATGATGGAAACAATAATCTCCACATGCACGATATCAATGAGACCGCAGAAACCATTATGTCGACCTATCCTGACTATCAAGTAAAGAAGGTGATGTGGGATGCTTACACCCGTGTATCGTCTGCAACTGGTAACACCTACCCTGAGGTAAGTGCTATTATCAAGCAGCAACAGGCACAAGGTGCACTTATCATGGATTATGCTGGTCACGGAAAGGAAGACCAGATCTCTCATGAAGCAGTACTCCGTCTCAACGACTATGCCAACTTTACCAACGCTAATCTACCACTTTGGATTACCGCCAGCTGTGATATTATGCCATACGATGGTACTATCCCAACTATCGGTGAAGCAGCAATGCTAAACAAGAAGGGTGGCTCTGTTGCTTTCTGGGGTACTACTCGTACGGTATATGCATACTATAACAAGGCTATCAACACCGCCTTCCTCAAGCATGTACTGAGTTTTACCAATGGAAAGCCAACAACGGTGGGCGAAGCACAGCGTTTAGCTAAATGTGAGTTGATTAATTCTAACAGCGACCTCACACCAAATAAACTGCAATATGCTTTATTAGGCGACCCAGCTCTCTCACTGAACCTCCCAACATTAGAGGTAAAAGTGGAGACAATCAATGGACAAACGCCAAGTACGACAGGTTCTGTTGTACTCAAAGGTGGCTCCGTTGTAACTGTCAAAGGTTGTATAGCAAAGAACGGTAGTAAGCAAGGTGACTTCAAGGGACTACTCACTGCTACCGTACGTGATACAAAAGAACTTATCACTTGTAAGAAGCAAGAGGATACATCCGCAAGTGCTTTCCAATATTATGACCGCCAGAAGGTGCTATACAATGGTACAGACAGTATCAAGAATGGTGAGTTTACATTCACCTTTGCCGTACCACGTGACATCAACTATGCAGCAGGAACAGGCTTGATGAATCTATCTGCCATTAACGACAGCCACACCCTCATGGCACAAGGACATGAAGAGGGCTTCACGATTGATGGTTCAGAGATTGTATACAACGACTCTATTGGTCCATCAATCTATGCTTATCTCAATTCTCCTTCATTTGTCAATGGTGGTGAGGTCAATAGTACCCCTTACTTCTTTGCACAGATAACGGATAAAGATGGTATCAACGCTTCTGGTAATGGTATCGGACATAACATGCAGCTGACCATCGACGGCAAGTTGACGCAGACCTATATTCTGAATGATAACTTCCGATATGACTTCGGTAGCTATACATCAGGAACAACAGGCTTTAGTCTGCCAGAGCTTTCTGAGGGACCACACACTCTGCAGTTCCGTGCGTGGGACATACAGAACAACCCTTCAACCGTTACATTACAGTTCAAGGTTGTAAAAGGACTGGCACCAGAAATATATAGTGTCAATGCCTCTAAGAATCCTGCCACGACAGAGACGACATTCATTGTTACGCACAACTATATTGGTTCAGATGTCGATGTTGACATAGAAGTATTCGATATGAGCGGCCGCCTCCTATGGCACCGCAGTGAGACTGGTGTTGCATCGGGCAATGCCATTACAGCCAACTGGGACCTTACCGTTGAGAATGGGGCAAAACTCCAAACAGGTGTTTACCTCTATCGAGTACGCCTCAGTAGCAATGGTGCTACAAAGGTGTCGAAAGCTAAGAAACTGATTATATTAGACAATAAATAACAGAAGAAGAACGTTTCAATCC
Organism: Prevotella melaninogenica; assembly: GCF_013267595.1. Lineage (NCBI taxonomy): Bacteria > Pseudomonadati > Bacteroidota > Bacteroidia > Bacteroidales > Prevotellaceae > Prevotella > Prevotella melaninogenica. The sequence goes on along the minus strand of NZ_CP054011.1, from coordinate 1,796,407 downwards.
ATATAGCAACATTTAATAAGCAATCCAATTAAAATAGAATGATTAATAAGCTTCGTATAGCCATCCTCTCACTGACGGTATTTGCCTCATCTACCGTTTTTGCTCAGGATAAGAAAGATATTTTTAATCCAGTCAACACATCTGTTACCTCACAGACTATCGCTCCTGATGCACGTGCTGCAGGTATGGGTGATGTTGGTGCTGCCACCGACCCAGATGTGAACTCACAGTATTGGAATCCTGCAAAATATCCTTTTAATATTTCTCGTGCTGGTGTTTCCCTAAACTACACTCCTTGGCTTCGCCAGTTGGTGAGCGACATCGACTTGGCTTATCTTGCTGGTTACTATCGTATCGGTGATTACAGTGCAGTCTCAGCTTCTATGCGCTACTTCTCTTTGGGTGAAGTACAGATGACTGACGGATCTAACATGACCATTAACCCTTATGAGATGTCAATGGACGTAGCCTACTCTCTGATGTTGAGTGAGCATTTCTCATTAGGTGCAGCTGTACGTTGGATATACTCAGACCTTACCTATAATTATACAGATGATACCGCACCAGGTTCTGCCTTTGCAGCCGACTTGTCTTGCTATTATCAGAACTATATCAATATAGGTGAGCGTGAGTGCCAGTTGGGTTTAGGTATGAATATCTCTAACATTGGTTCGAAGATTACCTTCGGTGGTGATAATCGCTCTGAGTTCATCCCAACCAACCTTCGTTTAGGTGCTTCGTTGATGATTCCTATCGATGAATTCAACCGTTTTACCATTGCTGCTGATGCTAATAAGTTATTAGTCCCTACCTATCCAAAGCGCAAAGCTGATGAAACACAAGTAGACTATGATAACCGTCTTCAGAAGGAATACTATGACGTATCTTCTATCTCAGGTATCTTCAAGAGCTTCGGTGATGCGCCTAATGGTGCTTCTGAGGAATTGCAGGAGATTCAGTGGAGCTTAGGTGCAGAATATACTTATAATGATAAGTTCTCACTCCGTGCTGGTTATCACCACGAAAGCGAGAACAAAGGTAACCGCAAGTACTTCACTGTCGGTGCAGGCTTCAAGATGAATGTCTTCTCACTGGATGCCGGATATGTTATTGCAACGGCTAAGAACAACCCACTTGATCAGACCCTCCGTTTCTCTCTCTCATTTGACATGGATGGTATAAAAGATTTGTTTAAGAGGAGGTAAAGACCTCCCCCAGCCCCTCCAAAGGAGGGGAGAACCTTATGGGAAACTATTAGAACAGACTTAGTTATCCACTTCTTATCTTATTCATTAATTATTTAGCATTAACTCTCAACCAACCTTCTGCTTATCTTTTAGTAAAGATATTCCCCTCCTTTGCAGGATATTAGGAAGGTTCTCCTTATATAAGAATATGACCGATTCTACTCAACCCATCCCATCCTTCCGTGTCGGAATGGGATACGACGTACACAAACTCGTTGAAGGACGCGACCTGTATTTAGGTGGTATCAAAATTGAGCATACCCTTGGACTCCTTGGACACAGTGATGCTGACGTACTCATTCACGCTATCTGTGATGCCCTACTCGGTGCTGCTAATATGCGCGATATTGGTTATCATTTCCCCGACACCTCTGCTGATACGCTCGATATGGACTCAAAGGTTATTCTTCGCAAGACCATTGACCTCTTAGCAACAAAGGGTTATCGAGTAGGAAACATCGATGCTACGGTATGTGCCGAGCGTCCAAAGATAAACCCACATATCCCTGCTATGTGCAAATGTCTGTCTGATATTATTGGTTGCGATATCGATGCCGTATCTATTAAAGCTACCACTTCCGAGCGCATGGGCTTCGTTGGTCGTGAAGATGGTATGGCTGCATACGCAGTTTGTATGATTGTGAAGGCATGAGATAATTGAAGCATAGTATTTTAGCATTATCCTCATCATATAGGAAAAGACATAAACACCTAATCATGCTATCATCTCTTATTGATAATAAAGACTAAAGGCTGAAATGCTTCATTGGGTTTCAGCCTTTTTTTTAAAACCCAAATCAATCAAGATAGAGCTTTTTACTTCTAATTATAACGGCATTTTTTTAATTATAACACCCTTTTCTATTATGATGCGGGTGCCCAGCACATATGGTGCGGATGGTAAACACCAATGGTGCGAACGCCTCATACCAGACGAAACATTACTAAGATGGAGGCGAACCATACTTAGATTGAAAAGCTTTATATATCCCTTATCCCCTACAAAGAGCTTTTGCGTAACGATAAACCTCATCTATCTTATCTATTGAAAGTAGCTTTCAAGGAACAAACCCACCTTCTTAACGGCTTTTTCCAATAAAAAACATTAACTTTGCAATATAACCATTTGAAGTTTATCCTTTAGCGTTTAACTCGTAGGTAGTAACAATTAAAAACCAACATACTATTTATAAAAAAGCATGAAACATTTTTTACACATCTTAGTACTAACACTTATATTGGCTTTGCCATTACGAGTTTGTGCTGACACAATCACCTTCGATTTCACTCCTGACGGAGGACTCCACGCTTTAGGAATAAAAAAACTAATCCCAAAAAGGGTACAGACCTATCCGACAAAGGCTATTTACTCCAAGATGTAACCTTAACGTAAAAGAAAAACAATGCCTCAACGCCTACACGAATATGGAACTCTAAAGGCAATATAGAGTTACGTTTCTATGCAAATAGTGAGCTTACTCTTAGCGTACCAGCAGGGAAACAGATTACAAGTATTATTTTTTACTGGTAACTTGAAAAGCACATGTAACAGCGGAGCACTAAATGGTTTGTCATGGACAAACGATAATTCTGTGATTAATTCAGTGACTTTTAAAGCATCTGCAACGAATAATATCAATACGATAACTGTCAATTATTCAGCGATGCAGCCAAAGAAACCTATTGCAAAGGTGAACAGTATCAAAGAACTCAAGACCTTGGCAAGTGGAACTAAGGCTACCCTCACCCTTACCGATGGCAATGAGGGTAGTATGGCACGTGTCCTCTATGTATTCGGAACAGGCAGCACACAGGAGGCATACGTACGTGACACGACGGGTGCGGTATGCTTCTATGGTATCAATCCAAACGTACCTTTCGTTAGCAATCAGCACATAGCAGGACAGATTACAGGTGAGTATGTTGTGGAAAATGGTGTCCCATGCTTTAAAGCTATTCCTAATGTGACTAACACCTCACTGCTTGTCATTGCAGCACCTGTTACTGAACAAGCTGTCCAACCAAAGGAGATTAAAGCAAAAAATTATCTTGATAACACTGCTGATTGGGTATGCTTGAAGGACCAGACACTTGTCGATGATGCCCTCACCACGCAAGATGGTATTGTCATCAACAACCGCTTTGGTAGTAACGAGAAATACACTGCACCGTATAAAGGGGCTATCATTGACCTTGCGGGAATCGCTGTTCCGAATTATTGCTGTCCGATAAAACCTCCATATACTGCAATATCCTCTCTCAATCCTGCTGAAATAGGCATGATTAGTTCTAATTTCAAATTCCAAGCCCCCTAGAATAATGACAACTCTTCTGGTGGGGCTTTTACTTGGGTAATCAATCTATCCCAGTCTCTATGTGGCTGCTCAAAGAAACTTTGTATTGCGACATAACTCATAAGTAAAATTCTTATCATTGTTGCCAAGCCTGAGAAGCTCCAAGGTCTCTTTATTTTGTTCTTCACTAGGGTTATAAGCAGATTGGCTATAAGCGTAATCCATATTTGTATTTTTATAGCATTCGCACTCTCTCCATAGAAGTATCTTAGCGGGAAATTCTGTTTTATTTGTTTAAATAAGGTTTCTATTTGCCATCGTCTCTTATAGATAGCTATAATATCTTCTGCCGACATCTGAAAATCATTGGTCAGCAGTGATATGAATCTGATTTTCCCTTTCTTGGTCTTATCCTGATATGTGATTTTTCTTGCTTTATGGTAAATATCTTTTTCCTTTGTATGCTTATGGAAGAGAATGGTTTCTACGCGTACAACTCCATAATCTGTAGTCATCTGGTAATCCGTATCAGCAATCCTTTCAAAGCTAAGATTATTTTTCATCTTAGTTACATATATAACGCCTCTTTGAGTCAGTTCAGAGAACTTTTCATAGTTTATATAGGCTCTGTCAAAAGCAATCAGTTCCTCATTGGCGTATCGTTCTGGGATAAGTGCAAATTGATCATGACTAGCTGCAGATGTGAACTTGATATCGCTTGGAACATTCTCATTGGCAAATATCTCTGTATGTACTTTTATTCCACCCTTCTTCTTACCAGTTTTGGGATTACGTCCTACTCCTTTAAAGACCAGGTTAGAAAACAGACTGATTGTCGTAGAATCTATTATCTTTAGATTCTTCAGCCATTTGGGCTGTCCACAATTTCGGCTGTCCGAGTAAAGTTCATGGCGATATTTCTCATATAAGTTCATATAGATCGAACCGAATATCTCGGAATCTCGGCGTTTGTTTGCATCTGACAAGGTACTTCGACAAGGAAAATGCTTTAAACCAAGATGATTAAAGCGATTAACATTAGCAAAGAGAGAGGCCTTTATCTCACGCAGAGAGTCTAAACGCATCATTACTGCATAAAGCATGACGACAAGATGATGCCATGCATCAAACTTCTTTATATAGTGTTCACCTCCCTGAGCTTGGCTCAGAGAGAGAATTTTATCACGATTAAAATAGTTTAACAGTTGAACATATAGTGGCTGTCCGATAAAATGTGTACTTTTGTTCATCTTATTTCATTGTTTTATTTTGACAACTACAAAGGAAATAAGAAGGGCTGAATGTGCAAAACAATCAGCCCGTTTTTTTTATTATTCTGAATTAAAAAGATATGAACGCAAAAAAAGTTTTATCGGACACCAATAGTTCCGAATAGTGAAAGGAAGGAAATCAACCCAATCTACTTGAATAACCATCGACCTATCACCTTTGTTATCGACGAAGAGAAGACTTTTGTATTGCCTCAAAGCGATATTACGGACGCAGCTGTCCGTCTAAAGCGTACGTTCTCAGCAGACCATTGGAACACTTTTGCCGTTCCTTTCGACATTGAAAAGAAAGACTTAGCCAGTGCGAAGATAGCAACATTCACCAAACAGGTAGAAGACAATACCATGATATTTGATGATAAGCAAACCCAAATAGCAGCAGGTAAGCCCTACCTCATCAAGTGGAACATAGAGCACCCAACCTTTGAAGGAATAACACTCAAGGCGACAAAGCCTGAGACAGTGACATCAAACGATGGACAATACAGTTTCGTGGCTGTTTATAGTCCAAAAACTCTCGCCTTGGATAAGACTGAACGTTATCTCTCTACAGATGAAAGTCTCAACTATCCACTAAATGCTGACAACAAGGCAAATCTTCTGAAAGGTTTACATGCCTACTATCATGTACCAGCAACAGCGACTGTTAAGATCTCATTTTCGTCTACATCAGATGCTATCACACGCCCTTATATGCTTACAAACAAGGTGATGAAGGTATATAACCTCAATGGTCAATACGTGGGTAGTACGCTCACTAACCTACCAAAGGGAGTGTACATCGTGAATGGACATAAACTGATTATCAAATAAGAAGGAACACAACGTTATGAAGAAAACATATAAAACACCGATGATTATGAATATTATTGCTAAAAATAAGGAGGATTAAAGATGAAACAGAATATTATCACTTCACTGTTGTTGCTCCTTAGCATAACGACTATAGCACAAAATAAGAAACAAACCATCACGATTACTACCAAACTGGGCGAGGTGCATACCTACGTCATGGGTGAGACGATAGATAGTACACGTGTGATTGAGGGCGTGGGGATAAAGGTCTACCCTAAGGGAAAGACTGTTTCAGAGGACTTCCTCTTCTCTCAAATCGACTACACCATCACCGAGACCGTCACACCTAACCCCGAGCCAATAGGTAACAATTCCAATCGTAACACTGCCGACGACCTACAAAAGAACCGCGAGGGTTGGCGATTGGAGTTCCCACGTTTCTATCAAGGAAGCAACAAGACGTATGAAGTGACACATTACACTACTGAGGCGAACCTTGGAAAGCTGCGTAACTACTCTATCGAATGGGACGCTAAACTCAAAGCAAACCGTTGGACCTGCTATGAACTGTATGATGTTCTCCTGCAGAAGAACGTAAAGAGACAAAATACCTTCCAACAAGACCCAGAGATACCAGCAAATGAACAAACCTCGCCTGACGACTACAGAGGGAGTGGCTTTAGCCGTGGACACCTCTGCCCATCTGGTGATAGGCTCTATTCTGCCGCTCAGAACAAGCAAACCTTCTATCTAACGAATATGCAACCACAGATACAAGGGCACAATGGTGGTGTATGGGGGAAGCTTGAAGAGAAGGTACGTGCGTGGGCGGGACGATGTGATACGCTCTATATCGTGAAGGCTGCCACTATTGACAAGGATGAGTATATCTGTAATCAAACCGATTTGGAAGAGATGGCACAGAAGGAATCATCCGGCAAGTCACTTCATTTCAATGGAATCGTACCAAAGTTCTTCTATATGGCACTACTTGCTTACGACAAGAAAACCAACACCTATCGTGCCCTCGGTATTTGGTCGCCCCATTACAATAATAGTAAAAGCGAGTATATCACAATCCAGGAGTTACAGAATCGAACTGGTATAGACTTCTTCTGTAACCTTAGTGACGATATAGAGCAGGCTGTAGAGACAACCATTGACCAAGCGTACTGGGGATACTAACAGCTTTAGAGGTTAGTGTGTGACGTGTAAAAACATGAAATAAAAGTTGCTGTCACTCCTGTCACTCCAATAACTCTTGCATATGATTACTTAACAAGAGGTTACGAGAAGTGTTAAAAGTGACAGCAAACTAAATAAAAAAGAAATTAGGTTATTGAGATAGAGATTCTATATCAATAACCTAATTTCTTTATGCCGAAGTATTCTCAGCTTAGCTCATAGAAGATTCATGTCTGATTCTTATAACAAACGCTCAATCTCCTGCTCAAGATTCTTAATCTGTGATGGGTTCTTCACAATATTGTTACCTCTATCAATGAGATAAATGATTGGGAAAGACTGCGCAGGAGCGGTATAAGCTTGACTGATACCAGTGTCATCATAAACGTTTATCCATGGCAGATTAGCCACCTGCTCCTTCCAGAAGTGAGCATTATCGTCTAATGAAACCATATAGATTTCTAATCCGCGGTCATGATACTTATTGTAAAGTTCGCGCAGCTGCATAATGTATTCTGTAGAACCCTTTGCTGCAAAGACATGGAAGTCGAGCAGAACAACCTTACCTTTCAAATCAGTAAGATGGCGTTCTACACCACGGTTGTCACGTAATGGAAGGTCGACAACACCTAATTCCTTAGCCTCTATCTCCACAGGCTTGTTCTGTGCCTTCACAATGCGCTCATCCTTCATCCCCTTAATCGTGATATTATGGAGATTCTGCGTACGCTCCGAACCTGGATAATAGGTGTCCCAACTGGTTGCAACGGCACCAAACACCTTATTGTCAGCAACGTCTCTTGATGGGTCAAATATCAAATGCGCTTGATTACCAATTACAATATACTGGAATAAAGCAAAATAGCTATAAGCGCGCATAGGCTCCTTAAAGATATAATTGCGTGATACATCCTGCTTATAGTCGCTCATCAATACTGTGATAATTGAATCAGCAAGATCAGGACGTTCTGCAAGAATAGACTGGCAACGTGCTTGTAAGTCAATTTGCTTCAGTGCTAATTCCTTGATTTTCTCATTCTCATAGGAACCCTTCACACTATAATCGGTAGCCATCTGCGGATAAGTAGCCTTCACATCGACTGTCTCTGTAGAATCAATACCAATATTGATAATCTGTCCAGCTATGCGAAGTCGATAGAACTCTGGATTATCCACCTTATCACCTGAGAACGAAAAATCGCCCTTTTCATCGAGTTTAACAGAGTCAACAGTAGAAAATCCATTGAGTCCATTATGCTCAAAATAGAGCAAAGAGTCCTTGGCATTTGCAATAGAACCTGTCACATGGAACTTTTCTCCCGCACAACTTGCCAGTGCAGCGAGTCCAATAATCGCAAAGCCTGCCGCCAAAATGTTTCCGATTTTATGCTTCATTGTTTAATAGATATTACGTTTTTATCTTATCTTCCTTGCAAAGGTAACGTAAAATGATAAAACTGCAAAGCAAATATCGTCAAATATTATCAAATTCACTATACTTAAACAAAACTTCCTCCAGCCACTAAAAAGAGATAACATTGATTACTTATAGCCGTATCTTAAACTCAAATCTACTTTTTAAAGAAACGCTGAGATATATGTGCATAGAGGGCTTAACAGACTATTATTTCATCTCTTTTTGATAAAAATCTATCGATTTCATCGAGATTAATCAAATAAGAGTAACACTTATGAACCAAGTACCTCTATAAATAATTGGATGCAAAAAGGGCTTATATCAAATGACAACATTGATACAAGCCCCTTATATTTTTGTATTCATCTACCCTCTTTCACGATATTATCAACATTTGGTAATTACAATGTAACAGTCTATTTGATGTATAACATCAGGGTTTCAGAATACTTTTCTAACGTAGCAAGATAATCCATAGCACCATGTTATAGATACCTTGCTCGTAGTTTTGTTATCTACTAACCTGAACTCGGGATAAGAAAAGTCTGCAAAAAGTTGGTAATCTCATTATATTTTTGTAACTTTATAGTTGAAAATCAATCAATTACAATAAATATAACAATGATTACCAAGGACAAAATTACTGAAATTTTCTGTATTGCAGATGACTTTTGCAAAGAATTTGAGTTAGAAACTGATAAAATAGGTCTCTCAGAAAAGAATAAAGGATGTCATCGCCATCGCAGGTGGCGTATGAGTAAGTCTGAAATCATAACGATATTAATTTGCTTCCACTTTAATTCCTATCGTAATTTTCGTCACTATTATACCTTTTTCGTAAAAGAGCATTTAGCAGATTTATTTCCAAATCAATTGTCTTATAATCGTTTTCTTGAATTAGAGGCAAGAGTCTCTGTAGAGATGATGATGTTCCTGCAGATATGTTGTTTTGGGAGGTGTACTGGTATTAGTTTTATTGACTCAACTTGTATTCCAGTTTGCCATAATAAACGTATTTGTCGCAATAAGGTTTTTAGAAATTATGCAACAAGGGGTAAGAGTACAATGGGATGGTATTTTGGATTCAAACTACATCTTATCTGTAATGAAAGAGGTGAGATTCTAAACTTTATGCTCACTAAAGCAAATGTTGATGACCGAGACGAAAATGTATTTAACAGGTTGACAGACAATGTATTTGGTAAATTGTTTGCAGACAAAGGGTACATTTCTCAAGGATTATTTGAGCGATTGTTCAATGATGGAATAAATTTAGTTACTGGCATTAGGAGTAACATGAAAAACAAACTAATGCCACTTTATGATAGACTTCTTCTAAGGAAAAGATCTGTAATAGAGACTATCAATGATGAGCTAAAGAATGTAGCTCAATTAGTGCATTCAAGGCATAGAAGCATATTTAATTTCGCAATGAATGTTCTCTCTGCTATTGCAGCCTACAGCTTCTTTGAGAAGAAGCCAGCAGTGAACATAGACTTTGCTATAGAGCAACATTCGGGACAGCATACATTATTCTAAAGTAATCTGTTTTATTATTATCTTTAGGCTCAATCAAAAGATTGAGTCTAAAGAGCCGTTGTACTAAACCAAACAGAAGAGTGATATGATACTTATCCCGAGTTCAGGTTACTAATTTATTTTACCAGAACCTTCTTACCATTAATAATGTAGATTCCAGGATTTAATTTTCCTTTATCGTTCACATCTCTTACTTTCATTCCATTGATAGAATAGACAGTACCATCATTTTGATTCGCGGAGTCTATCTTGTCTATAGCAATACCTGTAACAGTGTTATTTGACGTATGACTCGTACCTATATGGATACATACTTGGTAGTATTTCTGTATTAGCCTTCCACGCCTTACCACCTACTTGTCCTGTAATGGCAACGTCCCAAACACGGTCCTCTCCATACTTTGAGAGGTTTTGTGCTAAGAGTGTATTATAACGATATGGATACTTCGAATTGTTTGATTTATATCGATTATCCTTTGTACGGAAAACAGATCTAACTCTTCCATCTAAGAGGAAAGTTACAACTAAGTGCATTGGATCACCTGGCTCTGGGTCAATCTGTGCACCATAGACATGGAAGTCTTTTCCTGGATCGAAGTCAATCTCTCTTACACGATCTCCATAGTCATTATGGTTATAAGTATTATTTAGTCCTCCGTTTTTCCAACCAGCATTGTAGTCCATGCCATGGGTAGTTTGATGCAGATAAAAGCCTTTCTCTTTCATTGCATCTTTTCGGTCCTCATTAACAAAAAACTCTTGTAAATCAATCTCAAATGTACTTGCTCCATTACAGTGACGAAGCCATAGTGCCATCCAAGTTCCAAACTCATATGGAATCTTATCCTTTACCTCTATACGTGAGTAAAGAGGATAGTAAGTTCCATGTTCTAATCCTTTACCATTCACCAAGTCTGCTCCGTTAGCATTACGACTGGAGAGAGCACCAGACCACCAACCGTATTTTCCAAAGTCGTGTTTAGGTTTAAAAGGTGGTTGTACCTTTACTTTATAGTCGGTCCCAGCTGGGTCTTTTTTAGCGTCAGGACGACGTCCTGTTAAAAGCGGTTCACGTGATGCAGTAATATTGGCAACTCCATTTCTTACCCTTATCATATCGGCACGATAATACTGAACACCTCCCTGCCCCTCTGTATTACCGTAATCATCAAACTTATAATTATACTTTGGATCACCATAGACACCCCATTTAGATTCGTCAATCTTGTCTCCATTAAACTCATCGCCACCATAGTAATTCCAACCAGCCATGGACGGTACGGCATTCTGTGTTACTTGTGCAGATAGGTTAGAGAGTCCTAAACACAATCCACAAAGTATTAGTCCTGCTGTTTTCATGTTGATTTTGTTTAAAAGTAGCCTTATGCCACTCATGTTATTTAATTAGATAAAGGTAGCTTGATATTAAACAGGGATGCTTAAACAATCTTGTAAAGCTATCCTGTTATAATTCTTAAATCTAATCATTAGCTAACCTTCGGCTGCAAAATTACACTATTCACCGCATATTTACATGCTTTGTGGCTCAGGTAGAGTGCAAAATAACTGTAAGGTATTGTAAACGTATTCATTTTTTGTTGAAGAATATGAAATGAACACGTCTATTGTTTATTTATGTTTCGTTTTTATATCAATGCGTCTCAACGAAATAATCCTTTGAAAAATAGTTACGTATTAAAGACAAATCTCTAAGTTTGCAATTCATGTTGCAAAATTAGAGATTCGGGTTAAAAGTCGTCTATACTCTTAATCTCTATATAATCGTGGAGTCTACCACGCATCATACCTTTTTCTTGTTGGTCATTTAGCAGGGCAATAAGACTATCCCAAAAGCCCTGCACGTTGACTAAGGTAACCTTCTTATGATGATAACCAATAGAAGCAGAGGCTGCAACAGTGAAAATTTCATCAATTGTTCCGATACCACCTGGTAAAGCATAGAACTCATCAGAGCGTTCCATGATGATTGCCTTGCGATCAGTAAGGTCTTCGCAAGGAATCTCTACATCTACATAGTCGCTAACTCTACGTCCTTCTTCTAAGATACGAGGGATAACTCCGATAGTACGTCCACCAGCTTCATGTACAGCTTTACCAATACACTCCATCAATCCACTGTTGGCTCCACCATAAACAAGCATATGTCCATTCTCTCCAATCCATCGTCCCAACTCTTCCGCAGCACGGAAGTAGTCGGGAGCAATGTTATTGTTTGCAGAACAAAATACTGCTATATTCATTTTATTCTTCTAAAAGTTTTGCAGCCATTTCGCGTCCTAAGCGGTTGCATTCTTCTTTTATTTCAGGTGTCAGCGCCTGCTTCATCTCTACTGGCTCACCCACTTTTTCAAAGTGGAGATGGTTCTCATTCCATTCGCCAATGGCAGCAACAGCCTTTGAAGCCCAAGAGTAAGAACCAAACCAACCAATAAGATGGTTCTTGATATCGCGATTAGCAACCTCCTGCAAGAGTACATCCATCTCGTGATAGAGTCCTGCATTATAGGTAGGAGCACCAACAATCAAGCCACGGAAGCGGAAGATGTCTTGGAGAATATAGCTGTGGTGTGTCTTAGAAACATTGTACAAACGAATATTCTTCACACCAGCAAGCGATGCTGAACGTGCAATCTGTTCTGCCATACGCTCTGTATTGCCATACATTGTACCATAGCAAATCACCAAACCAGGCTCTGTTTCGTACTTAGACATACGGTCATACAGTCCGATAACCTTGTCAACATACTTATGCCATACTGGTCCGTGAGTAGAGCAGATATAATCAATATGAATACCCGCAAGCTTCTTCAACGCGTTCTGAACAGGTGTTCCGTACTTTCCAACGATGTTAGAATAGTAGCGAACCATCTCTAACCAACACCAATCAGTATCAATCTCTTGATCGATGAGACCGCCATTTAATGCACCAAAACAGCCGAACGCATCACCTGTAAAGAGGTAGCTGACCTCACCTTTACAGAGTGTCATCATTGTCTCTGGCCAGTGAACCATTGGAGTCATAAAGAACTGTAAGGTATGATTACCTAAGCTCAACTCCTCACCATTCTTAACCTCTAACGTATTATCCTTGACACCATAGAATCCTGACATCATATCAAAGGTTTTCTTATTACCGATAACTTGGATATTAGGATAATATTTACGCAGTAAACCTATTGAACCAGAGTGGTCAGGCTCCATGTGGTTGATGACTAAGTAATCAATCTGTCGGTCGCCCAACACCTCACGAAGTCTCTCAATAAACTGTGTAAAGAAGTCTACTTCTACTGTATCAATAAGGCAAACCTTCTCATCATCAATGAGATAAGAATTGTAGGTAACACCATAAGGCAGTGGCCATAATCCTTCAAAAAGGTTCTTATTACGATCGTTAACTCCTACGTAATAAACTTTATTGGCAATTTCTATCATTTTATTTTTGAATTTATGTAGTTTCTTTTGTTAAGCATATTGGGCTTATTAGACCAATTGGGTTTATTGGGCTAATAAGGCTTATTACAAAGCCTCCTCCTTCATCTTCTCACCAAAGTCCTTGCTTACATAGTTGAAGATGTCCTTGCAGCAGTCTGCAGAGAACGCCAAGGCATAGTTGATAAGTTTGTCCCATTGCTCTTCTGTCAGCCCTCTTTCGAGATCAGCACGAGTGATACCATGTTTCAACATACCGAAGATGAAACCTGCATTAAAGTTGTCACCAGCTCCGATTGTACTGACAACATTCGTGTCGAGAACAGGATAGGACTTCTTCAATTCCTTACCACTGCGCACTTCAACAGGCTGACTTCCCTGTGTATAGATAAACTGCTTGCAATAAAAAGAAATCTCCGCATTATAGACCTTATCAGCATCTTCTTTTTTATAAATCGTTGCAAAGTCCTCCAAACTACCACGTACGATATCCGCATAATCAAGATTTTCTATCAAATTAGGGGTAATCTTAATAACATCATCCTTATGTGCAGGACGGAAGTTAACATCGTAGTAGATGATTGCACCACGTGAACGTGCATAATCAAGTAATCCTACCACCTGCGGACGAATCACTGGATTCACCGCATAGAAGGAACTAAAAAGCACAATATCATCGGGCTGTATATCAGGGAATGTGAAATCTAATTGAACGTGTGGGTGATCTTTATAGAAGATATACTCAGCATCATTCTTCTCATTAAGGAAAGCGAGTGATACAGGTGACTTAGAATCAGGGAAGGTTGAAATGTTATCAGCATTCACACCATTGTCCTTCAAGAAGTCGATAATATATTTTCCAACATGGTCATTACCCGCCTCAGAGATAAACGATGTGTTGACTCCGCAGCGTCCTAACGACGTAATGGCGTTAAAGGTAGATCCACCTGGAACTGCCTCAACTGGTTTATTATCCTTAAAGATGATGTCTAAGACGGTTTCACCGATACCTATAACTTTCCGCATTTTATTGTGAATTATGTTGTTTCTCGCTTTAGTTGTGCAAATATACAGAAATTTAGGCGGAACACAAAATGAATCGAGTTCTTTTTTCTTTGTCTATTAAAGTCTATTAGTTTTCATTCTTTTTTCTTAATTTTGCACCCTATGACAAGATATCAGACTGCAGTCTTAGAGAATGGACTGCGCATCATTACCCTTTCAACGACCTCACCAGTGGTCTATTGTGGGTATCAACTCAACGTCGGGACAGCTAACGAACTACCTGACGAGGAGGGTATTGCTCATTTCTGCGAACATGTTACCTTCAAAGGTACTACTCGCCGAACAGCAATTGATGTTATTCAATGTCTTGAGCAAGTAGGAGGCGATCTCAATGCTTTCACCACCAAGACCAATACGGTTTATTATTCAGCTATTCTGAAGGACCATCTTCCCCGAGCGATAGACCTACTGACAGATATTGTTTTTCACAGTATCTATCCACAAAAAGAGATTAACAAGGAGGTAGAAGTTATTTGCGATGAAATCGAGTCTTATAACGATAGTCCAGCAGAGTTGATATATGATGAGTTTGAAAATATCATCTTCCGTGGACATCCTTTAGGACATAGTATCCTTGGTACGGCAGAGCGTGTCAGGAAGTTTACTGCCGAGGATGCACTTCGTTTCACTCAGAAGCACTACCAACCGATGAATTCGGTGTTTTTTGCCTATGGTGATGTGGATTTTGATAATCTACTTAGCCTTTTAGAGAAGGAAAATCACTCGAAAGTAAGAATAAAGGGTGAAACTGAAAAGCCAATAGAAACTCCGCTTCCTGCATTGAGTGAATATCAGCCACAGACAGTTAAGATAGATAAGCATACTCACCAAGCCCACGTGATGATTGGTAATCGTGCCTATAGCATACATGATAAAAGACGTATGGCACTTTATCTACTTAATAACATCTTAGGTGGACCTGGTATGAGTGCCCGGTTGAATCTTGCACTTCGTGAACGGCGTGGACTCGTTTATACGGTAGAAAGCTCTATAGTGAGCTATTCTTTAACAGGTATTTGGAGCATTTACTTTGGCTGCGACGCAGATGATTTGGACGAATGTATGCGCCTTGTACGTGCAGAACTTGACCATTTCATCGACATTCCATTGACAGATGACGAGTTGTCTATAGCTAAACAGCAGATTAAAGGACAGATTGGCATAGCTTGTGACAACCGAGAGAACCTTGCTTTAGACTTCGCTAAAGGTTTTCTCCACTATGGTTGGAAGAAAGATATATCAGCACTTTATCGCAATATTGACGCTATCACCGCTGAAGAGGTGCAAGCTGTTGCACGCGAACTCTTCCCAGAAGAACGACTTACAAAACTGATTTATATATAAACGGAATAACTTTTCCCTTAGCAAAGAATACCTCTGGCACGATTTTCTCTGTAAGAAAGAAAAGGAAACAGACATATAAAAGAAAACAAACATAAATAAAAGCAGGATAATGAAAGCAAACATTGAACACACTGACAAAAAGAGAATCGTTATTGTTGGTGGTGGATTAGGAGGTTTGGAATTAGCCTTCAAATTAGTAGACGGTGACTATCAAGTAGTATTGGTAGATAAGAATAACTATCATCAGTTCCCTCCATTGATTTATCAGGTGGCTTCGGGTGGTCTTGAACCAAGTAGTATCTCCTTTCCTTTCCGTCGACTCTTCCAAGGTAAAAAGGACTTTTTCTTCCGTATGGCAAAGGTAGAGTCGGTGAATACGGATAAAAAGATAATCAATACGACTGTAGGTGAGATAGATTACGACTATCTTGTAATGGCGTTTGGCGCAAAGACAAACTTCTTTGGTAATAAGGATATCGAAGCAACGACCCTCCCGATGAAATCGGTTAGTGAGGCTATGAAACTTCGTAACACTATTCTCCGTAATCTTGAACTTGCTCTAACAGAAGAAGACCCAGCACGCAAACAAGCTTTAATGAATATTGTCGTTGTTGGTGGTGGTGCTTCAGGTGTAGAGATTGCAGGTGCTGTGGCAGAAATGAAGAAGAACATCATTGCTCGTGATTACCCCGACCTTGACTCTTCACAGATGCATATCTACCTTGTAAATGCTGTTGACCGTCTGCTATCAGCTATGGACCCAGTATCATCAAAGCGAGCAGAACGTGATTTAAAGGAGTTGCATGTTCATATCCGTCAGCCTCAGTTTGCTACTGAATACAAAGATGGTATTCTGAAAACCAGTGCTGGCTTAGAGATTCCTACACAGACCGTTATCTGGGTGAGTGGAATCTGTGCAAACACCGTCGAGGGTTTTCCCGCAGAGAGTATTGGTCATGCTGGTAGGTTCTTAACAGATCGTTTTTGTCGTGTGAAAGGTGTAAAAGATGTCTATGCTATTGGTGATGTGAGTCTTGTCGAGGGTGATGAGGAATATCCACTCGGTCATCCACAGTTAGCGCAGGTTGCTATGCAGCAAGCAAAGACAGTAGCAAAGAATTTTAAAGCAATGTCGAAAGGGAAAGAACTAAAGCCTTTCAAATACAAAAATCTCGGTGTAATGGCAACTATTGGTCGTAACCATGCCGTAGCCGAAATCTCTGGAAAGAAGTTTGGAGGTTTCCCTGCTTGGGCGTTGTGGCTCGTTGTTCACCTTCGCTCTATCCTTGGTGTAAAGAATAAGACGTTTATTCTGCTCAACTGGGTATGGAACTATATTAATTATAAGCAAAGCCTCCGTTTGATTTTGAAGGCAAAATAAACATTCAGTCCCCTACTCTTGAGAACTAAATGTATTCCCTTCCCCTATTGGTTCGTAGCTATTAGACCAATAGGGAAAGTTCTTTTTATTCATAAAAATAGATTATTATTATATTGTTTATAGGTTATTATTATTACAATTCTTTATTAACCCCTCTTCTGTTCACCCTCTTTCTTATCCTAATGTACCACTCCTCCTCGACTTCTTGTCGTGAAAATAAATTGAAACTACTTCTTTAAAAAGGAAAAACCGGATTCAAAATGACGATTAGATGATGTTAAAGCACAATAGAAGCGCTCAATGGAAAGAACACTAAACATTAAACAAAAACATAGCAAAGACTATCAGCCGTCTATCCTTTTATCATCTTCTGACATAGAATCCCTTTTCTTTTTAATACTTCAAAAACATAAAAAAGACCATGAAAATTCATTACACGAATTAGAATAAAACATCTAAAAACAAAGGCAAAAACCCGTATAAAAAGCAGATTGTTAACCAGCAGAAAATCAGTTTGTTATAGAACAGCAAAATTAAAGGTGCTTAATTGGATTTCAAAAGGGCGTTACTTAGACCTCAAAAGGGCACCTTTTGCAAGTCAATTAGGCGTCTTTTAGAAGCCAAAAGAGCATGTATTGGTTTTGAGCCTTGCGAAAATAGTTTACAAGAGATCAATTAATAAGGGAATAAGTTGCTTGTAGAAGATGGGAAAACATGCTTATGAATAGACATATAATTGCTTCTCACAACTAAGAATGAAAAGAAAGAAAATGTGCGACAGACCAACAAACAAGATGCTGGAATGTCGCACGATGAGTAAGTAAGTAAGTAAGTAAGTAAGACGCTTCGTGTAAGAGATAGAATATCCGCAGAGAAACGTAGCCATCTTTCAAAGGATATAACCCTTTGAATTTCTGAGCAATCACGCTTCTCTGCGGCACTTCTATCTTATACTATATTGATATCGGTTAATACCGATAAAACTTAATGGCTTAAAGTGCTTTCAAGCTGATAGCAAAACCACCTCCGCGAACCTGCTGAAGCTTGAGGACATCACCCTTCTTGACAGTGCGCTTAGTAATGGTGTAAGCCTTTGGATTCTTCTCGTAATCAGCATCTTTTGCATCTGCGTAGATGGTTGCCTCATACTTACGACCCTTATCAAGGAAGTCGAGTTTAAGAACACTAAGGTGTGGTGCAAGACCAGTCTTTCCTCCAACGAACCAGTTGTTAGTGCCTTTTGCCTTACGGGCAACAGTGATATAACGTGCTGGCTCTGCCTCAAGATAATGGCTATCATCCCAGTCGCAAGCAACATCCTTAATGAACTGGAAAGCATCATTATACTTCTGATAGTTCTCTGGAAGGTCGGCAGCCATCTGAAGTGGACTATACATTGTTAGATAAAGCGCAAGTTGACCTACGAGGGTTGTGTGAACATAGCTCTTATTATTGCACCATGTAGAGAGTTGAGTCTCAAGAATACCAGGAGTATAATCCATTGGTCCGCCCTGAAGACGAGTAAATGGGAGGATAACAGTGTGGTTAGGATCGCTACCACCGAATGCTTCATACTCTGTTCCACGTGCTGACTCGTTACCTACAAGGTTAGGCCATGTACGACAAAGACCCGTAGGACGAGTTGCTTCATGTCCATTCACCATAATATGATGCTTAGCAGCTTCCTTAATAACATGGAGATAATGGTTGTTCATTGACTGTGAATAGTGGTGGTCACCACGTGGAATAATGTCACCTACATAACCAGTCTTCACTGCGTCATAACCATACTTATTCATCAAATTAAAGGCATCTTCCATGTGACGCTCATAGTTCTGTGTACTTGAAGAAGTCTCATGATGCATCATCAACTTAACCCCCTTAGAGTGTGCATACTCATTCAAGCCTTTCAAATCAAAGTCTGGATAAGGAGTAACAAAGTCGAATACATAGTCTTTCCAGTGACCGAACCAGTCTTCCCAACCGATGTTCCAACCTTCTACCAACACTTGATCTAAGCCGTTAGCAGCAGCAAAGTCGATGTATTTCTTTACATTTGCGGTGTTAGCAGGGTGATGTCCGTTAGGCTTTGCATGGGCATAATCAGTTTGACCAAGCTTCACTGAACTAAATTCATCAGTATAAGCCCAAGACTTACCACCTGCAATCATCTCCCACCAAACGCCACAGTACTTAGTTGGATGAATCCATGACGTGTCTTCAATCTTACAAGGTTCGTTAAGATTGAGGATGAGGTTATTAGCAAGCATATCACGTGCATCATCGCTAACCATCACCGTACGCCAAGGAGTTTCGCAGGGAGTCTGCATGAATCCCTTCAAACCAGTAGCGTCAGGAGTAAGCCATGACTCGAAGGTCATTGTTTTATCATCCAGATTCAAGTGCATTGTAGCATAGTTTGCACATGCTGCCTCGTGAATATTAATGTACAAACCATCATTAGACTTCATCTGTAAAGAGGTCTGAACACCCGTCTCTGAGAATACAGAAACAGATGAGTTGTCCCAGTTTACAGCATCGTGGAAACGCTTACGGATTTCAGAAAGCTTTGATTCTTGTGTCTCCTGCTCCTGTGTATCATAGTCTCCAGGAAGCCACCAAGCTGTATGATCGCCAGCCATAGCAAACTGTGTATGCTCATCCTTTATAACAAAGTAGTTCAATTCTGGCTGTTGTGGGAATTCGTAACGAAGGCCCATTCCATCGTCATAAACACGGAAACGGATAACAATGTTACGCTTGCTGCTTGGCTGATTGAGGTCTACTTCCAACTCATTGTAGTGGTTACGAATGGTAGCAGTCTCACCCCAAACAGGCTTCCAAGTCTCATCGAACGTTGTAGTCTTGGTAGCTGTCTTCTCGAAACCATCCATAAGACTGGTTTCGTTCATGCCCTTACTGGCATGTTTGTTCTTAGCTAATTCCAAACCTAAGTGCGAAGGCTTTACAACAGCCTTACCCTTATAAGTCATCTCATAAGTAGGCACTCCATTCCCTGTTAATGAGAAAGTAACTGCAACATTACCGTTAGGAGACTTTACAGTCTGCGCATTCGCAATGCTTGCCCACCCCATTAGTAGCCCAATAAGGGCAATATTGGTTTTCTTCATTGTTTTGTTAAAGTATAAAAATGATTATAATTTCTATTTAAAGATTGTAAGAGTAATTATTTGATTTTATGCAAAGATAGTAAAAAAGAGTTGAAGTAACCGTCAATAGTAGTACTCAAGTAGATGAACTTATGTTGCTATTAATCACAAATAACTTATTATCAACATTTTAAATAATAATAATAATTTCTTGAAGTAGACATCCTCTATTTCCGAGTAAAGTATTATCTTTGTACTCAATAGTAATTAAACGATGAAAAGAAGCTTATTATATATACTCTTCTTGTTACTGCCAACAACATTATCTGCTGGTAGTAAGACACAACAGCTACGACAAAAGTTAGACAATTTATTGGAGCAGCGTAAGGCACTTATCGACAATAAGAATAAAGATATCAACCGACTAAAGAAGAATCTCACAACCAGTGAGAATACGCTTAAACGTCTACAGACCTACGAACAGCTATTTGAAGAATACTATGTTTTCCAATTTGACTCTGCAATGACATACCTAAACAAAGGTATCAAACTTGCAAAAGAGACGCAGAACACCTACTATTACAATAGTAATACCATCAGTAAGGCAGAGCTATTATCCATTGGTGGCTTATATAATGAGGCTATTCATGAAATAGAACAGGTGGACACAACCGTTCTTGACAAGGCACAACACTTTGAATATTACATCTCTCTCTTCCGTATTCATACCTATTGGGCAGACTTCTGTAACGATAAGACCTATACGCCAACACACCGATTAAAGGCGCAAGAGTATCTTAAGAAGGCGATGCCTTTTTGCGATGAAACCGGTAAAAATCACGAGTATTACCTCGGTGAATACGCTGTTTTTGTATTGAATAATCCACAAGCAGCACGTGCTCATTACATCAAAGCCATAAAGCAGTTACCCCAAAATTCCCGATTCTATGCCATGTCATGCTTTGCTCTCTCTGGTAGTTATGGCAACGAGGGAAATACTGAAAAGCAGGAAGAGTTCCTTTTATTGTCGAGTATTGCAGATATAGAGAACTGCACGATGGAGAACTTTGCCCTCCAAAATCTTGCAATGTACATCTTTGAACACAACAAAGATGAGCTTGACCTTGCACAACAATATATTCAGACAGCACTCGAGGATGCCCATTTCTATAATAACAGGCTCCGCATCATTGAGATTTCAAGTAAGCTACCAGTGATTGTCAGTAGCTACCAGCAGACGCTTAACCAGCGCAACAAGGTGCAGATGACAGCCATCATAGCTATCTCGCTACTCCTACTCTTTCTGCTTTCCGCAGTCTTTTATATCGTTAAACAAACCAAACGCCTTAGTCTTCAGCAACAAGAATTACAAAAGAATAACAACCAACTTTCTGAACTGAACACCCAACAAAAAGAGTTGAATACACAGCTACACGGCCTCAATGCGTTACTTGTTGATACCAACCGCAAACGCGAGAGATTAGCAAAATTGTATATTGACCTTTGTGCAAAGTATATTACCCGACTCAAGAAACAACAGACATTGGTTAAAAGAAAGATTAAAGCCAATCAAATAACAGAACTGCTTAGTCAGCTTTCATCAGAACGATTATCAGAAGAAGACGCAGCCACTTTCCTCTCTCGTTTTGATAAGGCATTCCTCGATCTCTATCCAGACTTTACTGAGGAGTTAAACAGCCTACTCTTACCAGAAGGGCAGATTCAGAACAAAAGCACCGATGAACTCACAACAGAACAGCGCATTATGGCACTTATCCGATTAGGCGTAAAGGAAAGTGCCGAGATAGCCGACCTGTTGTTCTACTCTCCACAGACCATCTATAACTATCGCTCTGTCCTAAAGGGGAAAGCCATTAACAAAGAAACCTTCGAGGAAGAAGTGATGAAGCTCTGTCGAGTAATTGGTAAATCGACCTCCACACAATTTAAACCCGAATAGGTTATTAGACCACAATATATATTGTTTTTATAACTATAGCATTGTTTCCTAATATTTTTTATTTTCTTATCGCCAACTTGTCTGCCTTTTTAACTTGACGTAGCCCGCTACGCCTACGCCCAAAAGACAGCCAAGGTGATCGATAATAAAACAAAATATGTTTAGGCTCTAATAACCGATTCGGGATTGAAAAAGCGTTAACAAAAGCGTTTGTTATGTCAAAAACATTAACTTATCAAGTTAAAAACACCAAACATTCAATATCATAAAATAAAATTATCTCTTAATAAAAATAAGAGTATTATTTTTGTAGACATAAATTAAACCGCTTAGTAATAATAGATTAATATTCACCAAATAAACTAATTTGAAAGTTATGAAAACAAAAGGAATCAAGTCTATGGTTGCCCTCTTGCTTGGCGCAACACTCATGAGTTCATGTGTAGGTTCATTTGCTTTGTTCAACAAACTCGCAAAGTGGAACAAGCACGCTACAAAATCTAAGTTCCTCAATGAGATTATCTTCCTCGTAATTTCTCCTGCCTACGCATTCTGTAGTGCTGCTGATGCACTCGTACTCAACAGTATTGAATTCTGGACAGGTGATAATCCTGTTGCTAACCGCGTTGGTAAAACACGCAACATCAAGGGTGACGATGGTTTGATTTATGCTGTAAAGTATCTCGAGAATGGTTATCAGATTACAAAGCCAGATGGTAGCGTATTCTACTTCACTTACAACAAGCAGGAGAACACATGGTACATGAATGCTGAGGGTAAGGAGCAGAAGATTATTCACTTCAATGGTGATGGTTCTGTAAAGGCTTTCCTCAACAATGGTTTGACAGCAGACGTTACACTTGATGCAAATGGTGTATATGAGGTTCGTCAGATGCAGGCTGGTACAAGTTTCTTCATGGCAAGAAGATAAGATTCATTCTTGCTAAATTACAATATCAAATAGGGGCACAGACGTGTCCCTATTTTTGTTTCTATAAGGAGTATCAAAATCATATCAGGCGTTTTATGCAGTCTTGATAAGCATCGCTCGCTGTCCAATCATTAGCGTTTACTCTGGAAATAAACAATGAGAAAGTATCGATATTCTCATCATCACCATTCGTGTTAACGCTCCGCACCAATGGTGCGGAGGCTTAGCACACATCGTGCGGAGCATTAACACCAATGGTGAGAAAGCCTAAACACGTTCTTATCATTTCTCATAATAAACGCTACATACCATTAGAAAAGAGCCATACAACCGAAGAGAAGTATTCATTACATGATAAAGACGAATCATCCCTACCCTACAGAAAAAGGGCTTGCACAAGGTATAAACCCTTGGCAAGCCCTTTTATATTAATGTTTTGTTTACAGATTCTTCTTACTTCAACTTCAAGTCGTAGTTCATATCCTTTGTATTAACTGCTGGC
Organism: Prevotella melaninogenica; assembly: GCF_013267595.1. Lineage (NCBI taxonomy): Bacteria > Pseudomonadati > Bacteroidota > Bacteroidia > Bacteroidales > Prevotellaceae > Prevotella > Prevotella melaninogenica. The sequence goes on along the minus strand of NZ_CP054011.1, from coordinate 1,772,898 downwards.
TCCTCGAAGTCAGAGTTAACAAGACGAAGTGTAGAATCGTTTACTACGAGGAAGTTGGTCTTGTTGTCCTTACCCAACTCGAACTGGTAGTAAGTATTTTTCTTACCCTTAACGTCCTTCTCTACAACCTGATATTTACCTGTATAGTTGTAAACAGTATCAGCCTCAGAAGCAGACTTCATGTAAGACTCAGATACGCTGAAACCATTTGATGAATCCTTTGCCAAAGCAACACGATACTTGATACCAGCAACATCAGCTGCAGGTGTCAAACCCTCGTAAACAGCAGAGTCGCCAGCAGCAGCTGAATCCTGAACTGCAGAATCTGCACCCTCGTTGTTTGCAGTAGTCTTGCCATTGTTACAAGCTACCATAGCTGCACAAGCAGCTACCAAAAACATAATCTTTTTCATAATCATTTTAGTTTTATATTGTAAACTCTATTTTAACTCTCGCGGTGCAAAGATATTGTATTTAGAATTAAAAACAAGAATGTTTTAACCTTTATTTATATTTATCGTGCAAGTTTTATTTTATTTTCATGGGTACTACACGTATACCTTGTCCAATCGGTAAATTTATTGGTTTAATAACTAAATGATAATCATATAGTTGATCAATACATCCAATAGAATTAGGTTTAGACTCTACTTGGCTTTGTAGATAGAGAAATAAATCCCCCAGTAAGCTTATAGGCTGCTTCTGGGGGATTATAGTACTATAACAAACGATTAATCGTTGTTCTCAGATTCATTGTTCTCACGACGTGGACGACGCTCATCAAAGCGACGCTCACCGTCACGACGAGGACGACGATCACCACGTGGACGACGCTGTGGCTCAACATATCCCTCTGGTTTCTCAAGCAAAACGCGGCGTGAAAGTTTGTATTTACCTGTCTTAGGGTCAATCTCGAGGAGTTTAACCTTTATCTTATCGCCTTCCTTGATACCTGCCTCTTCAACAGTCTCAAGACGCTTCCAGTCGATTTCTGAGATGTGAAGCAAGCCGTCCTTACCTGGTAGAATCTCTACGAAGCAGCCATATGGCATGATAGAACGTACTGTACCCTCGTAAACCTCACCAATCTCTGGAACGGCAACGATTGCCTTAATCTTACCCAAAGCAGCGTCGATTGAATCCTTATTAGGTGCAGAAACCTGTACCTTACCAACACCATCAGTCTCCTCGATAGTGATAGTAGCACCTGTTTCCTCCTGCATCTGCTGGATAATCTTACCACCAGGACCGATAACAGCACCGATGAACTCCTTAGGAATCTCCAACTGAACGATACGTGGAACCTGTGGTTTCATCTCAGCACGTGGCTCTGCAATAGTCTCAGTCATGATGTTGAGGATGTGCTCACGAGCAGCCTTTGCCTGCATAAGCGCCTTCTCAAGAATTTCGAATGACAAACCATCACACTTGATATCCATCTGAGTTGCTGTCAAACCGTCCTTGGTACCAGTTGTCTTGAAGTCCATATCGCCCAAGTGGTCCTCATCACCGAGGATGTCACTCAGTACAGCATACTTATCTTCTCCTGGGTTCTTGATAAGACCCATAGCGATACCTGACACTGGTTTCTTCATTGGAACACCTGCATCCATCAATGCAAGTGTACCTGCACATACGGTTGCCATAGAAGAAGAACCATTAGATTCGAGAATCTGACTTACCAAACGAACAGTGTAAGGGAAGTCAGCAGGAATCTGACCCTTCAAACCACGCCATGCAAGATGACCATGACCAATCTCGCGACGGCCTACACCTCGCTGAGCCTTAGCCTCACCTGTACAGAATGGAGGGAAGTTATAGTGAAGGAGGAAGCGCTGGTAGCTCTTCTCCAAAACGTTATCAACCATCTTCTCGTCCATCTTTGTACCGAGAGTACAAGTAGAGAGAGACATTGTTTCACCACGCTGGAAGAGAGAACTTCCGTGTGGCATTGGTAGTGTATCAATCTCGCACCAAATAGGACGAATCTCATCTGTTGCACGACCGTCCATACGCTTACCCGTATCAAGTACGCTACGGCGCATTGAGTCACGCTGAACATCAGCAAAGTAACGGTCAATAAGAGTGTGTTTTTCTTCGAGGTCGTCTTCTGAAAGGTCTGTGTGAGCTGCGTCATAAGCCTCGGTGAAATCAGACTTAATCTTGTCATAAGTCTCCTCACGGTGCTTCTTATCATCGTCACCGCTCTGAGCCTGAGCGTAGCAAGCGTCGTATGTAGCCTTGCGGAGTTCCTCACGCAACTCCTCATCATTGACTTCATCTTCGTATGCACGCTTAACATCTGTACCGCAAGCCTTTGAAAGCTCTTCCTGCATTTCACACATAGGCTTGATTGCCTCGTGTGCAGCCTTCAAAGCACCGATGAGATCCTGCTCAGAAACCTCGTCCATCTCACCCTCTACCATCATGATATTGTCCTTGGTAGCACCAACCATGAGGTCCATATCAGCTTCCTTCATCTGCTCGAAAGTTGGGTTGATAACGTACTCGCCGTTAACACGTGCAACACGAACCTCTGAAGTAGTATGCTCGATTGGAATATCTGAAGCTGCAAGCGATGCAGAAGCTGCCAAACCAGCAAGTGCATCAGGCTGATCAACGCCGTCAGCAGACAGCAACATTACCTGTACATAAACTTCACAGTGATAATCTGATGGGAAAAGTGGACGAAGAACACGGTCCACAAGGCGTGATGTTAGGATTTCGTCGTCATTGGCTTTGCCTTCGCGCTTGGTGAAACCACCTGGGTAACGACCTGCGGCAGCATACTGCTCGCGATAATCAACTTGCAAAGGCATGAAGTCTGTTCCCGGAACTGCCTCTTTAGCTGCACAAACAGTGGCGAGAAGTACTGTGTTACCCATGCGGAGAACTGCTGCACCATCGGCCTGCTTTGCAACCTTTCCGGTTTCAATTGAGATGGTTCTTCCATCTGGCAACTGAACTGTTTTCGTAATTACGTTCATCTAAAATTTTAAAATACTTATTGTTTTGACCAACATCTTTGGGAACCAAAAGTGGTAACTCTTTATAGGCTCGAATGCCTTGACGTTTACCTTCTCACGCGTCCCGAAAAAATTAATCCGTGCAAATTTACCTATTATATATGTAACACCCAAATAAAAACGAATTTATTTTAGGTCTGCTAATTATCAGATGTTAAATCGCTTAACTTGCTTTTCTTTTCCTTTTAATCTCCTTTTATCATTTTTGGAGGTCATTTTCCGTTCAATGTGTAGATTGTACTTCGTATAGTCTTAACGGAAGAAACGAAGTTACTCATTAAACAAACAACATTGCTAAGACACTCAGCGATCTATTCTATGATTATCTTCTGCCATAGAAAACTCCTTCAGTTTAATACTGCAAAATCACAGACAAGGCGCAGAAAAATCATTACAAAACCTCAAGCAAAACAACTATAAATAACGATAAAAACATGAATAAAAGACAAGCTTATAACCGACAGAAAATCAATTGGTTATAAAACAGCAAAGTAAAAGGTGCTTAATTGGACTTCAAAAGGGCGTTAGTAAGGGTCCTAAAGGGCACCTTTTACAAGTCTATTAAGCGTCTTTAAGAAGCCAAAAGAGCATGTATTGGTTTTGAGTCAAATGAAAATAATTTACATGCAGCTATAAAGTGAGAATAAGATATTTGAAGATTACGGATAGAGATAATATCGAATTGCATATTATCTTGCAGTTTTTCCATTTGTAAAACCATCTAATTTGAGCATATCCACACCACGCCAATGCGTAAGCTTTGACACTATTTCCAATCCATGCATTTAACAGAAGTCCCCTCTTTACATATAGAATAAAAGAAGAAAGGCTTCGCATCACTGCGAAACCTTTCATTTAACATCAAACTTACTCACGTAAGTTTTGTGTCCTTGTACTAACTCAAATAATTAACTTTAATAACGACTATTTTTCTATTTGACATTGCAAAGTTACAAAAAAAACACATAAAAAAAATGTAATTCACGAATATTCGATGACACTTTTAGACTTTATAACAGTACAGGTGTTTTCGTAGTATTTTTTAATAGCTTATGATAAAATACTAAAATCTATCAACTTTTTTTTAGAATTCTCATCGCCTCCTCTACCCTATATCCTTCTTTTTCTTCCATTCCGTTGATTTATAAAGAGTTTTATTTGCTCATCTCAACTTCTTAACGTACCTTTGCAGCCAATTAAAGGTAACATACCACCTGAGAGTCTGCGTACTGACTGGTTGAAGCCCGTCGCAGGCAAGTGTCTTTTTAGTGGGTTCGTTTGGTGGTGAGCTTACCTTTTATATAGGATAATAAATAATAAACAAACGAATTTGAAGACATTTGAAGAGTTAGGTGTGAGCGAAGAGATTCGTCGCGCCATTAGTGAGCTTGGATTTGAACATCCAATGCCTGTACAGGAAGAAGTAATCCCTTATTTACTTGGTAATCGTAACGACGTCATCGCACTGGCACAGACTGGTACGGGTAAGACGGCTGCATTCGGTTTGCCTTTGCTGCAACGTATTGATACAAGCAGCAAGGAGACGCAGGCTATCGTGCTTAGTCCTACGCGTGAACTTTGCTTGCAGATTGCCGATGACCTAAAGGAATTCAGTAAGTATATCCCTCATTTGCATATCGCAGCTGTCTATGGTGGTGCATCTATCGATACACAGATTCGCCAGTTGCGTCATGGTGTACAGATTATCGTGGCTACACCGGGCCGACTGATTGACCTTATGCACCGTGGTAAGGCTCGTCTTGACAAGGTTAGAAACGTTGTTTTGGACGAGGCTGACGAGATGTTGAACATGGGTTTCCAAGAGAGTATCACTGAGATATTGACCGGTGTACCTGAAGATCGTAACACATTGTTGTTCTCGGCTACGATGAGTCGTGAGGTAGAGCGCGTTGCAAAGGGTTATCTACATGACTATAAAGAGATTGTAGTGGGTAGCCGTAACGAGGGTGCTGAGAGTGTAAACCATATTTATTATATGGTGAATGCACGCGACAAGTACCTTGCCTTGAAGCGATTGGTTGACTTCTATCCAAAGATTTATGCGATTGTATTCTGCCGTACAAAGGTTGAGACACAGGAGATTGCTGACAAGTTGATTAAGGACGGATACAATGCAGAGGCGTTGCATGGCGACCTCTCGCAGCAGCAGCGTGACCTTACGATGCAGAAGTTCCGCTCACATCTCACACAGATTCTCGTCGCTACAGACGTTGCAGCACGTGGATTGGATGTGAACGACTTGACACACGTTATCAACTATGGTCTCCCTGATGATATCGAGAACTACACCCACCGTTCTGGCCGTACGGGTCGTGCAGGAAAGAAGGGTACTTCAATCTCGATTATTCACTCACGTGAGAAGTATAAGGTACGTAATATTGAACGCGAAATCAGTAAGGACTTTGTTGACGGAACACTGCCTTCACCAGAGGAAATCTGCAAGAAGCAGCTGTTTAAGACAATGGATGACATCCTGAAGACAGACGTTGATGAGGACCAGATTGCACCTTATATGAAGGATATCAACCGACAATTCGAGTATATCGATAAGGAGGTTGTCATCAAGAAGATTGTTTCTGCAACCTTTGGTCGCTTCCTTGACTATTATAAGAATGCTCAGGAGATTGAGAAGCCATCGTCACGTAGTGCACGTGAGGATAGCCGTGGCACAAGAGGTGAAGGCAGAGGAAGTCGCAACCGTGGTCCACGTAAGGCGGAGAGTGGTTATAAGCGACTCTTTATCAATCTCGGTAAGGCAGATGGTTTCTATCCGGGTGAGGTGATGCAGTTCATCAATAAGAATGTGCATGGTAAGCAGGCTGTAGGACATATCGACCTCCTTGCTAAACAAAGCTACATCGAAGTGCCAGAGCAGGACGCTCAGAAGGTGATGCAGTCACTGGACGGTGCTACCTATAAAGGTCGTAAGGTGCGTTGTAACGATGCAGAAGAAGGTGGTCACGGTCATTCGTCTAATGGTCGTTCAGCCAGTGGCAATGGTCGCTCTGCAGGCGGCCGTGGTGGTTACGGCAGCCGTGGCGAAGGTCGTCAGGACGCTCGTGAGCGCAAAGGCCGTGGTCGTCGCCAGTATGATGAGAATCCTTTCGGAGGCCAGCATAAGTTCAAGAAAGATGATTGGAAGGAACTTATGAAATCCAGTCCAGCTAAGCTAAAGGGCGATGAACCAGACTTCTCTGAAGAAGGATGGGCAAGACGCAAACCAAAGAAGTAAATACCCCACCCCGACCCTCCCCAAAGGGGAGGGAGACTTAGCGTATAACATTGGAGAGGTTTTCGATAAATTGGCTATACATCAATCATATATTGTATAGCGCATTGCTATCTTCATGAGTGGTGTTAACCCTCAGCACCATTCGTGCGGAGCATTAGCACCATTCGTGCGGAGCATCAGCACGAGTAGTGCGGAGCCTCAACACGATAACTAAAAGGGGGAAGAGAGAAGGCTATTACCGGTATCGTATATCGTGAGGTATCACTCATACGAAAGCAGTTTCTCAGTTTACCAGCAATAACTATGTACAAAATCATAGCCAGTTTATACCGTTTTAATATGAGAGGGTCTAACAGAAGCATTCCTTATTTTGCTACCTTGACAAACCTTCTCGCACTGTTTACACTTTGTTTCTTTATAATAATTGCTTTATTAAATATGCAGAGTGTATTAAAATTTTGGCATACAGGCTCAAAAGGAGGGGATTACCTAATAGGTGCAGTTATTGTCGTTCCCTTATACCTCTTAATGTTTCGTATGTTTCCCGAACGAAAGATGAAAGAACAAGAGGCATTACTGACAAAGAAAGAATATCAGTTAGGGCTGTTTTCTTATGTATTCTTGGTAATAATATTAATGATTACCCTTTTCGTTATTATCTAAATAAAAATATAGGATGCTTACAGTAAAAGTCAATAAGCTGATAATATACCCATAAAGATACTACTTTTCAAAAGAAAAATAGGTATGTTCATTCTTGAACATACCTATTTTAATATATTAGGAGTAACCCTTACTGTGGGTTAATTTCCTTCAAGAGACGGTCAGCGTGACCCCACTTATCCATCAAGTAGAGGACGAAACGGATGTCAACACCAATACAACGTGCGAGCTTGCGATCGAAGTTGATATCACTTGAAAGGCTATCCCAGTTACCATCGAAAGCAAGACCAATAAGGCGACCCTTACCATCAAACATTGGAGAACCTGAGTTACCACCAGTGATATCATTGTTAGTAAGGAAGCAAAGCTGCATCTTACCTGTTGTCTTATCAGCATAACGACCGAAGTCCTTAGCACTCATAAGCTCCATCATGATAGGCTCAACCTTGTAATCCTCAAGTTTCTTACCTAACTTCATCTTCTCAACAAGACTCTCAGCAGTTGTGTAGTAGTTGCTGTCAAAGCCACCAATCATATAACCACCGACCTGACCATAAGACATACGCATCGTGAAGTTAGCGTCACTGTAATGTGGCATATCCATCTCCATCTGTACCTTTGCCTCGCAAAGCTTCTTCTCTTCCTGCTCGATAGCTTCTATCTTGCTAACATAGTTGGTCATAACTTGCTGATAGAGCATCACGAGTTCTACTCCAAGCTGTATACCTGGGTCGTTGAGTGTCTTCTCATCATTATAGAACTTATGGTCCTTAACAAGTAGTTTACTATTTGCATAGAGCCAGTCAGTGTACTTCTTATAATTGTTACCAAACTTTGTTTTGATAACATTAAATACTTCTGGACGATACGCAGCAGGTACGTGTTCAGCATAATTCTTCAACATAGCAGCTGTCATTTCCTTATCAAGGGCTAAGTTCCAGTCGCTACTATTGTCCTTAAACTGTATATACTGTGCTGATTCATCATCCTTAGGCCCCTGTGGTTCGATAGCACCACGGGTGATATCCAAGGCTCTCTGAATCAATTCAGACACCTTCCAGAATGACTCGTTCCAGTAAGCTTGAACCAAAGCAGGCTCAGCACTCTCCTTATAAAGGTTGCTTAACTTCTTGAGATCAACATTTACAGCAGGGTCCTTCACGGCCTTTTCATCCAACCATCTCTGTATCTTAGCCTCATATTCAGCCTTCTGACGAATCAAACCGATGGAATCAATACATTTATTCATACCAATAGAGTTCTTCCAGTAGTTAGCTGATGTAACGTACTTGTTCTCATATTGGAGACGAGTCTTCTCGTTCTTATCCATGTACTTCTTCATAATAGCGAGCTTGATATCACGAACTTGTACACGAACAGTGTTTTCAATGTCTCGACGCTGCTGTATACCGAACGAAGACAAGTAACGATTAGTAGAGCCAGGATAGCCAATTGTCATTGCAAAATCCTTATCCTTGTAGCCCTGAAGACTTACAGGAGCCCAGTTAGCTGGCTTATAAGGCACATTATCCTTTGAGTAGGCAGCTGGTCCGTTGGTCTTAGGATCGGCATAAATACGGAACACAGAGAAGTCACTTGTCTGTCGTGGCCACATCCAGTTATCTGTTTCACCACCGAACTTACCCATACTCTTTGGTACTGTGAACACCAAACGTACGTCTTGGAAGTCCTGATATGTAGTGGCATAATACTTATTTCCCTCGTAGAAAGCATCAACACTGATATGCAAAGTCTTATCAATGGTCTTGATAGAATCGGTCAAATGATTTGTAAGAGAATCGATAATCGCCTCTGTCTGTTCAGCATTCTTACCTGCAATAAGCTTATTAACACGAGGAGTAATATCCTCCTGCTTCTTCATAAAAGACACAAACAAGTCCTTGCTTGGGAGTTCCTCTGCATAGCTTTTTGCATAGAAACCATCCTTCATATAATCATGTTCAACGGTGGAAAGGGCATTAATTGCGCTGAATCCACAGTGATGATTAGTGAAGACAAGACCATTTGGTGATACAACAACACCTGAGCAGAAGCCAGAGAAGTTGATAACAGAATTGCTAATAGCGTTAGGTGCGCCATAAAGCATGTTGCGTGGCAACTGGAATCCCTCAGCTACCATTTGTTCGTAGACGGCATCTGGCAAGTTATAGAGCGTCCACATACCCTCGTCGGCGTGCATGGATGTACTACCCAATGCGAGAAGTCCGGCAATAAGTAAAGTCGATTTCTTCATAATGATATTATTGATTAAATGATACTTGTTTATTTCTTTGCAAACCGACTGCGTAATTTTTGCAGTGGAAAGTCGTGATAAAGCACGTGAGCTATAAAGAGAATGATAACCAATGTATTGATTCCCAAGGCTGCAGGAACAGGAAGATTGGCGTTAGTATAGGTGATAACGGCAAAGAAGAGACCCGCTATCAGAAGATAAACAAAGATACTCTTCAATGGATAGTTTATCGGATACTTACGCTGACCGACAAGATAAGAGAGCACCATTGCCGTTGCATTACCCATGAAACCTGCCCAAGCACAAGCGATATAACCATATTTTGGTACGAAAATCACGTTGATTCCGATGATTACAGCACATCCGATACCTGAGAAATAGGCACCCCAAATCGTCTTATCAATGAGTTTATACCAGAAACTAAGGTTGAAGTAAACACCTGTCATGATACCTCCTGCCATCACGATAGGCACAACCTTCAATCCTACCCAGTAGTCACGACCGATGATATGGCGCAGAATATCCATATACCCCATTACCACCAAGAAGGCAAGAAGCGTAAAGATAATAAAGAACTTCATAGCCCTCGCATAGGTTTCCTTATTGTCTTTGTCGCGTGCCTTACCAAAGACGAATGGCTCATAGGCATAGCGGAAAGCCTGCGTAATCATCGACATAATCATTGCTATCTTACTTGCAGCACCGAAGATACCCAATTGTGTATGCGCATCATTGTCCTTGTAGACGTATGGGAAGATGATATAACCTGCCGTCTGATTAAGAATACCAGCTATACCAAGGAAAAGAATTGGCCAAGTATAGGACAACATCTTCTTTGCCAAAGGCATATCAAGCAGCTTACCGCCTGCAAAGAAGCCATCTTTTAGCTCTTTCCAGAAGCAGAAGGTGATAGTCGTTGTACATACAAGGTTGATATAGAAGGCATAACCCACCTCATGTCCGTCAAGGATAAGATAGTAAACAAGATTCAAAATGATGTTCAAAGCAATGAATAACAGTTTGAAAGTAGCAAACTTAATTGGGCGTTTCTTGTATCTGAGATAGGCAAAAGGGATAGCCTGAAAGGCATCAATCGCTACCGTGACAGCCATAACCCACACATATGAGGGATGTTCCGAGTAACCCATAAAGTCACAGATAGGCTGCAGGAAGACGAAGACCATTGCTATAAATAGCAGTGAAGAAAGCCCTACCAAAGACAAAGTAGTAGAGTAAACCTTCTTCGGATCTTGGTCAGTCTTATTGGCATAACGGAAGAAAGTCGTCTCCATTCCATAAGTCAAAACGACCAACAGCAACGCAGTATAAGCATAGATGTTTGTGATAACACCATAGCCACCGCTCGCCGCACTAATTTTCGCTGTATAGAGGGGTACAAGAAGGTAGTTTAAGAACCTTCCGATGATACTGCTCATTCCGTAGATAGCAGTGTCTTTTGCAAGTGATTTTAAATTTGCCATTGTTGTATTGTAGTTTAGCTTATTTGCCTTATTAGGCTAATAAGGCTTATAGGGCTAATAGCCCAATAGCTTAATAGATTCAATGATCTCCTAAAAGAATATATAGCAGATTGCGATTGCGGCAATTACACCAACTAAATCAGCCAATAATCCACAAGCTAATGCATGACGTGTATACCTTATACCGATGCTTCCGAAGTAAACCGCTAAGATATAGAAAGTCGTATCTGTTGAACCTTGGAAGATACAACTCAATCTGCCAACGAATGAGTCAACACCAAAAGTTTTCATTGATTCCAACATAAGACCACGTGCACCACTACCAGAAAGCGGCTTCATAAAAGCAGTTGGGAGTGCATCTACGAATCTTGTGTCAAGTCCGCACTGCTCCACACACCACTTAATTCCCTGTATCAAAAGGTCCATTGCACCCGAAGCACGGAACACTCCTACAGCCACAAGGATAGCTACTAAATAAGGAATGATACGTACTGCGGTTTGGAATCCATCCTTCGCTCCTTCGATGAAAGCGTCATAAACGTTCACTTTCCGTAACAACGCCACAACGATGAAAAGGATGATTATCGACATGACAATCAAGTTAGAGGCAACAGATGACACCGTATTCGTCATCTGCTTATCCATCTGTCCGAATCCCCAAATTAACAATCCAACAAAGCCTATAATACCAACAAGCCCCAAAAACAATGTCGGGTGGAAAATATTGATACGTTGCCAAGCTGCCGTAATGAAAATACCAGCTATCGTTGCTACCGTTGTTGCCAACAGAATTGGGATAAACACATCCATAGGTTGTGCTGCACCGTTCATGCTTCGATAGCCAAGAATGGTCGTAGGGATGAGCGTCAGACCCGAAGTATTCAATACTAAGAACATTATCATCGGGTTAGTTGCCGTGTCTTTCTTTGTGTTCAGCTCTTGCATCTGCGCCATCGCCTTCAGTCCTGTAGGCGTAGCTGCATTATCAAGTCCTAACATGTTCGATGCTATATTCATAAAGATAGAACCCATAACAGGGTGATTCTTAGGAATATCAGGGAAGAGTTTTGAGAAGAAAGGGCTGAGCATACGTGCAAGAACATTGACAACACCAGCTTTCTCACCAATCTTCATGATTCCTAACCACAGTGTCAAGACTCCTGTTAAGCCTATTGATGTTTCAAAAGCATTCTTAGATGAATCAAAGGTAGAGTTCATCATCTTCTCGAATATCGTTGTATCGCCCATCAACAGAGAGATAATTCCGAAGACAAATGCTATTACGAAGAATCCTATCCAAATATAGTTCAGTGCCATTTATCGCTTTTTATAACTGTTTTAATATGTCTGTTATGAATCAGAAGTGGGGACAGACAGCCCCACAATGGCACCATTCTTTCCCAATGCAAAGATAAACATTTCTGTGTGAACCTACAGCATAATAAACTAAAAAGATGTTGTTAGCCTCCGTGTTTCTATCTGTTTTGTCGATAATAAGCTGTAGGATATTATCGAAAGCACTACCAAAACAACATTTATTAAGCCCCGTTTTTAGATGTTTTATCGATGATTAAACCGATTTGTATATACAGTTTAATCTTTTTAACATACGTAATTGTGTTTATGTTGTACGAAGTTTTTATCTTTGCAAACGTCTTTTTGGGATAGAATTTTATCTATTTCCGATTACTTTTATTACATAATTAGTCACTTTGCGAATAAAGATAGTAACAGCAAGACTATATGGGTATATTCGATTTCTTTAACAAGAATAAGCGTAAGGCGCAGCAAAATGAACAATGTCTCTTAGATGAAGAAGGGACAGGGGAGGCTGACCTATGGTCGAAGGCTTATGTGGCAGAGCCACAATGTTATGAAAAAGAGGGAAAAGAAAAGCTTTTGAATTTTGTTATAACAGAGGGAGTTAATACCATTCTACCAATGTATCCCAATGAGTTATATAAAAACAAAGAAGAAAACTTCTCTGACATTCGTCTTACATTTGTAAGTACGACAAAGAAAGGTGAGGTGGTTGACTTACCTTTCTTTCATTGTGTACCCGCTTTATCCAACTACGCTGTGGAGTATAGAGAGCCTAACGTCTTAATTAGAGGACTGAATGCTGCGGAAATGGGCTTACTTATCTCTGGCGTTAAACAGTCGTTAAAGCGTATCTAAACGTCTGAAATAGGATTCACAATATCAATCCAAATAAATTCCGATTATGGTTGCAAGAGTTTCTGCCCATAATCGGATTCATCTTTTCACGATCGCTTTTTGTAAACTATTTTCATACACTTCACTTCCAATACATGCTCTTTTGGCTTCTTAAAGACGCCCAATTGGCTTGCAAAAGGTGCCCTTTAGCAACGTTACTAACGCCCTTTTGAAGTCCAATTAAGCATCTTTTTAATTACTCCTTTATAACAAACTGATTTCCTGTTGGTTACAAATCCGCTTCTCTTTTGTATTTTTACCGTTATTTATAGATGTTTTATTTGAAATTATGTAATTATTTTTCAAGACCTTATCCATACTTTTGAAGTTATAAAATAAAAACACTTTGTGCGGAATAGTATGCCTACTATTTTTTTTATATCATGGTCAGAGCGTCAAAAAGGGACAAAAACAAAAAAGAGGATGTATCTGTTTTAAACACATCCTCTTTATATGAGACTTTATATTTTACAGCGTATACAATACCTGTATGACGGTCTGACCAACTGCTAACAACGTATTCTTATCGATATGTTCCATAGTGTCATTGACTGTATGCCATGTTGGGCCGAAAGAGCTTTGCTGACAATCAGGATAGTAAGGAATGATATCAATAGTAGGAATACCTGCAAACTGGTTCACTGGAACATGATCGTCGGTAACCATGCCACCAACAGCATCAGGGAAGTAAGAGCCGAAACCTGCTCCCTTTGCAGCCTCCCACACACGGTTTACGACATCAGAAGCAAACTGAATAGACATTCCCTCACGATAGAACTGAGCACCTTCGCCTCCTACCATATCGAGAAGAATACCGAACTCAGGCTTAACAGCCGTTGGGAAGTTCTTTGCGTAGTATTGTGCACCTAATGCCCAAGAGTCGCCATCGTCTTGATATCGAGTCTCCCAACGTGGTATTCCCCAGTCTTCAGCATCAAAGCATACGAAGTCAACACCTACTTTTAACTTCTTATCAGCCTGCAACTGACGTGCTAACTCAAGCATTACAGCCACTCCACTGGCACCATCATTCGCAGCCATAACAGGCTTCTTGTGGTTAGTAGAGTCTGGATCATTGTCTGCCCAAGGACGACTATCCCAGTGCGCACAGATTAAGATACGCTTCTTTGCTTCTGGATTAAAACGTGCAATGATATTAGTTGACTTCAAGACCGTACCGTCATAGGCTTTTAGATCGGCTTTCTGCTCCTGTACATCACAGCCATACTCCTTGAATTTCTCTACTATCCACTTGCCACACTTATCATGTGCTGCAGAGTTCATCACACGTGGTCCGAAGTCACACTGTGCTGCTGTAAAGGCGTATGCAGAGTCGGCATTAAACGTAGGACCGACTGGTTTTGCTGTAGCCACAGTGTCAGCACCATTATCAGTGTTGCTTGCTTTCCCCTTACATCCATAGGCTACGGTTGCGAGGGATACTGCCAAGAGGCAGCCGAAAAAGATTTTTATATTCGTTTTCATTATTGATTGTTTTCTTATCCTCTCCCACTCTATCCCAAAGGGTTGGTGAGAAACCTTCTTTCTACTTATTTTCTAACGCTCTGTACCTGCGCCATTACACGCAGCCAGTTGCCTCCCCATATCTTTTCAATATCTCTTTCGCTATACTTACGACGCAATAGATGAAGGGTGAAGTTGATCATTTCGCTCGCATCAGCCATACCGCGTACGGTTCCGTCACCATCAAAATCGGTACCAATACCTACATGATCGATACCCATAATGTTGATAGCATGCTCAAGATGGGCTATCGCATCCATCACTGTTGCCTCACTACCCTTCTTCAAGAAGCCTTGGTACATTGTGATATGAGCCACACCGCCCTTCTTTGCCAACGCTCGCATCTGATCATCGGTAAGGTTGCGAGGAACGTCACAGAGTGCTTTGCTATTAGAATGACTACATACGATTGGCATCGTACTAATCTCCAACGCATCATAAAAACTCTTCTCTCCGCCGTGGCTTAAGTCGACCATAATACCGTTACGGTTCATCTCCTTGATGACCTCTTCGCCAAACTTACTTACTCCTCCGTGGGTGTTGCAACCTCGTGCAGAGTCGCAAATATCGTTATCACCATTATGACAAAGGGTTATATAGGTCACACCACGCTGTGCAAAGTGCTTTACATTCTCAAGCTTATGCTCCAAAGCAAGACCGTTCTCAATAGCAAACATAATACTCTTACGTCCCTTGCGCTTATCTTCGTAAAGGTCGGAAGGTGTACGAGCAATACTGATATAGCGTTGGTTCTGCTTAACAATTTCCTCTATTTTGTCGAAGATAAGGTTGGCATAGACAGCTGGTGAGAGATGATTCAATGTCTCAACGAGGTGAGGATTATAGCGTTTCAAACCTTCAACATCAATCTTTGACGAGAAAGACTCACCTATCTTCGGTTGTGGAAGGTAAGCAGCCATCGTCACAGCATCCTGCCTTCCCTCCGTCATCTTATGGAGATCGTAGAGAATACGTGAGTCACGCTGATCGAAGTTGACGCCTTGTGGGAAGAACATAGGCGTATCACAGTGTGTATCAAGCGTCAAGATGCGCTGATGAAGTTGCTTAGCAAGGTAGAAGTTATTAGATTGTCCAACCAGCCACTGGAAGATTTTTCCTCCCTCTTCACCCATCCATTCGGGATGCCATTGCACTCCCATGATAGGCTTGAACTCGCTACTCTCAATGGCTTCAATCACTCCATCAGGTGAAAGTGCTGTCACACGGAAGTGCTTTCCAGCGTCTTTCACTGCCTGATGGTGGAAGCTATTGACCATAAGACGCTCTTCCTTATAGAGCGCATAGAGGACAGATGACTTGTTAAGGGTCACGCTATGCGTAGCTTCACAGCGTTCAGCGTCCTGTGAATGCTTTAATGTAGCAGCACGATAGGTTGTTACCGTTTTGTCTTTGCTCAGTTTCTTTTCAACCGTTTCCTCCTCTCTTATATATTCATCATAGATATCTTGCTGTATCTTTCCACCTAAAGCGACAGCAAGGGCTTGCGCTCCACGGCAGATACCAAGGATAGGCAACTGACGATTAAACGCCAAACGGATAAGCATCAGTTCGGGTAAATCACGCTCAGCATTGATATTATTAAGTTTAGGAGAAGGCTCCTCGCCAAGCCACAGAGGATTGATATCAGCACCACCTGTAAGGAGAAGACCGTCAAGATGGTCGAGGGTGTTAATAAGCACATCCTTATCAGCCACAGGAGGAATAAGCATTGGGACTCCGCCCGCAGCTACCACCTGCTTATAATAGACATTCCTTAACGCAGCATCACCATTCATATAATTGGTAGTGATACCAATTATAGGCTTACGCTTTGCTTCAGGGAAAGTTGAATACACCTTATCGAGATGTGACTGAAGATCGTATTGCATTCTTATTCTTTTTTAAAAGATTGGTTTGTCGTTGACTTCTTTAGAGCAATTCTTCTGCTATAGGGATCTCACGCTTGATACTTTGCTCAAGAGAAATAAGTGTTTCGGTTGATACGACACCAGAGATACCTTGCAACTGGTTGTTAAGAAGGTCCATCAACTGCTCGTTGTCTTTTGCATAAAGCTTCACAAGCATTGTATAAGGACCTGTTGTAAAATGACATTCAACCACCTCTGGAATAGCACTGATACGTTCAACAACCTTCTTATACATAGAGCCACGCTCGAGATTTAGTCCCACATAGGTACAGGTTGTATAGCCTAAACTCTTAGGATTAACGTCGAAACCACTACCTGTTATGACTCCATGCTCTATGAGATGTTGTACGCGCTGGTGAATAGCTGCACGTGAAACGCCACACTGGGCAGCAACATCTTTAAAAGGCATACGAGCATTCTGCGAGAGGATACCCAATATTTTCTTGTCCAAACGATCTACTTTTTCCATGTTCTACGGTTGATATTATTTCTTAATTCTATGTTTCTAAAACTTTAATTGATGATGAGCAAAAGTAGGGAATAATTATGGAACAGACAACAAAATGACATAAAAAATGCGCCACTTGGGCGCATTTTGTTTTTATTTTAAGCAAGAGAACAGTATTTCACTGCTTTTATCTTACTTTTTTACATTCTTCTTTGCCTTCTGAACAGGAGCTTTCTTGGCTGGAACGAGCTTTGCAGCATCAATTGTCTTTGACTCCTTTTCAGGTGCTGCCTCAATGCCTTTCAACTCAAGAGTGAAGATAAGTGTTGAGAAAGGACCGATGTCACGACCTGCACCACGCTCACCATACGCGAGGTTTTGTGGGATAACAATCTCCCACTTTGAGCCTACAGGCATCATCTGCAACGCCTCAGTCCAACCCTTAATGAGTCCACCAACATTGAAGGTATCGAACTCTACGCCATGACGTGAAGTTGCATCGAATACCTTTCCGTCAATGGTCTTACCCTCATAGATAACCTGGACACGGTCATCTGCTGTTGGAATAGCTCCATCACCCTTCTTAATGATACGATACTGAAGACCATCAGCTAATGTTGCAACGCCCTCCTTCTTCTTGTTTTCTTCCAAGTAAGCTTCATTCTTAGCCTTTATCTCAGCATCTTTCTGTGCTTTCAACTCTACTTCTTTCTTCTCGAAGATTTGCTCAGCAGTAGCCTGCTTGAGGACAGTAGAATCCTTTGCCAAAGCTGCAACAAAGCCCTTATAAAGCAAATCTGGGTTAATTGGAGCCGATGTGCCTTCGAACTTAGATGCAATATTAGGCAACATGGTCTTGTCTACTTGTGAACTGATGAGCAATCCTGCTACATAAGCAGCAAAAGCAGAGTCTTTGCGATTAGCAATACCCTGACGCAAGCCACGCAGGAAGTCTGGCATCTGTGCAGGAGTAACACCAAACTGATTTGCAAGATAGTCGTCCAAGCCACGTGTCATAGACATACCTGCAGCATAGCTCAATGTATCAGAAGGTGAAGTCAGTACTACTGCACCTTCTTTACATTCTACAGAACACTTCGCATTCTGCTTTCCTTTCTTCTTACTCTGCGCACTTGCAGTATTAAAGACTGAACCTGCTGCAACGAGCAGAGCCAGCATTAAAAGTTTCTTCATTGTTTTGTCGTTTTTAAAGAACAGGTTTTTCTATATTAAAAGGATGTAGATTCGATGATTACCAAGCTTTAAGAAGTATATTACTAAGCTTTAAGAAGTATGTATGTGTCTTCCCTTCCTATAAGACAAGAGTATCATTACTGAATTATTCTCATGAAAATAAAGAATTACTTTCATGAGAATAAATATTTATTTTCACGACAATAAAGATTTTCTTTCATGAAAATAATTCGCTATCATCGTGAAAATGGATTACAGCTGATGCTCTTCCATATAAGAAAGGAAGACTCATCGAACCATTATCAAACCTTAGTTGATTACATACCTGGCTTACCCTGTGGCATAGCAGACATACCCTGAGGCATACCTGGCTGACCTTCTGGAGCCTTCTCGATACCGAGTAACTCAACAGTAAAGATAAGTGTTGAGAATGGCTTGAGGTCTGGACTTGGCTGTTCAGCACCATAACCAGCTGTATAAGGAATTGTAATCTCCCACTTAGCACCAACAGGCATCTTTGTCAAAGCCTCTGTGAAACCTGGGATAACACCACCTACAGGCATTGTTGCACCATCACGCTGATCGAAAACCTTACCATCGATAGTCTTACCTACATAGTTAATCTTAACAACATCAGAAGCCTTTGGTGTAGCACCAGAGCCAGCCTTGAGTTCCTTAACCTGTACACCCTGACCGATAGTCTTCACACCTTCCTTCTTAGCGTTGGCTGCCATGTAAGCGTCACTCTTCTTCTTATTAGCACCATAAGTCTTCTCAGCGGCCTTCATCTGAATAGCCTTTGAAGTCTTCTGCTCAACTTCACGAGCCTGCTCTACAGTCATCTTCTGACCATGACCCTTTGCACTTGCTGCGAAACCAGCGAGGAAATTAGCCAAAGAAACAGACTTTGTAGAGTCTTCACCAAAGATCTGACGGTTAATCTGATTCTTGATAACCATGTTCATCTGCATACCTACGCCGATACCAGCATTGTAAGCGGCACGCTTCTTATCATCAGCATTCTGCGCACCATCGTTCATACCCTTGATAAACTCATCGATGTAAGCTGTATCAATCTGCATCTGCTGGAGATACTGCTTAACACTCTGACCCTGATCAATACCGAAAGCATAGCTCAAAGAGTCAACATCAGACTTCAAATCCTCCTTTGGAGCTGAGTTACCACAAGCTGTGAAGCCTGCAGCTGCGATAGCCATAGCGGCTAAAAAATAAATTTTCTTCATTATTTTAATTGTTTAGTTTCTTAAGCAATATTGTTAGCGTAGGCGATAGAGGACGTATATTGCAGTCTATTATCGCCTATACACCTTTCTTACTTTACCTCAATCAACTCTACGTCGAATATAAGTGCTGCGAATGGAGGTATCTGTGCACCAGCACCACGCTCACCATATGCAAGGTTATAAGGGATGAAGAAGCGATACTTAGCACCTTCCTGCATAAGCTGTACACCCTCTGTCCAACCTGCGATAACCTGATTCAAGCCGAAAGTAGCTGGCTGATTGCGCTGATAAGAACTGTCGAAAACAGTACCATCAATCAGTGTTCCCTCATAATGACATACTACCTGGTCTGTAGCTGAAGGCTTCTTACCATTGCCTTCTTTCAACACCTGATACTGCAAACCTGATGGTAAGGTTACAACACCATCCTTCTTACCGTTCTCTGCAAGGAAAGCCTCACCAGCAGCCTTTGCTACCTTACCAGCCTCAGCGGCTGCAGCCTGCTGCTTAGCCTCCTGCTCTTGGAAGAAGTTTTGTACGAGAGTCTGTGCTTCTGCATTGTCAACTTTCAGTTCTGAACCTGAAATAACATCCTTAATAGCCTGTGCGAAGTCGTCAATATTCAGTTCCTTTGCGCCCATTCCTGCGAGCTGTGAACCGATACCGATTCCCAGTGCATAGCTTAATTTATCCATTATCGTTCTTAATATTATTAATAATTAATGTGCAAAGATACTATTTTTAAGGTATAGTTTTGCATTAATCGGATTAAAATTACTAAATTTGTCAAAGAGAATGGAGGATTACTGTGCAAGTTAAAGGTATCGACAAAAAACAAGAAGTAGATTATTAGTACTTCATTTGTCCAAAACTCTATTTGCAAGTGTTTTGAAATTAATGCCTATAACCTCGTCTATCTCCTTCAAGCCTCAACTCATAAAAGACAGACGTATGAAGAAAATCGTATTCTTAACAGGTGCTGGAATGTCCGTAGAGAGTGGCTTCAAGACCTTTCGCGGCAATGATGGATTATGGGAGGATTATCCTGTTGAACAGGTAGCAACGCACGAAGGCTGGATAGCCAACCCCACACTCGTCAACAACTTCTACAACAATCTACGCAAAAAGCTCTATGCAGCCAAGCCTAACGAGGGTCATCGCCTTATCAAGGAACTTGAGAAAGACTATGATGTGACGGTGATTACGCAAAATGTTGACGACCTTCACGAGAAAGCAGGGTCTTTAAAGGTTATCCATCTACATGGAGAACTGACAAAGGTATGCTCAAGTAAGACTCCTTACGACAGCCGATACATACAGGAACTACCTAAAGACAACTGCGAAGTAGCCCCTGGAGCATTGGCTGAAGACGGTAGTCTATTGCGCCCTTTCATTGTCTTTTTCGGCGAATCGGTCCCAATGATTGAGCCTGCTGCAGAGGTTGTGGCACAGGCAGACATCCTTATTATCATCGGAACGTCGCTGGTTGTTTACCCTGCTGCGGGTCTTGTGCAATACACCCGACCAGGGACTCCTATCTATCTGATTGACCCTGACGATACGCCCGCACATGCTTCTGGACGATTAACGCATATAAAAAAGGGTGCAAGCGAAGGTATGAAAGAGTTGATTAAGCTATTGTAAAAAGCTGATTATAGCATCATAAGGAACTGATTACATCGCATTCCCACACAGAAATAAAATCCTATTCATAATAAACAGAGAACATATAAACTACCAAGTTTTCATTCCCTAAATTCTCATAGGGGCAAAAACGAAAGCATATATTAATAAAGAAACAAATGAAGAAACTATTATCACTCCTCTTCTTAGCCCTCATGACATTGCCAATCATGGCTCAGAAGAATGTTTACAAGTTTAGTGTAAAGGACGGAAACGAGCATACCGTCAAGTTGAAGGACTATAAGGGTAAGGTTCTGCTCATCGTTAATACAGCGACAAAATGTGGATTTACACCACAGTATGAGGCATTACAAAAACTCTATGAAACCTATAAGAACCTAGGACTTGTCATCCTTGACTTCCCTTGTAATCAGTTTGGCGCACAGGCTCCAGGCTCTTTCCGTGACATTCACACTTTCTGTACAGGCAACTATGGTACGACTTTCCCACAGTTTGCAAAGATTAATGTCAATGGTCGTAACGAATCACCGCTTTACACTTACCTAAAGGCTCAACAGCCATTCAAGGGCTTTGACATGAATAACAACATCGGAAAGTTTCTCGATGAGAAGTTCCGCGCAGAGAACCCAGACTACGCCAAAGATCCAAGTATCAAATGGAACTTCACAAAGTTCCTCATTGACAGACAGGGACACGTCATCGATCGTTTTGAACCAACAGCCGATATGAAAGACGTTGAGGCTGGTATCAAGGCGGCACTAAAGATGAAGTAAAAGCTAAGAGAGCAATAAGACTTATTGGGCTAATAGGCCTTATAAGGCTAATAAGCCGAATACTCACAAAGCAAAGCCGGCTAACACGCAACCACGTGTCAGCCGGCTTTGTTCTCTTTATTGCTTAGGCAGATTAGTAGCCTTCGGCTTATTCTTATTAGATGACTTCTTCTTCACCTTAAACTTATCGAATCCCTTACCAAAGACACCCATTACCTGACTCTGTGTTACGAAGGCATCTGGGTCGATATCATCAATCATACGATAGACATATGACGCTTCACGTTGGCGAGTTACTACGATAACAATCTTTATATCGCTACCCGTATAATAGCCCTTTGCATCGATTATCGTACTGGTACGATGGGGTTGGTCTTGCGATATCATATCACAAATCTCTTTATAACGCTCCGAAATGATAAGGAACTGTACCGAACGACGACTGGAGTTGATAACTTGGTCAAGTACAAAAGAGGTGATAATCAAGTTTACATAACCATAGATAACCTGCTCCCAACTACGTAGAACAAGATAACTTCCCGTTACGATAGTCATATCCACTAACAAGATAACACGTCCAAGAGAAATATCACGGTATTTATTGACTATCGCTGCGACGATATCCGAGCCACCAGAGCTACCATTATAGGAGAGTCCAAAAGCTAATCCAACACCACAAAACGATGCACCGATGATTGCTGCCATAAAAGGCTCATCATGTAAGAGTCCTGGATGTGGGAATACTGAACCCATAACCTTTGTGATAACCGTCAGCATCACAACGCCATAGATAGTACGGATACAGAACTTTAAGCCTAAAACCTTCAGTGCAATGGCTAATAGAATTGCGTTTAGGACAAAATAAGTGTTAGCAACAGGGATTCCTTGACCCCAATTCAAAATGGAAGCAAGACCAGCTACGCCACCATTACCGATGTGATTAGGTAGTAGAAAAACCATCCAACCGATAGCGTAGGACAGCATACCTACGGCTATCATTACATAGTCTAAGATTTCCCGATAAAGGACTTTCTTATTAATATTGTTAATCATACATTTAAGGATATGAGTGAAATGACGCTACAAATTTAGATAAATTTTCCGAAACAAAGCACTTGCACAGAAAAAATAGAGTACCTTTGCAGAAAATAATATATACCCTGAGGGTGTAGAAGAAGAGTCGTAGACGGCAATTCATAGGGAAGCACAACACATATATCCATAAAAGACTGCATTTGACGGATATATTAACCATGTGCAAAGACATTATCTACACACTCTTCCACTTGCATCTTTTTGCAGAAAATTAGCAATATGCCAGAAGATTTTGACATACATGAAGAAAGGCTGAACTCGGTTGAGAAGGATTTCGAAAACGCTCTGCGCCCTCTGAAATTTAATGATTTCAGCGGACAGTCGAAGGTGGTCGAAAACCTCAGCGTCTTTGTTGAAGCCGCTAAGTTCCGTGGCGAACCGCTCGACCACACCCTCTTACACGGTCCTCCGGGATTGGGTAAGACGACGTTGAGCAATATTATCGCTAACGAATTGGGCGTTGGTTTCAAGATTACCTCTGGTCCGGTACTCGACAAGCCGGGTGACCTTGCGGGCATCCTCACCTCCTTAGAGCCTAACGACGTCTTGTTTATTGACGAGATACACCGCCTTTCTCCTGTCGTAGAGGAGTATCTTTACTCTGCGATGGAGGACTACCGTATTGACATTATGATTGATAAGGGACCGTCTGCACGTTCTATCCAGATTGACCTCAACCCATTCACACTCGTTGGTGCAACGACACGAAGCGGACTGCTCACAGCTCCTCTCCGTGCTCGCTTTGGTATTAATCTCCATTTGGAGTATTATGATCCAGAGACTTTAAAGCGCATTATCAAGCGTTCGGCAACCCTATTAAAAGTGCCTATCGTGGACGAAGCTGCGGATGAAATTGCGCGTCGCTCACGTGGTACGCCACGTATCTGTAACGCCCTACTCCGCCGTGTACGCGACTTCGCACAGGTGAAGGGTAATGGTACTATCACACCCGAAATCGCTACGATGTCACTACAGTCGTTGAACATTGACAAATATGGTTTGGACGAGATAGATAACAAGATTCTACTCACCATTATCGATAAGTTCCGTGGCGGTCCAGTAGGTGTTTCAACCATTGCCACTGCTATCGGTGAGGATTCTGGTACGGTGGAGGAGGTTTACGAACCTTTCCTTATTATGGAAGGTTTTATCAAACGAACCCCTCGTGGACGTGTGGCAACACAACTTGCTTACGACCATCTCGGACGAAACGCATATCAAGACAATCCTCTACAACCGGGATTATTCGATTAAAAGATACTCCATTGCAAACGTTCACAACGAACAATGCAATGGAGTTTTTCTTTTAATTGTCCCCTTTCGCATCGATATTTGTAAACTATTTTCAAACAATTCAAAACCAATACATGCTCTTTTGGCTTCTAAAAGACGCCTAATTGACTTGCAAAAGACGCCCTTTAAGACCCTTACTAACGCCCTTTTGGAGTCCAGCTAAGCACCTTTTCTTATGCAGTTTTATAACCAACTGATTCCCTGACTGTTACAAACTCGCTTTTCATACGTGTTTTTATCATTATTTGTAGGTGTTTTACTCGGATTTATGTAATGATTTTTCAAACCTTTATCTATAGATTTTCGAAGTATTAAATGAAAAAGTTTTCTTTGTCAGAGGATGATAATAAATTGCTAACACCTATTAAATCTCGAAATTTAAGAGGCTAATTATTCTTTTACAACTACATCTTTTTGAAGTGTCCTACTAATTTCCTAACTTTGTCGCCATGATTATTCAAATGCATAAACCTAAGGCAAGGATAGAAGAACTGGACTTTCTCAAGTTCGTCTTCATCACGTTGATGATTGCCTTCCACCTTACCTATATCGGCGACACCTACCCTGTTGCTAAACAGTTGGTCTATACGTTCCACATGCCGGGCTTCCTGTTAGTGTCGGGTTATCTGTTTAATGTGAATAAGTCGTGGGCTGCTTTGGGGAAAACTATGCTTTGGATTTTCATTCCATACGCTGTGATGGAGAGCGGCTATACCGTAATGGCTTCACTACTTCCTATCCGTGAACACATTGACCACTTAACGGCAGGAGTACTGATTGACCATATCTTCCTTCATCCGATGGGACCTTATTGGTACCTACATACCTTGATGATTTGCGGTATCTTCTATTATATCGCATTCAGAAGACCTAAAGGGCGTTTTTCATCAGTATTGAAACAAGAGAAACCACTACTGCCTATCAAAATGATGAGCTTGGAAAATCAAGTGCTGTTAGGTAGGTTTACGCTCTTTGCTCTGTTCCTTTGGTTGCTCTCTTACGGCTGCGGACTCCTCTCAATAGCCAATGCAGCCTACTTCCTTGTAGGTGCTATTGTGCGCCAAGCGGTGGGCAATTTCCGTCTGGCTTTCCCTGCACATTGGTGGACATTAGGACTTTTAGTAGTATGGTGCATCGACCCAACCCATTACGATAAGGCATCTTTTGCAGGTGCATGTTTGGTGTTTTTAGTTATCGGTTCGCTGTTGTGGATTTATCAGTTAGGGATTCCTCAACCACTGCGCGACCTCTTTCTCTTTATCGGACGTAACACTTTACCGCTCTTACTCTTCTCTCCTATCTTCACAATTCTTGCCAAATTCTATCAGCCGTTGCTGCTTCGTGTGGAGCCGACGGGAATGTTCTTCCTTGTGGTAAGTGTGGTATTTGCCATTGCAGGCTCGTTTGGCATAACATGGTTGATGGATGTCACGGGCATCTCAAAGCTATTCTTTGGAAAGAAAGGACTGATATAAGGAGGGAATTAGGTGGTTATTGTTTGTTAGGCTAATTGACCCTATTAGCCTAATTAGCCCAATAAGGCTAATCAGGCTAATAAGTTCTCCCTAAATTCTTTCCTGCTTTAGCGGTGTTCCGTCAAGCGTGTAAGCTGTGAAGACACCATGCTCATAGGTCATGAAGGTAGGCACATTCCCACCTTTTGGGAAAGTGATAGAGCCGAGATTGCAAACAAGCGTACCCTGCTGCTGGGTGAGTTCCCAAAGATGTGTATGCCCATAAACAATCGCATCGAAATGACCTTTTGGCATTGTGGATTTGTTATAGATATGTCCATGTGTTAGGAATATCTTTCGTCCCTCATCAACTAACATCAAATAGTCGGACATCATAGGGAAATCAAGTAGCATCTGATCAACTTCTGCATCACAGTTTCCACGTACTGCTACGATGTTATTTGCACGTTTATTTAGTGCTTCCACTATCCCCTTAGCATCTATTCCCTCTGGGATAGAGTTACGTGGACCATAATTAAGTATGTCTCCAAGTATGCAAAGCATGTCACAATGCTCGCGATCATAGAATTGTAGCACCTTCTCCAGTGCTGGCAGACATCCGTGGATATCTGATACCAATAGATATTTCATATCACCTTGATTGTTTGTTTCTATGGCAAAGGTAATGTTATTTTCTCATATAACCTTTAATTTAACCCAAATCGATTATTAGTGCCTCAACATATTTTGCTTTATTATCGAACAATAAGACTAAAGAATAAAATACATTGCAATGGAAACAATCTCTTATTAACCCAAATCGGTCATTAGAGGCTAAACATATTTTGTTTTATTATCGAGCAGATTGTTTGGATTTGTAACGCAGGCGTAGCGGGCTACGTCAAGTTACAAAGACACACAAGATGCCGATAAGAAAATAAAACATGTTAGGAAACAATACCATAATAATAAGAATTATACATATTGTGGTCTAATGACCGATTTGGGTTAACCATGTAAAAAGATGACATCCACATCTAATAGTTTCCTTGTAAGAATAACACTTACAAGCCTAAAGGACACTAAATATTATTTTTTTAAATTATTTCCATGATTTTATTTGATTGTTTGAAACTTTTAGTTATATTTGCGACATAATTATCTATTACATACTACCTTACTTGAAAATAACATAAAGACCAGACTTATGAATATGAAAAGACTCTTATTTTCTACCTTATTTATGCTGTCGGCAATCGTCAGCTTTGCCCAACAAGTATTCACTGCTTCGGGTGTTGTTGTCGACGAAACAGGTGAAACGATTATCGGTGCAACGGTTCAGGTAGTCGGTGACAGCAAACTGATTACAGCAACAGACATGGACGGTAAGTTTACACTCGCCAATATCAAGCCTGGTGCTAAGTTGGAAGTATCTTATGTCGGTATGAAAACCTTCACTGGTCCTGCCAAACCGACAATGAAGATTACGATGATTAACGACAACTCTGCGTTAGACGAGGTGGTTGTAACTGCCTTCGGTGAACAAAAGCGTTCGGCTTTTACAGGCTCTGCTGCCATTGTTGACTCTAAAAAGATTGAACATAAGCAGGTCAATAACGTAATGAGTAGTTTGAAAGGTGAGGCTGCCGGTGTTCAGATTATAGACAACAGCGGAGAACCTGGTTCAACCCCTTCTATCCGTGTACGTGGCTTTAGTAGTATTAGCGCAGGACAAAGCCCTCTGATTATAGTAGATGGTGCACCTTACGATGGCGGTTGGAACAATCTTAACCCTGCCGATGTGGCATCTGTAACCGTATTGAAAGATGCGTCTTCTACTGCACTCTATGGAGCACGAGGAGCCAATGGTGTTATCATGGTGACAACAAAACATGCACAAGTTGGTAATGCACATATTTCTGTTGATATGAGATGGGGTACGAATAGTCGTATTAAACGCTACTATGAGACTATCGATGATCCTGTTAAATACTATGAGGTTTACTATAATGCACTGTATAATTATCAACTGAAAGGACTCGGATTGACCCCTGCTCAAGCTACTATTGAGGCTAACAAACAACTCGTTGCACCTGGTGCAGCGGGTGGATTGGGATATCCAATATTTACTGTTCCAAACGGAGAACAGCTCATTGGGGAAGATGGTCGTATGAATCCACATGCCACATTAGGACGTGTTATTGAGCATAATGGTAAACGTTATACTATCCTACCAGACGATTGGAAGAGCCTTGCCTTTCGTAACGGATTACGCAAAGAGTATGATATAAACCTGACTGGAGGTAGCGATAAGATGCAATACTACCTTTCTTTGGGTTACTTAAACAATGAAGGTGTGGCATATCATTCAGACTTTGAACGTATTACCGTTCGTGCCAAAGCGGACTATGAAGCACGCAAATGGTTGAAGGTGGGTACAAACATGAACTTCTCTCGGGCTAAATACCATGTGATACCATCGGATGATAATGGTCTTTTCTATCAGTTGAATAATGTTGCACCTATCTATCCTGCCTTCATTCGTGATGAGCAAGGGAACATCATGACAGATGAGAATGGACAGATGTATGACTATGGTAATGGTGCTGTTATTGGACTAAGACGTCCTACGTTACCTAACATCAACCCATTACAAGAGAATGCTCTGAATACGAATAGTTCGAAAGTTAATATGTATTCGCTCTATGGCTATGCGAATATCATGCCTCTTGAGGGATTGAAGATTACCCTTAATGGTACGGTGACCGTCAACAACTCACGTGCAACTGAGACGAAACAACCTTTCTATGGATACAGTCATACGGCTTATCCAACGGGTGTTGTGACCAGAACAAGTGATCAAACCTTCTCTTATAACTTCCAACAACTCGTGAATTACAACCATGACTTTGGTCATCATCACATGGAATTGCTCCTTGGTCATGAGTTCTATCGCTACAACTACGAAAGCTTGTGGGGTACAAAACTTGGTATGGCATCCTACTTTACCAACCAAACTCTTGCTGGAGCAATAAAGATGGATAACACAGGAGAGTCTGGTAATAGTGAATATGAGTCTGAAGGTTTCTTCTTCCGTGGTCAATACGACTACGATCAGAAGTACTTTGGAAGTCTTTCTTTCCGTCGTGACGCCTCCAGTCGCTTTGATCCTCATCATCGTTGGGGTAACTTCTACTCCTTTGGTGGTGCTTGGACTATTACGAAAGAGCCTTTCATGAAGCCTTTCAAATGGTTGAATATGTTAAAACTAAAGGCTTCTTTCGGTCAGCAAGGTAATGATAATATTGGTGATTTCCACTATCTTGATACGTATAGTATCGTAAATACGAACAATAAGGTTGGATTAGTTCTGTCTGAAAAGGGTAACCCTAATATTACTTGGGAGACCAATAACAACTTCAATGCAGGCTTCGATTTTGAATTGTTCAATAGCCGTTTGCGTGGTAGTATTGAGTATTTCTATAAGAAAACAACTGATATGCTCTGCTTTGTCTTTGCTCCTTACTCTGCTGGTTACAAAGGAACGTACGACAATATCGGTGATATGACGAACAAGGGTGTGGAGGTTGATCTCTCTGCTACCGTCTTAAAAACTAAAAATATCTCATGGGATGTCAACGTGAATGCAACTACTTACAAGAATGAAATCATCAAACTCGCTGACGTCCTCAAAGCTGATCTCGTTGTAGATGGGCATCCTGGCTATAGTAGTGGTGATAGACTCTATGCCGAGGGACTCCCTATTTACGAGTGGTATATGCCTCGTTATGCAGGTGTTTCTAATGAAGGAAAGGCTATGTGGTACTACACTGATACCGATGGAACACTTAAGAAGACAGATGTATATGGTAATGCGAGTTATTACTCATGCGGAAGTCCACACCCAGACCTCTATGGTGGCTTTGGAACAACGCTGAATGCGTATGGTTTCGACTTCTCTATCTCCTTCGCTTATTCGTTAGGAGGACTTTCATACGACAGTGGTTACGCAGGTTTTATGGGTCCACCGAGTGGTACCTTAGGAGGAGCAACTATCCATAAAGACGTTCTCAATGCATGGTCAGTAGACAATCCAAACAGCAATATCCCACGTTGGCAATACGACGACCCAAGCGTTAGTTCTCTCTGCGACCGTTTCCTCATCAGCGGTAGCTATCTAAGCTTACAGAATATCAACCTTGGCTACACCCTACCTAAGCTATGGGTAAGCAAGATTGGATTGGAGAATGTACGCATCTATGTGGCTGCTGACAACGTATACTTTTGGAGTAAGCGTAAGGGATTCGACCCACGTGGTTCCTTCTCAGGAGGTAGTAGTACATCCATCTATAGCCCAACGAGAACCATCTCTGGTGGTATTAAACTAACATTCTAACCATCTTCTTACATTAATAGTACGTCATTATGAAACGCTTAATATCAAATCACATCATAACGTTGGCTATCGTTGCTATTACCTTTGGCTTTACTTCTTGTATCGATAGCATTGAACCGTCGGAAGTATTAACTTCTGACCAAGTAAGAAAGATGCCTTCTTCACAAGAAGGACTTATCAATGGTATCCTTTCTTATATGATAACCTTTGACTCTTGGGGTTCTGGTGACCCTATCAACGACTGGGGTTATCCTTGTCAGATGCACTATAGGGATGTCTTAGGAAGTGATTTCCCTGTTTATAGTAGTAACTATAGCTATTGGACGACAGTGGAAAGTGGTGTCAACACCCGTTTCAAGGCTTATTACACCTATCGTTTTTACTACGATTTCATTGCTACCTGTAACAACGTAACAAGTGTAGTAGATCCTGCCACAGCCTCACCAACCTCTAAAAACTACTTAGGTATAGCTCTGGCTTATCGTGCAATGGCTTATCTTGACATAGCTCGTCAGTTCGAATTCAAGAAGACTGGCATTGCAAGTTTGGATGATAAGGCGACAAAAAATGGGATATGGGGGCTCACTGTTCCTATCGTTACCGAAAAGACAACGAAAGAAATGCAACGCCACAATCCACGTGCTCCGTTCTATAAGATGTATCGCTTTATCCTTACTGACCTCAACCATGCCGAGGAGTATCTGGCTAATTATACACGTCCCGACAAGAACTTGCCTAACCTTAGTGTAGTCTATGGACTCAAGGCACGCCTTTGGATGGAAATGGCAAGTCGTTTTGATCAGAGTAGTGCAGACCTTAACACAGCCATAGCAGCAGAAGACTCTGCAAGCATTGAGTATGATAAGTTAGGTATAACCACAGCTCGTGAGTGCTATGAGAAGGCACGCACCTATGCTCGTAAGGCTGCCAGTGGTTACAGTCCTGTTACCGAAGCACAGTGGCATAGCACACAAGACGGCTTCAACAAGGAAAACCAAGCATGGATGTGGAAGTTAGGTTATACCACACGTGAGCAAATTAGCTATATCTACTATACCTTCACCAGCACCATGTCATCAGAGACTACTTGGGGACTTGCTGGCGCATACGGTGCTACTCGTATGATTGGTAGTGCGCTCTATGATAAGATGCCGGAAGGTGACTGGCGCCATTATTCATGGATTGATCCGACCGCTGCTGGTACACATGAGGGTTACGAGAAATATGATTCTATCACCATTGGCACTAAGAAGGAAAGGTTGACCCTCTTAGACGAGGAAGCTTGGAAGCAGCTACCAGCCTATGCTAACATCAAGTTCCGTCCTGCAAAGGGTAATATCACTGATACTCAAGAGGGACAATTCATCAGTCTTCCTTTGATGCGCATGGAAGAAATGGTATTTATCGACATTGAAGCTACAGCCCACCTTGATGGTGTTGCAGCAGGTGTCACGGCTCTGAAAAACTTTATGAACACTTATCGTTACACCGATAACTCTTATCAGGCAAATAATGTCACCACTATGGAGGACTTCATAAAAGAACTGATGGTACAGAAACGCATAGAGTTCTGGGGCGAGGGAATCACGTACTTCGACTATAAACGACTTGCGCTTCAGATTCGCAGAAAGGACAATACCAATTATGAACCATCTGCACAAATCAATTCTAAGGAAGGTTATGTATGCCCATGGATGAACTTCTTCATCCTTGAATACGAGACACATAACAATGTGGCTTGTAAACCAAACCCTGATACATCTGGAAGTTTGACGGTCACAAATCAGTAATAACTGAGGTTGAAAAGGAAAATTATTAAATAAAAAGCAGACGCTAAAAGACGAACCTGTTGTTTCGGCTTTGGCGTCTGCTTTCTTTAATTTTGGAAAGATGGAGATAAGAGACATCTTTATGCTGCGCAAGCAGGGACGTACGGAGGAGGCATACGCTGCCATTCTACCGATGTATGCTGTACACAAGGGACACTACACGACCATAGCTATGTTCTGGGTAGGTGTAGACATGATGAAGCTTCGCTATCAACAACGTCAGTTAGAAGAGGCATATAAGATATTCAAGAGTTTGCTAAGACTCTATCCGACGATGGACGACAAGGACCTTAAGGGACAAAGCGCCTTAATGCGTGCCTCACTATTGGTCTTCGATCATCATCCAGGATTCTCTATGCTCGACTTCATCTCACAATGGGGTATCACCCGTCTGACAGATGAAGACTGGACAATGGAGCAAGGCAACGGTCATCCTATTCCCTCAATAGGAATGCGTATCGTAGGAAAAGTATTTAAGGAAGTGGAAAGTAAGCCTACTGTTGACATGGCTTTAAAGGCTGCACCGATATTAGCTGAAGCCCTAAAGCATAGTCCTTACAATATGCACAACCAACGTTACAAAGCGATGGTCTATCGAATTATGGGCAAAAAAGATAAGGCTATCAATATTTACACCCACCTTATCAAGAACCATCGACAGTCCTATCTTTTTTATGAACTGTCAGAACTCATTGATGACGAACGCTACAAGATTGCACTTCTCTGTAAAGCTATCTCCGTACAACGAGAGGAAAAGTTCCGCCAACGTATGCGTTTTACCCTTGCTGGCTTACTCTTCAGAAAGGACAAAGCCCGCGCCCGCTACGAATTAGATAAATGTATTGCCATGCGTAAGCAGTTAGGCTATTCCATTACATGGGAGATGCAGAACCTTGCTGCGAGTTTAGAGGAGATTAACCCTGTATCAGAAGCCGATGAAAAGAGCTTCTATAGAGAACAAGAAGTGGTATTAAAAGAACTTGTTAGGTAGGTTTTCTGCATAATCTAATGATTTATCCTTATCTTTGTAGCACATTTTATTGAATAATTAAATCTACCTTATGAAACATTTATTTCTATCAGCTTTAATACTCTTGGGACTGACATCATGCCAAATTGCAGGCTTAACCTCAGGCTATTCCCATCTATCAGATGCACAAAAGGAGAGAGTTATAACGCTTGAAGAAAACATTGATGACATTCATGACTTCTCAAAAGTATATAAAGTCAGCCTTAATCAGGTAAAACAATATATCGAAACACACGATAAAGTATTGCTATATAATTATACTCCTTTCTGTCATTCTACCTATTGTGTGTCACCTGCAGCCTTAGTATCTCAATGCAAAGACAAGGGAATTAACGTCCTTGTCATATCGAATATATATGATGACATTTTCAAACAAAAGCATACTACATTCCCTATGCTGATGATTGATACAAAGCAGTTCCCGACTAAATGGAGGGCAAAATACGTTGAACAATTCTATTTTCCCTTGACCGGACATACAGACAAAGAACTGAACTACGCAAGTTTTCATTACTTTGAGAAAGGGAAGTATATCAAGAGTTACAAGAACTCAAATGATATTTGATGTTCCTATCATGGTAGAATAAAACCTCCATAATCTCTGACTCCATGTGGAATTTACGCAAAAAGGCAAAGAAATATATTGACAAAATATTCAAAGAAAAGGTGGGAAAACAGCTTAAAAGCGAGTTATTGTAGTCCTTTTACAAGTCGTTTATTATCAAATAGTTACAAAGGTAGATTTTAAAAGGTGCTTAATAAGGGTTCAAAAGGGCGTTAGTAACGTTGCTAAAGAGCATCTTTTGCAAGCCAAAAGGGCGTTATTTACAAGCCATTTGGTGGTCTTTTAAAATTTAATATGTGAAAAATTAGGACAAACAGAACGATACAAAACTCTACAAGATAGAGCAAAGAAAAGGGGGGATTCTCCACATCTAATTCAATTCTTTTTCATCATGAAAAACGTCAAAGCATATCTATAAGGAGAAAAGGGACAATAGAACACAGTGGTTTTAAGTTGTAGAGAACATCATATCAGTGGGATATTAGGCAATTACCACAGCCACCATAAAAAGAAAGATGCCATATCCAACGTGTGGATACAGCATCTTCATTATAGTTAGTATGCGAAAAGCAGCATTTTACTGCTTATCAACACGAACATAAAAAGCTTTTTTACTTCACTCTTGCCTCTGGTGCAAGCATATGCTCTGGTGACAAGATAGCATCAAGTTTCTCCTTAGAAAGCAACTTATGTTCAAGTACAAGGTCATAAACAGAGCCACCTGTTGCAAGAGCTTCCTTAGCAATCTTCGTGCTATTCTTATATCCGATGTATGGGTTGAGTGCTGTAACAATACCGATAGAGTGTTTCACCATCTCGAGACAGCGGTCCTTATTCACCGTGATACCGTCAATACACTTCTCACGCAGCGTGTCCATAGCATTTGGCAACCAAGTAAGGTCTTCAATAAGACACTCTGTAATGATTGGTTCCATCACGTTCAGCTGCAGCTGTCCAGCCTCAGCAGCAATCATAACGGTTGTATCATTACCAATAACTTTGAAACAAGTCTGGTTGGTTACCTCTGGAATAACAGGGTTCACCTTACCCGGCATGATACTTGAACCCGGTGCCATCGGTGGGAGATTGATTTCGTTCAGACCGCAACGAGGACCAGAAGCCAACAAACGAAGGTCGTTACAAATCTTAGAAAGCTTAACAGCCAAACGCTTCAAAGCACTTGAATAGCTTACGTAAGCACCGGTATCAGGGGTAGCCTCAACAAGGTCGGCACCTGCAATGAAGTCCATACCAGTCAATTCGCTTAGCTTTTCAGCACAAATCTTTGGGAAGCCAGGAGCAGCATTCAGACCCGTTCCAATAGCAGTACCACCCATATTGATTTCATGCAAGAGTGCAGCGTTACGATTAAGGTTGGCAATCTCTTCTTCCAATGTATTGGCAAAGGCATTAAACTCCTGACCACTTGTCATAGGGACAGCATCTTGAAGCTGTGTACGACCCATCTTAATAACGTGCTTAAACTCCTCACCCTTTCTACGGAAAGCAGCAATGAGTTCGCTCAAAGAAGTCACAAGTTTCTTATTCAGTAGGATAAGTGTCAGACGAATGGTAGTTGGATAAACATCATTCGTTGACTGACCGCAGTTAGCATGATCGTTAGGAGAGCAGTACTGGAACTCACCTTTCTTGTGACCCATAATCTCACAAGCACGGTTGGCAATCACCTCATTGGCATTCATGTTAACAGATGTGCCCGCACCTCCTTGTACCATATCGGTCACAAAGTTCTCGTGCATCTTACCATCAATAAGCTCACGGCATGCTTGTGCCATCGCATCAGCCACTTCATCACTGATTTCACCGAGCTGACGGTTGGTTTCTACAGCAGCCAATTTGACGTAAGCAATCGCAACAACATAGTCTGGATAATCACACATACGCTTGCGTGAAATGTGATAGTTGTTGATGGCACGCTGTGTCTGCACACCATAATAAGCCTCTTCTGGAACTTGAAGCTCACCTAAGAGGTCGCTTTCTACACGAAATTTCTTTTCTTCCATGATTCTATTTTGATAAAGTTAGCGTTGATCTCTTTCACTAACGAGAAGAGAATGATTTATTTTCTTTTATGTATTAGGATGTTTCAAAACACTGATTCATGAAGTTTCTACGACAATTATCTGACTTTTCTATCCGACTTATAGCGCGTATACTTACTTTTTTTCGTGAAGAGTTCCAACCCCTTCTACACCCCTCAGTATCTTTCCTATCCTTTTCTTTTCCTACTTTTAATAAGCTTTGATTCTGTACTTAAAGCCCAACTCGATGCGATTAGTATTATACTTATCCAAGCCAACACCCTCCTTATAAGTAACTTTCTTACCCACATAGGCTAAGAAGATACGCAGGTCTTGCCCCTTAATAGGATAATACTCCACACTGCCAACATAGCCATAGCTCTTACGGAAGTCCTTAAAACGGTCAATCTTTGTGACACTTGCCGTCTCATACATACCCTTAAACATCAGATTCCAACGTGGAACAAACTGCCAATTGAGCTTTGTTATAAATGAATTATAATGTATATCACTCATCCACACATCATTTCCACTACTTGGGAAAAAGCCCCTCAGCTCGTCTGATGCTAAGCCTAAGCGGTCGACGCCATCGTTCTGCGACATATAATCGAAGTACCATTGCAGTCGTTCTAAGTTCAATTTCTGTCCAAAAATGAGCATACGACTATGCTTATGCCGTGCCTCAGACTCTATTCCCCATGACCATCGGGTGAGGATTTTATCGTTTAAGAAACTACCATTCCAAGCCAAACTATAACCAAGTGGGATGCGCGACTTCTCCAATCTCCTACTATGTGTACCATCACCTTCGATTGCTATGGAATTATCACCATACACATCAGCAAACTTATCATTATGCGCATTCGTCACACCGACGACAATCTCTTGAGTAGGAATAGGTTTATAAGCTACTACAGCGCCTCCTAAATAGCACTCCAGCCCTCCCGTTAAGTCAGAGAACTCATAGATATAGACAGGATTTTCATCCACTTCAAAACCGCCAAAAGGCTGAAAGATCTTACCTGCTTCAACCGAAAGCTTATCAGAAAACTTATAACCCATCATCATAACATCAGTTGATCGCGCAAAGTTATCCTCACTACTTGCCACATTCGACTTGTTCAAACGATAGCAAAAACGGTAGTAGAGCTTATCTGTTAGATTACCCTTGACTTCAAGACGAAGGTGTTTATTCTTAAAGCCTGCACTCCATTCATGTCTTTCATCCGATACAGCCTGTACACTGGCAGCATAGTTAATATAGACATTAAACATATCGTTGCTTTTCTTTAAGTGTGCCACCTCTTCTGCAAGTGACTTAAACTGACAGTCGTCTACCCCATACCCATGGTTATCTTGCGCCTGTACACCCAAAGAAAATGCAAATAGGCAGCTACATAGTAGTGTCTTCTTCATCATGATATATGTTTTATTTCGTTCTTTTTTAAGGATAAACTCTGACGATAAAATAAACTGACACAGAATGTAGTCACACTCCAGAAACTTCACGTTACAGGTTAAACCGAAGTAAGCCAGCTACAACGAGCGTAATAAACCGCTTCCAAAAGTGTTATGTTCTGCGCTATGGTTTGTTTCACAAAAGTAGAAAAAATATTGATAGCTTTTACAAATACCCTACATAAATATAAGGCGTTTAACTTTCTTTAGCGTCATAAAGCAAGCTAAAGAAAGGAGTATATGAAATCAAGATGATATAAAGCTGACATATTGATATGTAAAAGCATAGGATAAGTCCTATAAATACGACAAAAAGTATAGTTTTCTATCCTATCTCATAACCCAAAGATAGTCATGGAGTAGTTGCCTTTATCGGGACTAAAATCAATATATAAAGACAATTAATGAGGGCAAATGACAAATTATTATTAAATTCCTAACACACTTCAGAAATAATCGCTACTTTTGCAGAAAATAAACTGTACCCAACGAGAAGTTGGATTATGAATCAGTTATGAGTAAACGATTGCTTTTCACACTTGGAACGCTACTATTGCTTTCTACAGCTGCAACAGCGCAAGACCATATCAACCCCGAGGATCGTGTGGTAGATATGGACTCTCCGACGTTTGTGCCTATGGTTCACATCGGTAAGGCAAAGGTAGGCGCTGACAGCATTCAATATGTCAGAACGAGCAAGGTTTACGTCTTCCCACCACTTGAATTCAAGAATAAATCGCAGGAAACAGCCTACTATCGATTGGTTTATAACATCAAAAAGGTACTTCCAATCGCCAAGGAGTGTAACCAGATTATTCTGGAAACAGGTGCTTATCTTGAGACTATTCCTACTAAGAAAGAGCGTGACGAACACATGAAGAAGGTGGAGAAAGAAATCTGGAACACCTATAAGCCACGTATGAAGAAGCTAACATTCACCCAAGGTAAGTTGCTTATCAAGCTTATCGACCGAGAGTGTAATTCGACTTCCTACGAACTGGTACAGGCTTTCCTCGGTCCTGTGCGAGCAGGTTTCTATCAAGCCTTTGCCTGGGCTTTCGGTAGTAGTTTGAAGAAACGCTACGAGCCAAATGGAGCTGACAGACTTGTAGAGCGCATTGTCTTGCAGGTTGAGGCTGGACAGTTATAATCCAAGCTCCCCTCTATTTTGTTTTAAGAAGGTACAAAATAAAACGCTGAAAAGGCTAAAAACAAAAGGCGTAGAGCTGTTCTAAGACAACTACTCTACGCCTTTATTGAATTATTTTCATGAAAATAAATATTTTTCTTCATGAAAATAAATATTTCTTTTCACGTAAATAATTTCTTTTTTTCATGGAAATAATTCGCAAAACATACCTTTTAAAGAATTGAGAAGAGAGATAAAAAGGGATTATTACAGCCTAAGAAACACTGCATTTACGACCTCTTATAAGTATAGTACACTCTCATTACCCTCGTTGAAAAGCAAATCAAGAATACTAAGGTTAGGCAGGAAGCCAAACTTCTGTTGATAAACTTGATAATAACGACGAGGTACAAAGTCGGTATCAACGCCCGGTCGTTTCGGACGGATTATCTCTCTGAAATCAAGGGTTCCATCGGGAATATCCATCAGATAGGCATCTGTGCGACGCATACAAGGCATAATGTCGATGAGTTCGCACATTTTCAGCGTTATCTCCCAGTTGAAATCATAGAGATACGTCCATTTTCGCTCGAAGAATGGGCGTATATCGTCTTCATAATATTCAAAGAACGGACTCTCACCATAAGACGACAGCAATGCGTTCCAGTGCTGGTGACGCCAGTTATCGTGGTCGCTGATACGCACATCCTTCATCGGACACTTCAGACTCTCAAACTTCTCTACAGGAATAGAGAGGGTTTGTGGACCATTTGCAGAAGCGATTACACAACGATTACGATAGGTCTGCTTAACAAAGTTATCGTGTTGCTCTATCAGACAGCTGTCATAGCGATTCAGTTTCTGATACCATTGAATGGGCGCAAAGTAAGCAGAGGAGAGCAAGACCTCACCAAGTCCCTCAGAAGGAGAGGATGTTAAGTTACTGATGTTGCTATTATTAGAACTGAAGATGTTGTTATTGTCAGAATATGCCATAACAGTTTTACGTATAATATGATTGAACAATGACAAAAAAGGAGGGGATGTGTAACGTTTACCAAACATTGGTAACTTGCACATCCCCTCCTTTGGAGGGGCTTGGGAAGGTCCTTTGAGGCACCTACTTTATATTATCCACCCAGTTAAACAGTCTGTGCCAACGGATTCCTCTAAAGCCCTTGCGGTCTGGATCACTTGACCACCAGATGAAGATTGGCTTACCAACGACATGATCCTCTGGCACAAAGCCCCAAAAACGGCTGTCAGCAGAGTTATGACGGTTATCACCCATCATCCAGTAATAGTCCATCTTAAAGGTGTAGCTATTAGATAGTTTACCGTTGATATATATCTTTCCATTCTTAACCTGTAAGTCGTTGCCCTCATATACCTTGATACAACGCTCATAAACAGGGAGGTTCTCTAATGTCAACTTAATCGACTTACCCTTTGCTGGAATCCAAATAGGACCATAGTTATCGCGTGTCCAGCCAGTAAAACCATTGAGTGGATAATACGGACCAGAGTAGAGATCTCTATCTGTTACCGGACGGATAGACTGTACAAGCCCCTGACGCTTCAGCTCAGCAACGGCTCGTTTTGTCAATGGCATATAACCATCATAAGACAGAATATCCTTATTAAGCACTTTACCTTGGCTCAAGTCATATCCTTTCAGAAGACTGAGCGTCTGTACATCCTCATCACTGATTTCTAAATCCTTACGAAGTTCGTCGTAACGTTCTCCTATGAAATCAGAAACAGCGATGTTTTTAAACTTAATAAAATAGGTATATTCGACTTTCTCTGGCTCTTTATTTGCCTTTCCGTCAACATAAACAATCTTGTCCTTAATCTGCAAGGTCTGTCCAGGAAGACCTACACAACGCTTCACATAGTTCTCACGACGGTCAGTAGGACGCCAATCCAACGCTCCGTAGGTACCTACATTTCTCACAATATAAGCTCTACCCGTAGCGTATGCCTTATCAAAAAAAGCACGCTGTTGGAGTGTGTTCATCGCCGACAGATTGATATTAGGATTCTGTTGTGCGAGGAAGTTCGTACCCAATGTATAGACATCATGGTAGTAGTCATTGCCCTGATAAGCAGGCTCACTCATGATAGTATCACCTGCAGGGAAGTTGAATACAACGATATCATTGAGCTGTACCTTACCCAAACCCTTCACACGACGATAGTCCCAATGTGGCCAAGAGATATAGCTCTTAGTATTGATAATTGGTAAAGTGTGCTGTGTCAGCGGCATTGTCAATGGTGTCTCAGGAATACGAGGACCATAACTTACCTTCGAAACAAAGAGGTAATCGCCCGTAAGGAGTGACTTCTCAAGGGAAGAAGAAGGGATAACGTAGTTCTGGAAGAAGAACAGATTGATGAAATAGACTGCTACCAATGCAAATACCAGTGCATCTACCCATCCCATAACGAAGCGGATAGGACCCTCAGAGTCCTCCCACCACTTCCAACGAATCTTCTTTGTGATATATACGTCATAGATAAATGGAACGACTAATAATCCCCACCAACTCTTTACCCAGAACAGGAAAAGGAGGTAGAGAACAAGAACACAAATAAACTTTGCCCATTGCTTCTTAGGATTCAGGGCTACTTTCTCTTTGTCTATCATACTATATATTGTGGTGATAAATGTTGAATAATGAATTATGTCGGTATGTTTGTTATTAAATATCAGTTGGTGAAAGGGTGTTACGAAGAACTGTCTCCTCTATTGTGCGTTACCTTCAGCTTTATTATAAAGTATTATTAGTAACCATCAACACCCAACACCTACCACTTAACACCCAACATTAAAACTTAAATAAATCGCTTGTAGTAAGCAATCCGGTATGCTCTTTGGTATATTCAGCTGCTAAGACGGCACCCAATGCAAAGCCTTTACGGCTGTGAGCATTGTGAGTAATGGTAATCTTGTCTGCCTCTGAGTCATAACTGATGCTATGAATACCAGGCACTTCATCACGTCGAATAGAGGCAATAGGAAGTTCGTTAGGAGCAACCTTGTTACTACCTGACTCCGTACCATCGGCAGCGTGTTGGAAGCCTTTAACCCACTTATCTTTCCGATCGAGGTCTTTGATAATCTCTTCTGCAAGGGTTATGGCTGTTCCAGATGGTGCATCGAGTTTGTGCACATGGTGTACCTCCTCCATCTCAACGTTATACTGTGGGAAACCATTCATTATCTTTGCCAAATAACGGTTGACAGCTGAGAAAATAGCAACGCCAATAGAGAAGTTACTTGCCCAGAACAAGGTCTGTCCACCTTCCGTACACATACGCTCAACCTCTGCCTTATGGTCCTGCATCCAGCCCGTAGAGCCGCTAACAACCTTCACATTGTGTGCAAAGGCACGCTGATAATTGGCAAAAGCAGCCGTAGGATTCGTAAATTCAATAGCTACATCAGCCGATGCAAATGCAGGAGAATCAAAGTCCTCTATATTGTCTACATCAATAATACTTACGATTTCGTGGCCACGCTCAAGGGCTATCTGTTCTATCATATGCCCCATCTTGCCATAGCCTATCAATGCTATTTTCATAATTAATCTGAATTAAAACATTGCAAAGGTAGCTGATTTACGGCATAATACAAAATAAGTTCACGTATTTTTAAATAAGGTATTGACAAGTCAACAGATGACTTTTACGTATAGAGCAATAGGCAAGATGCAACCTATCTTCTCATTTTCTATTGATGTGTTGACGCCCCGCACGTCTGGTGCGGAGGCTCAACACCAATAGTGCGAAGGCTTAACACCACTGGTGCGGAGTACTAAGAAGTGAGAAACTGTAGTACAAAATAATAAGAAAAATACACAGATAATACTATTAGTTTTATCATTTTCTTTGTATATTTGCGTACTGTTACAAACCAAGAATCTTTTATGGAACAACTCATCCACTACGTATGGAAACATAAGCTGTTTCCGTTGACGGGACTTAAAACCACTGACGGACAAGAGGTGGAGGTCATTGACACTGGACTACATAATCACAACGCTGGGCCTGACTTCTTCAATGCAAAGGTGAAGATAGGCGGTACGCTGTGGGTGGGGAATGTGGAGATACACGACCGTGCCTCCGATTGGTTTCTACACAGACACGACCGCGACCCGAACTATAACAATGTTATCCTGCACGTGGCTGAGTCTATCGACGTTGATGTTAAGACACGAAGGGGCGATTATCCGCCACAGATGCGACTGCAAGTGCCGACGGCTGTGCGAGAACATTACGAAGAACTACTCACAACAGACGAATATCCGGCTTGTTATCGTATCATTCCGAGTCTTTCAAAACTAATGGTTCATTCGTGGATGAGTGCCTTACAGACTGAAAGGTTGGAACAGAAGACAGAGGCGATAGCCCAACGAGTGAAGGACTGTGACGGCTCTTGGGAAGCAGCCTACTTCGTTACACTTGCTCGCAACTATGGTTTCGGCATCAATGGAGACGCTTTCGAGACATGGGCTAAGCTAATTCCTTTGCAGAGCGTGGCACATCATCGGGACAATCTCATGCAGATTGAAGCTCTCTTCTTGGGGCAAGCTGGATTGTTAGATATAGCAGCTATCCCAGAACGATATCAACAGCAGGCACTGAACGACAGCTATCTCACAGAGCTGAAAAGCGAATATCAGTACTTAGCACATAAGTTTGGACTACAAGCAATGGATGCCAATCAATGGCGATTCCTCCGCCTACGGCCGCAGAACTTTCCGCATATCCGTATCGCACAGCTCGCTCACCTCTACTATGAACAGCGGGCAGGATTGTCTCAGTTGTTGGAGTGTGAGAGCGTTAAGCAGGTGAGAGAACTCTTGGCAACACAGGTGACACACTACTGGGAGACACATTATGTCTTTGGTGAAGAGAGTGCAAAGAGCGAGAAGAAACTATCAGCAGCATCGTTGAATCTACAGATTATCAACACCGTTGCGCCTATCCTCTTCGCATACGGCAAACATAAGAACTCGGAAAAGTACTGTGAACGTGCCTTCGACTTCCTCGAAACCTTGAAAGCAGAGGAGAATCACATCGTTAGAATGTGGAAGGAAGTGGGGCTAATGGTAGAGACTGCGGGTGATTCGCAAGCCCTTATACAACTAAAGAAGGAGTATTGTGACCGAAAAGACTGCCTCCGCTGTAGGATTGGTTATGAGTATCTGAAGGGGAATTCATCAATTAAAGGGTTAAGAGAATTGGGATAATTAGGCTAATGGGGCATATAAGGCTAATAGGCCTAATAAGCTCAATAAAATCCTAAAAACAAAATAGATTATGGAAAAGAAGAAATACATCTTTGAGACAAGACTGGATGTTCGCGACTATGAGTGCGACATCCAAGGTATCGTTAACAATGCAAACTACCTGCATTACACCGAGCATACACGCCATAGATTCCTCAAATCATTAGGCGTTAGCTTCTCTGAACTTCACGAAAAAGGCGTTGACGCCGTTGTAGCACGTATGCAACTCACTTATAAAGTGCCATTTACCTGCGACGACGAGATTATCTCACGCATGTCATTAAAGAAGAATGGACTACGCTGGGTGTTCTCTCACGACCTCTTCCGTGCCAGTGACGAACGCCTCTGTTTCCATGCAGATGTAGACCTTGTGACACTCATTAATGGTAGATTGGGCAGTAGCAAGGAATATGACGAAGCGTTTGCAAGAGTATTGTAAAAGTCTATCTACTCCCTAAACCTTCCTCTCTTCTAAGGAAGGTAGGGAGCTACTACTGATCATTACCTACACCATGGAATCCTTAAACTCAATCTTACTAACCCGACTTACTCGCTTTAACCTCAGCGAATTGGCTGAACTTTACAAGCGAGCTGGCTCTGCCACGGCTGTCATAGAACATAAAAGAGACATCAGAGAGATTCTTCCTGAAGCCTCAACGCATCTCATACAAGCACTGAAAGATGTTGACAGCCTGAGAGAATGGGCTGAACAAGAATTGGAATACGACCGTCTGCATAACATTGAGCCTATCTGTATGAATGATGAACGCTATCCACAGCGGCTCAAGGAGTGTCCAGATGCTCCTATCCTACTCTATTATCTCGGTAATGCAGACCTTAACAATCGACACGTTATCAATATTATCGGTACACGACACTGCACCACCTACGGGCAAGATATTATCCGTTCGTTTGTCAGAGAACTAAAAGCACTTTGCCCAGATGTACTCATCCTAAGTGGACTGGCTTACGGAGTAGATATCCATGCACATCGAGCAGCCTTGGAGAATGGCTTTGAAACTGTAGGAGTATTGGCTCATGGACTCGATGATATCTACCCTCGTGGACACAGAGATACAGCTTTAAAGATGATTAAACAAGGTGGATTACTGTCGGAATATACCACGCATACGCAGCCCGTTGCCCGCAACTTCGTACAACGTAACCGTATCGTGGCAGGTTGTGCTGATGCAACTATCCTCGTAGAATCGGCTGCGAAGGGTGGAGGACTTATCACCTGCAGTATCGCTCGTAGCTATGGACGGGAAGTATTTG
Source organism: Prevotella melaninogenica (assembly GCF_013267595.1). Taxonomy (NCBI): domain Bacteria; kingdom Pseudomonadati; phylum Bacteroidota; class Bacteroidia; order Bacteroidales; family Prevotellaceae; genus Prevotella; species Prevotella melaninogenica. The sequence goes on along the minus strand of NZ_CP054011.1, from coordinate 1,728,386 downwards.
CCTTCCCTGGCGCTGTTCATTCGGATTATAGCGAGGGCTGTAATAACCTTATTCGTGACAATGGTGCAGCTCTCATCACATCAGCAACAGACTTTGTGAAGGCGATGGGATGGGATGATGCTATCAAATTGGAGCAGGCACAACAACGAGGAATTGAACGAACGCTTTTCCCTGATTTGTCTTCAGAAGAGGAAGCTATCGTTCGCGTGCTCGCTAAAAACAATGACTTGCAGATTAATCTCTTGTCGATTCAAGCGAATATTCCTATCGCAAGGCTCACAGGAATCCTCTTTACGCTGGAAATGAAAGGGGTTATTAGAGCTATGGCTGGCGGTTGTTATCATCTTTTAGCATAGGATCTTAATACCATAAAAGTAGCTAATACTGAAAAAAAAGACATTTCTTTGCCACAAATCTGTCCTATCTTCCGTCTTTATAGATGTGAACAGAAACTGAATCACCAACCTAATTAATTATCAAGACAATGAGAACAACAATCTTTACTATCGCATTCGCTGTAGCTATTCTATGCTCAAGCTGCACCGTAAAAGCCAACCCAACGACGCTCATCACACAACCAATAAATGATGAGGTAGAGTCTATTATCAAAGAGTTTAAGAGTGGAAACAACGTCACTTACGTCAACTTGCCTAAGACACTCATAAAGCTTGGATTGAAGGCTGCCGACGACGAGACTGCTAATGCACTCGCTGAGCAAATCGACGGACTGCAAATTTTAACTTTCGAGAAGGCTAATCAAAAGATTAAAGACGGCTTATACAACCGTATCAGTAAGCTGGAAACACAGGGATATGAACCTATGGTGAAGGCAAATGAGGACGGCGAAAAGGTCAGAATCTTCATTAAAGGCAACGAGAAGGAAGTGCAGAGCCTTGTTGTCTTCGCTATGGACAAAGAAGACTGCTCACTCATCAATATCGTAGGACATATCAATCCTTCTAATATAGATGATGTCGTAAAGTCACAAACCAAGTAAACAAAGACACATTATGAAACGGTTTATCATCATAAGCATCCTTGCTCTCAGTACATTATCAGCCTCAGCGCAGAGCGTAAAAGGGCTGATTGAGCAATATAGGCACGAGAAAAACGTTATTCACCTTCATATAACACCTGCCTTAATGTCGTTCTTGAAGGTGCTTGCTAAAAGCCATTCGGACGATTCCAAGGCTCTGAAAGCGGTGTCATCCTTTCGTATACTTGTCTTTGACGACTGTGATTCGATTGTAAAAAGTCGTTTTAGAAACACGGTTCAGACCTTCCATCCTAAGGGATATACGCCAATCATCTACAATAAGCAGGCAGATGAGACTAATTATGTTTACCTCAAAGAAAAGAAAGGGTGCATTCGTGAAGTGCTCATCCTTGCTATTGACAAACAAGATGGTGCCATTGTGCGGATTAAGGGTAAGATAAGTCCTAACGATGTCGACTCTGTTGTGAAAGAAAGTACCAACAAGAAGAATCTGAAAAGCTATAAGTTATAGGGCGGACAACCTTACATCATAGCCGATTATTGTCTAAAGCGCACATCTGCCTATGCAAGCAAGCGATTTTAAACAGCTATTCCTACCCTGCCATCGGAAACTCTTTTCGGTGGCATATAGGCTGATGAGCAACGCTCAAGCTGCTGAGGATATGGTGCAAGAAACCTTCCTAAAACTCTGGATGCAGCGTGATAAAATAGAAAAGGTGGACAATCCCGAGGCTTATAGTATAACAGTACTACGCAGAATCTTCTATGACAAGATGAGAGCAAGACACCTTCAAGAAGTCGACAAAGACGTGGGAAGTCTGCAAGTAAGCTCCTCACAGAACATAAGTAAGCAATTAGAGGAAGCTGACGAATACCAACGCGTAAGGCAGTTGATTACCCATCTGCCCGAGCCACAGGCAAGAATCATGCTGATGCGCGACATAGAAGAGCGCAGTTTTGAGGAAATCAGCATCGAAACAGGGCTTACGGAGGTGAATATAAGAAGTATTCTCAGCCGTGCCCGAAAGAAGATTAGAGAACAGATAAAAGCAATGAGATATGATAAAGACTGAAGAAATAAAGCGTTTACTTGACCGATACTACGATGGGATGACCACCGAAGAGGAGGAGAAGACGCTGCGCACCTACTTCAACGGCAGTGATATCGATGCCAGTTTGACGGAGGAACGCTTCTTCTTTACGGCTCTTCAGTCATCAGAATGCCCTACACCAGCAGGGATGGAAGAGCGACTCAGTCGCCAGATTAGCCAGTGGAACACCTTAGAAGTCACTAATCGTCGTGCGATAAGGCATATCAACCTGCGCTGGGTAGTAGGGATAGCAGCCAGTTTGTTGCTTCTCTTTGCTGCAGGAGCTATCGTTTACCAAAACGAGAATAAGTCTCCACAAACTGAACAGGATACCTATACTAACGCTAAAGACGCTTACGCCGAAACGTCAAAAGCACTGATGAAATTCTCAAAGACGCTCAATAAGGGTATTGACGCTACCGAGAACATCACTAATAAAACAAGGGATTAGATTATGAAGAGAATTATTTTAACGCTTTGTATGACTATGATAGCCTGTATAACGGCATTTGCCCAAAAGGCATTGTTCGAAAAATACAGCGAAACAGATGGTGTCTCCACTGTCTACATATCACATAATATGATGCGAATGATGGGCAATGTGAAAGCAGGTAACAAGGATATCAGCAAGGTTGCAGGCCGTCTCGATTATCTGCAGATACTCTCCTGCGAGCGTCCTTCACTGATTCCTTCTATCAAGAAGTCTGCCCAAAACATCTTCAATCAACAAAAGTATTCGATTGTAATGCAAGTCAATGAGGGGGGCGAACATACTACTATCTACGAGCGGCATTACCCGAATGGAAAGAATGAGTTTGCCCTACTCGCCATAGAACGCAATGAAATTACAATTATCAACCTACTTGGTAATATCTCTCTACAGGATATTCAAGGAATAGCTGGTGGGAAATAATCCCCCAGCTTTTTTGGTTATATAACAGAAATAGAGTACTTTTGCAGAAAATAAGGAGGTATAATTATGAATAGGACCATAAATATTCCAAGTGCAGACAACGCCTTCTTGGAGATGTTAGCACAAAAGATGGGATGGACTATAAGTCAAATCAACTCTCATACAGAGAACGATAAAAAGCCAGACTTAAACACACCAGAGAAAAGGAAAAAAGCAATAGAGTTGCTTCAATCCATCGCTGGTAAACTGCCAAACAGTCATTTAGAAAGCTGGAAATAAGCAAAAGAAGAGTATCTAAGAACAAAACACTTATGAGAATCTTCTTAGATACCAATATTATCATAGATCTTCTTGAGGCAAGAGGTGAGTTCACACAGAATGCACTGAAAGTGGCAAGTATGGTTATTAACAATGGAGACGAACTTTTGTTGAGTGACCTATCAGTTGTAAATGCTTGTTATATCGAAAGAAAATCCTTAGGGAATAGGGGCTTTATAGCAACATTCTCTGCTATTAGAGATTGTTTTGAAATTATCGGTATGGGAGCACCTGCAATAGATGCTACTATCACTGCTAATTGGAATGATTTTGAAGATGCAATGCAATACTTTGCTGCTCTTAATGCAAATGCTGATATCATTGTCACAAGAAACAAGAAAGATTTTGCTACCAGTGAGATAAGTGTTGTAACTCCTTTGGAATATATAGAAGGTAAAATCAAATGAAAATAGGTATATTCGTTGGAAGCTTTGATCCATTTACAATAGGACATGACGCTATTGTACGCCGCTCCTTGCCACTCTTTGACAAGGTTGTGATTGGTGTTGGTATCAATGAGCGGAAGAAGTGCATGCTCAGTGCGGAGGAACGGACCGAGCGCATAGCACGACTCTATGCTGACGAGGCAAAGATTGAAGTAAAGGCATACTGCGACCTCACCATCGACTTTGCACGAAGAGAGGGCGCCGAATATATCATTAAGGGTGTACGTAGTATAAAAGACTTTGAATATGAGCGCGAACAAGCTGATATCAACCGACGCTTGAGTTCTATTGAAACCATCTTTTTCTACGCTGAACCACAATTTGAAAGTATCAGTTCAAGCGTTGTAAGAGAACTGAAAAACTTTGGAAGAGACATCACTGAGTTCTTGCCAAAGGGATATTAACGATTAGACAGAGGCGCACAAGCCTCATCGATAAAACATAGACACGATGATAACATATAGTGCTGAAGGCGTTAAGATGCCTAAAATCAAGAAACGAGAGATTTCTCGTTGGATTAAAGCTGTTGCTGCAACGCATGGTAGAAAGGTTGGAGAAATTGGTTATATGTTCGTAGATGATGAGAAGATTCTCGAAGTAAACAACGAGTATCTTGGACATGATTATTACACGGACATCATTACTTTCGACTATGATGAGGATGATGTGCTCAATGGCGACCTTGTTATCTCACTTGATACAGTCCGCTCTAATGCCGAACTTTTCAAGAAGTCATATGAGGATGAGCTTCACCGAGTTATCATTCATGGTATCCTTCACCTCTGTGGTATCAATGACAAGGGTCCTGGAGAGCGTGAGATTATGGAAGAAAACGAGAACAAGGCGCTTGCACTTCTCAAGAGAATGCAGACCGAGAAATAGGTAGTCTATCGTTATACCAGCCATCCTGTATTGTACTCCCATAGTTCAGCATAATTGCAGAAAGGCTGCACCATATAATTATTTCTGCTCTATCAGCCCTTGTTTCGATAGTAAAATATTTATTGGTGTCCGATAAAACTTTTGGGAGTTATCTGTGTTAAATAAAATAGGCTTAAACTTATGATTTCATTAATTTATTTGGTTATTATAGGGTCTCCCTTGTTAAAATAAGCACATTTTATAATGCTTACAGTTTAAAACTGAAAACCAAGCCCATGGATAAGTAAAACGGCTGCAACACCGATGGATAAAGGGATACAGAGCTTTCAGTTTATTTTTACTGGACAGCAATATAAAATATTACACACTTAGCTTCTAAAAAGAAGATACATAAAATACTAGAAAGCGACACGTATGGTTTCAAAGAACCATGCGTGTCGCTTTCCTTAAATCTTATATAGAGTACTTTAATCTGACTAAAGTGTCAGATTCTAAATTAAAAGAATACAACCTCTGTCTGAAATCTTTGCCCGAAAGGTACTTCGATCTCAATATTTGTCAAGACCAAAGTTTGTAATCTCTGACAATTAGTCTTCCCAGACGCCTCTTACTCTCGACCAAGATGAATTGAGAGATTCATCTTCTTCATATCCTTCAGACCAAAAAGGATTCTTTTTGCTATCAGCATGGTCATTGCTACTTCCACTACCTACAGTGAGAAGGAGTTCGGATGCTACCAGAGTTTCCCAAGTCTTAGGCGGAATATACGTTCGTTTCATAACATTGAATTATTTAGTTTACAATAACCTTTGTACCATTGATAAGATAGAGTCCTGCTGGTAGTTCTATCGTTCTACTTTCACCAGCATTGAGTGTCACAGTCTCGACCTTCATTCCGTTTGCATTGTGGATACTGAAATGTACGGACTTTGCAGCCGTTGCCATAATGTGTCCCCTGCCCGTCTGGACAGCAAGATCTGGCTCATGGGTAAGGTCGGAGATACCTGTTGTCATACCGTCATAATCAGTTATAACATCAAAGCCTATCATCTCCTTTGCTCCCTGACTACTTCTGTTGTAGAGGTAGCATGCACGGAAAGGATAAACGTAAACTGACGGATACATTAGGAGAAGATTCTTAGAACTAAGGAACATGTTCCCAGAGAAGTAGAATACGTTCTTTGTGTTTCTGTCTACCTTCATGCCTGCATAAGAACCGCAGTTGCTGAACTGATAAGCATTGCCTGCAATCTTGCCTGTTGCCTTTTCACCCGAATAGGTGTAGCCTGAAGTTTCCAGTTTGTCCTCAGATGCCATCACATCCGCACCATATTGTGTGGCAATGAAGGAAATCTTTTCATCGGTAGGTGCATTGATTACCTTGACCATGTATGGTACGTTAGCTTCGGTACTGCTACCCTCAACACGATCGAACTTTGCCGATGCGTAATAGTTACGGGACGAAGCAGTCTCGGGATCTGACAGGAACAGGCAGTCTTCCTCGTGCATTCTCAACACCTCGAACGAGCAGGCATCCGCAGTGGCATTGGTGTGTATGCCATTTGTCAACGAGAGCGTGAACGGCAGGATAATTGAAGCATTCGCTACCTTACCATTCTTTGGGATAGTGATCTCTCGTTGATAGATTGCATAATTCTCCCTCGGAACAGTAATCTTGTATGGAGCAAAGAATGGTTGCCTGTCAGTAATAACGATGTTCTTGCAGGCATGGTAGTCTCCACTCTTCGTCTTCTGCACATAGTTATCCTCATTGTAATTGGAACGCTCTGGGAAGTAGATTAAGCAGTTCGGGTTCAGCAGTCCCTTCATGCGATCCATCTCTTTCTTCTCTGGAATATGGACAGAATAAAGGTCAGTATAGTCAAGATATAGTACCTCATATCCCGTAGCATGCTTAGCAGCAAGTGCTTCCGTGAGAGCCTTCTCCATCATCGGAACAGTTAGGTAAGCATTGCCTGTAGGTATCTTTTGATTTGTCTGCGCATCAAGGGCAACGAATCTGCCACCATACATAGGCTTATCTGTATCTTTGCCTTCAAGGTTGTAGCAAGTATGGTCATAGATCTTTGTCAATTCACACTGCGCCTTGTAGTCCTTAACAATGAGCTTGATGTCCATGAGGTAATAGGCATAGTAGCGATGCTCCAATGCAGTGGTCGGTGCTATGTTCCATCGTGTTTCATCTCCCGTGAAAAGGTAACATTCCTTGGACTTATTGATGGCAACTTCAATGTTGCTGGTGAATGTTCCGCCCTGTTCTCTATAAAGTGACTCAGAATAAGGGTACTCCTTGAGTGTTGTCGGGCTCGAACTGGTATTATTGTTGTTCAGTTCATCAATGTTGCTATACTTGAAAGGTTTGTCACCGCACATCTTAGTGCTCACTTTCTTGTCGGCTTCTTCCATACCCGTAGCCATATACTGCTTTCCATCACCGAAGCTGTTGTAATAGTCTGACTTGGCGAAGTAGTAGCGTGCATGGCGTGTTCCACCGGGATAAGTGTTGTCTCCATACTTACTGTATAGGTTCTCAAACGTGAACTTACATCTCTCTGTATCACCCATGAAATCCTTTGGCACATAGAAAAGAAACTTACCACCTGATACTTGGAAATCGTTGGATGTGAACTGTTGCATTAGCGTAGGACCGTTTGCTTTCAACGAATGGCAGATGATGTCAATAGAGTTGATGAATGGATCCAGTGCTTCAAGGGTTAGTTCAAAGGTAACGAGAGCTTTTGAACCAGAAGCCAGACCAGACACCTCAAACTTGACAGCATCGTTGTTTAGATTGGGTATCTCAATGGTTCCGTCAGCCCCTTCGGTTACTTTAATAGTTTTATAAGGGGTGTTCTTGTCGGTAGCATATACCTTTAAAGTATAAGGTGAAGGAGTGAAGGCTGGATTGTCTACTATTCCATTTGCCTGTGAGTATGTGGCAAAAGCATTGCTCTTGTCTTGCAGCTGGGCATTGCCCTTTCTGTCAGGCATAGAGAGATACAAAGTCTTACCATCAACAACTCTCCTGATACGATCACCAATCTTCTGAAATACCGAAGCCTTCGTAGGACTGTTTGTCGGATACAGGTAATACGTCTTGTTTGCATAATGAGTATACAGATAACTGCCCCCACTGTAGAGTTTACCACTACCTTCACCAGTCATTGTCCAGACTACTGGTCTGTTCTCATTCCACTTACCATCTGGCTGAAGATAGTATGTCTTCAAACCAAAGGTTCCTCCTTTTGCCGTAATATAGAAGCCATCATTGTAAGGAACACTACTAGAATTTGCAGCCGTACCATAGTGATATTTGATTTTGGCACTCGTAATGCGATAGCCCAGCGGAATGTCTTTTTCATCCTGCGACTTGGTTGAAGTGGGTGTCTCAATATAATAGGTGTTATTACCAACGGCATAATAGAGTTTTCCGTCATTGTTTAGTGCCTGGATGTCACCAGTATTAGCTGTTGCTGGCAGTTTCTTGTCGCTTGTGACAGCATCCTGCTGATAGAAATGATTGTTCGCCATAAGTTCCCTGACATTACGATAGTCGTAACTAAAATAGGTCACACCGCTTTTTTTGTTTGGCTTTATTTCTCCTAAGTCCAGCTTACTGGTAGCAAAAGGAACATCCACCATATTAACACCATCCTTGATAATCATAGAAGGTGAACCTGGAGCTACGTTTGCCTGAAATGGTCCTTCAGCGGTGAAGTAAAGCTCGCATGACTTGATAGTCACACCATAGAACTCGTCCCACTGCCTCCAGAAATAAAAATAAAGGTTGTTACCCATATCGGCATCATCCTTACTGGTTCGCTCAATAACATACTCTTTGGAATCATTGTATGATCCCATTACGTCTGTTTTTGCTTTCGGAATACTCTGATTAAACTTTTCATCTGTTTCGTACATAACTTTATTCATGCCTTTAATCTGCATGGTATTGACCGTTTTACCATTAAGATTATTCATCAGAACGATGCGATAACGAGTAAAGCGAAAGCCCTTGGGCAGAGAGATGTTCATACAGGTTGTAACGTTCTTTCCACCCATCACAACATACATTCCTTGTTGGTTATCTAAAGAGATGTTACCTGCTGGATCCTTCAGCTGTCCCCCTTCCACCAGTTCCGTCTTGTCGGAAACAGTCAGTGTTAGTGGCAACTGATTATGCCGCCACAACGAACTCCAACCATGTTGGAATCCAACTTCATTTTCATAGGTCAAACCTGCAACCAACTTCCCAGACTGGGGACTTATAGTCACGTTTTGTGCTTTGGAAACCGAGAAAGAGGCAAATAGCATCAATAATACCATTGTCCGCTGAATCAGAATCAGCCGCCGCCCTCTCCCTTTTAATGATAAAGACAGGTGCTTCATAATTCTTTTCTTTAAGTTCATAAATACTTATATTAATCTGATATATATTGTGTGGAGTTGATACGTAAAATGTCTCTTGGTCTCAATAGTTGCTTTCACAAAAATAAAAAAACAACTTAATGTCGCCAAATAACTTTACAAACGATAGACTCTGTGGCTATCATTAATATGCGTCTGTGCATATATTAACGGACATTCAACTATCCATGGAATCAAAAATACTAATTTGAAGCGTTCAAAGTGTACAAAAATTGCTACAATCAATACAAAATAGTAACGGAACAGGACACATGAAGCTCCTCAAAAAGGGTAGTTACAAGTTCAACTAATAGAGTGTTGAGGAATTAAGTTTGGTTCTTCCGTTAAATGTGTGGATACTTTTTGTATAGTGTTAACGGCAGAACATAACGTACTCATTTAACAAAGACATAGCCAAGACTATCAACTATCTATTCTTTTCTCATCCTCCGAACCAGTTTTTTTCTTTTTAATACTCGAAAATCCAATGACAATTCCTTGAAAAGTATTTACATAATATTACATAAAACTTTTATCAATAAGGCTAAAAGCACATAAAAAGGGTGGGCTTGTAACCAACAAGATACCAGTTAGTTATAAAGTGGTAACGTAAAAGGTGCTTAAGTGGACTTCAAAAGGGCGTTAGTAAGGGTCTTAAAGGGCATCTTTTGCAAGCCAATTTGGCGCCTTTTGGAAGCCCAAATAGCATGTATTAGTATAGAGCTGCGTGAAAATAGTTTACAAAAATCTATGGCATGGGGATAAGTTGTTTGTAGAAGACAGATAGACATCACACCTAATGACGTTTATTATGTAGTTTATCCCCCTTTGTAAAACCATCTAATTGAAGGTAATCATACCATGTATGTGGATTAATCTCATTCTATTAACAATCTACGCATTTAACGGAAGAACCTTAAGTTTTATCTCGAAAGGTCAATACAAATGTCTTTCTTTATTTCTCCAAGGCTTTTGTACAACTATTACAAGTGCTTTGGAGAACCTCTCCAAAGTACTTGGAGAAACAAAATAAGTATAGTGTGTACGTTTGAGAAACATAGAAGTTATACCATAATTAAGTATGATGACTAAAGAATGATAGCCTAAATAGAAATATACTTTAGGATTAAAACTAAACAACGAAAGAGGTAATTTATCGTTTCTTTTTACTAACTTTGCAGTGCTACAGACAACAAAAAGGGCATATTGTCTGCCTTTACATCTGTTTTTACATAAATAATAACACCTATTCATGAGCAACATCCTGATATATTCTTTGGGCTGCTTCTCCTTTATCCTCTCCTGCGTCTTCTTTGCAGCAATAAGATGGGGGCACGTGTGCTCTCCCTATGCAAAATACGCAGACAAGTTCTTCCCAGCACGAAAAATAAGCATTTTCTTTCTTCTTTTCTCTATCGCTCTATTTCCTTACGTACTCAATCCGATGCGTACAGAGACTTGGATGCTGGCAAAGTTCTATGCGATTCTCTTCATACCGACGACATGGATCATACTGTTTCACAAGTACTTTGATCCTTCTGGCTATAAGCGGGAGAAATATAGGTTGCGACTGATGGCATCGATTCCAGTACTGATTATCTTGTTGCTCTTTGCCCTAAGCATCATTCCGAAGAAGTTGTCAGAACACCAAAGTGGTCAGATTGCCTACGTCTGTATAGGAGTAGGCGCATCCCTGTTTGCCTATCTTGTTTATTCTACCTTCTGGCTTTATCGCAAGACCAATGAATACAACCAAGACAACTACTCCAACGAGGAGGAGTTCCCAGTACGGTTTGCCAATTATGTACTCTGGCAGCCGCTGGCTTACACACTGACGGGATGGATTGTTCTTTTCACAGACAGCCGATTACTTAAAGCCTGGATTGATTTTCTGCTCAGTGGTTGGCATATCATCATATTGCTCGCCTCCCTCCATCCCAACCGCAGCAATGCCGAGGCAATGCGAAAGATGGATGAAGTTATATCGCAATACATAAGACGAAATAACCTCATCCCATCACCTGAAGATATAGAGCCTGAGAATACGGAAGGTATTAGCGCAGCGAAGGTAAACCAGATAAAGGCGGACATTCTTGAGATTGTGGAGCAGAAGAAAGGCTTCCTCAATCCTCACCTAACACTTGCCCACGTAGCATCACAGACTGATTATGGTCGGACTTATGTATCAAAGGTTTTCAAGCAGGAGTTCGGTGGATTCTATAACTACATCAACCGACTACGATTGGAATATGCAGCCCAGTATGCCAGCGAACACCCAGAAGCCAGTCAAGACGAGATAGCCAGTCAGTCGGGTTTCAGTAGTAGAACCAGCCAGTGGCGGGCAGCCAATCGGCTGACTAGAAGCGAGGATCCAACCGTCTAAAGTATAATGATGAACCAACAAATAGACCTCTTGAAAAGTATTCTGTTTGCAGAATGGACAACACTCGTCACATTCGGCATCTGTCTCCTTGTACTCCAAAAGCAGAAGAAACCAGCTTACCAACTATATACGAGGGCACGTCAACTGCTTGCCATCAACTTCCTAATCTTTGCCATGGAGCCGTTCTTGTATTGGCTGAAGGAGGAAGAAATCTACAGCATTCCCTATCCAGAGACCATTAGCCTAAGCTTGTATCTTATTGTTACGGTGCTCCTTTCTATGATCTACCTGCCGTTTGTCCAACCTGATTACATTACTCGAAAAAGAGTACTCCACAATGTCATCTTCCTTGCTGGCTGTCTTTCTTTCCTCTGCATCGGAGCTATCATAGGTGGAACATTCAGACTGATCAGCCATATAACTGTAACGGTGGTTCTCTTAACAATGGTTATTCTTTTGGGAATCCGTTTCTACAGCTACTACCGAAAGGCGCAACAAAAGATGGCTAACTTCTATGCTGACAATTTCAAGCAGTCTATCGCCTGGCTCGCACGTTCGGTAACGCTTGTCATTGCACTGGGATTCCCCTGTTATATTCCGTCTATTCTCCCTCACTGGGGCATTGAAATCTACAAGGCACTCTGCCTCCTTTCTATTATCTATATGTTCTTGTCATTCACTAACTATATGTTCAATGCCAATTTTGTCGTATTGAATATCACACTTCCGCAGAAGAATGTACGGCTTGATAAAGGTACCATAGAGAAACTCCAGCGATGTACCCTACGCTGGCAAAAGACACCTGCTGCCCTGACGAAGAACATAACCATCAATGATGTTTCTCGTCAGTTAGGAACCAACCGCACCTACCTCTCACTTTACCTCAATACCTATCTGAACCTAACCTTTAGTGAATGGATAGGACAAATCCGCCTTAAGCAAGCTAAGACTTTGCTGGCATCCAATGCCATCATGAGCATGGAGCAAGTTGCTGAGGCTACAGGCTTCACATCGTCATCCGCTTTCAGCCATTACTTCAAGGCACATGAGGGACTTTCACCCATAAGATGGCGTAGGCAAACTCGACACAAGAAAACGGATCAATCAGACTAATAAGGAGGGAACAAAATGAACAGTTTGCTTTTCAATAGTATCTATAACTACCTGCTACTTTATCTGGCAATCGTTGCGTGCATCTTTGCCTTGAACCTATTCTTCATTATCTTTCCCCATACTCCTGCCAAACGTCGCTACCGACAGGCTCGTTATGCCATTGCCACAGGACTGCTGATGGTCGCTATCCTCAGCTTCATCCACTGGTACTTTCAACTCAGAGAACTTTCTTCTTACTATTCTATTGCCATCACCATAGGCGTACTTTTCCCTGCCCTTACTCTTTTTATCATGGCTTTCACCGCTATTATCAGCGAAGAAGAAATCAAGTCAGAACACATGGAACGTAATTTCATCCCCGTTATAGCCTGCATCATAACCCTATGGGGAGGAGGATTTGGCAACGACAGAGTTCGCATTGTCATCCTTGTCATTGCTTCTGTCGTTTTTCTCGTTGAGACATTCACCCTTAGTCTTTTGATGAGAAGATCGCTTAACAAGCGGGTGGAGACACAAAGGCACCCCCCTTCTGTCCAAGCTTTCATACTGTGGTTACGACTACCCATGTATTGGGGTGTTGTCACTGGAGTGCTGGGTATTGCAGTCATGGTCGTCAGTAAAAAGATTGCCATATTACTACTATTCAACTTTGTCATCTTCTTTTGCCATCTTTTTGTCTCTATTCTCAACTATGCCATGCATTTTGAAAAGAACACACTGGCACAACAAGCGGTAGTACTATCAGGGAGGCAGAAGAGAAAAAGGAAGATAGAAGAAGAGATCCAACAGTGGATAAAGAAGAAACGATACATGAAGACGCAGCTAACGCTCAACGAAGTAGCACTGCAACTGCATACCAATCGCACCTATCTCTCACAGTATCTCAACATGGAGCTGAATATGCCTTTCGGTACTTGGCTGTCCCAACTGCGCCTGAATGAAGCCAAACAGATGCTAATTGATGAGCCCTCGCTCAGTATTACAGAGGCTGCTCAGACCTGCGGCTTCTCATCGGTCAGCAATTTCTCTCACCTCTTTTCAGCACTGGAAGGCATGACACCACAGCAATGGAGAGTATCAAAGAAAGAATGAAAGAGGGAATGGAAAAGGACTCTTTATGGTAATGAACAATCCTCCAGATGGCTGAATAGCTTCAAATCCCAGTCGCCTTTCCTTTCTTATTCCCATGCATTTGTAAATAGCGGGAAACAAGTAGGAATAGAAATACACGTAAAATTAGGGCAGAGAATATGTGAATTTACAGAAAACGGCACGTATGGCTTTGTCAAACCACACATGCCGCTTTTTCTTATTACATACGTTCTTCTCTTCAAGATAGAAGCCTGTAATGTCTTTTATATCGCTTTTTGATTAAGACATCAATTACAGACTCCTGTCCGTATTAGGTGCTGTACAAAGTTTAATGGCCTTATTCACAATGTCACTCTGCTCGTTCCAAACGCGGTAGTATTCGTTCATATCCCACAAATCGCGTGCTACGAGTGCTTTTAATTGAACTTTGATATAAGGCATGGTAGCCGTTAGTTCTGCCTTATCCTTTGGTTCCACCTTCTCTTTCTTGCCCTCTGCTATAATCGTGTCAAGCAATGATTGTGGTACTACGTAATTCTTATTGAAGGTGTCAAATGACTTATAAAGTCCTTTCAGAGTTGTTCTGTTTGCATCAACATACTTCAGATAAGCATTCATAATGATGTTCTTTGCAGCCAAGAGACGATGATATTTCGTGTATTTAGTTGTATCTAAAGGCACGAAGTAATCGGGCATAATACCGCCACCACCATATACTACTCGATGGTTACGAAGTGTGTAGAACTTCTGAGAAGTATCAAAGTGAATACTATCAGGATTGGTTAGTTCACCATGTTTCAGGCGTTTCTCAATATCCATTTCATAATCCTTCAGGTCGCCCTTTGTGTAAGGTTTCTGAATACAACGACCACTTGGCGTATAGTAATGGGCTATTGTCAGACGAATCATACTACCATCAGGGAGGTCAAGCGGACGCTGTACAAGTCCCTTACCAAAGGTTCTACGGCCCACAACCGTTCCACGATCATTATCTTGAATAGCACCAGTGACAATCTCTGCAGCCGAAGCAGAGAGTTCGTTTACCAATACATAAACCTTTACATCCTGCAGTCGTCCGTTGCCAATAGCCTTAAAATTCTGGCGACGAGCGCGTCGTCCTTCGGTGTAAACAATCATGTCATTGTTCTTAAGGAACTCATTTGATATCTGAACAGCCGACTGAAGATAACCGCCACCATTGTCTTGTAGGTCGAGAAGGAGGGTCTTCATGCCTTTCTTTTTCAGTGAATCAACAGCCGACATGAACTCGTCATGGGTCTTCATACCGAAGCTCTCGATTCGGATATAGCCCACATTAGGACGAATCATATAAGAGGCATTGATAGTATGAACTGGTATCTTAGCGCGTGTAACGACAAAGGTCAACACCCCTTTCACACCACGGCGTACAACACCTAACTTCACCTTCGTTCCCTTCTTACCACGAAGCATCTTCATGATATCGATACGTGCCATCTTCACACCAGCGATAGTAGAGTCGTTTACACTGATGATACGGTCGCCAGCAAGGATTCCCACCTTCTGAGATGGTCCGTTGACAACAGGCTGGATAACGACAAGTGTATCTTCAATCATATTGAACTGTACACCAATACCCTCAAAGTCGCCTTGCAATGGTTCGTTCATTGCCTTGGTTTCCTTCGCATCCGTGTAGGTAGAATGGGGGTCGAGTTTCTCGAGCATACCCCTAATACCATCCTCGACTAACTTCTGCTCGTTCACAGAGTCCACATAGAAGTTAGTGATAGCCATCTCTGCTATCTGCAACTTACGCAAGGGTGAGTCGCTCTTAAGCTGCGCTGACAATGGTAAAAAGCTAAAGAAGCAAAGGAGTGAAAGATAGATATACCTTTTCATAGACTAATATTATATTTTAATGAAACTCTATTTTCTTTGAAAGACAACTAATGAGACTGTCATTTGAGTCCCTTCGTTTGCCCTTCTATCTCGTTGAATTTATTGACTGATATTGCTTGTTTAATATCCTGTTTGTGACAATTACGTAACGTACAGACTGATTATTCTGATAGAACTCTATACTCCTTTAACAGAACACTCGACTGATTTTAAAAATTAGTCGAGTGTTTTAAAAAATCAGTCGACTGATTTGAAAGTCCCTATCAACGGTTCTTTGGATAATTAATGATAGTCAATCCATATCATGAGAAGCTCTTTTACATCTCTCATTGCTCTTCTGGCAAATCCTCTTCAATCACGAGGTTGTCAATAATAAAGTTCTGACGTTCCATCGTGTTCTTACCCATATAATACTCCAAGAGTTTGGCTACCTGGTCATTCTTATGCAAAGTAACTTGCTCTAAACGCATATCTGGACCGATGAAATGGGCAAATTCGTCAGGAGAGATCTCACCAAGACCTTTGAATCGAGTGATTTCTGGGTCTGGACCAAGCTCGTTGATAGCTGCTACACGCTCCTCCTCAGAGTAACAATAACGTGTAATAAAGTCGTTCTTTTTCTCTCCTTTCACACGACGAGCGTCCGCTTCGGCAATTACCTCTTTGTTCTTTATCTTTGTTCGACGGTTACGAACACGGAAAAGCGGTGTCTGAAGGACATATACGTGTCCTTTCTTTATCAGCTCTGGGAAGAACTGAAGGAAGAAAGTTATTATCAACAAACGGATGTGCATACCGTCAACATCGGCATCCGTTGCGACAATTACCTTGTTATATCTAAGCGAATCGAGTCCGTCTTCAATGTCGAGCGCAGCCTGAAGGAGATTGAACTCCTCATTCTCATACACTACCTTCTTCGTCAGACCAAAGCAGTTAAGCGGCTTTCCACGCAATGAGAAGACCGCTTGTGTGTTGACATCACGACTCTTAGTAATACTTCCGCTGGCTGAATCTCCCTCTGTTATAAAGATAGAACTCTCCTCCTTTCGATCGTTCTTCACGTCACAATAGTGTACACGACAGTCACGCAACTTACGGTTATGGAGGTTGGCTTTCTTCGCTCTCTCACGTGCTAACTTCGTTACACCAGCCATTGCCTTACGCTCTCGCTCGGTCTCCTTGATTTTATTCTCAAGTATATCGGTGAAGTCTTCTTTATGAATATGAAGGTAGTTGTCAACGTTTGTCTTGATAAAGTCGCCCACATACTTATTGATAGACTCACCATCAGGCGACATCTGTGTGGAACCTAACTTAATCTTTGTTTGTGACTCAAATACTGGTTCTTCAACGTTTACAGCGATAGCAGCCACCAATCCGTTACGAATGTCACCATACTCATACTTGCCGAAGAACTCTTTTATTGTCTTGGCAATATGCTCCTTGAAGGCTGTCTGATGTGTACCGCCCTGCGTTGTATGCTGACCATTCACGAAAGAGTAATACTCCTCGCCATATTGATTGGTATGTGTGAAAGCAATCTCAATATCCTCTCCCTTCATGTGAACAATCGGATACAATGGATCAACAGTCATATTATCAGTCAAAAGGTCCTTCAAACCATGTCGACTAAGTATACGACGACCATTGTACATAATCGTCAATCCGGTGTTTAGATAGGTATAGTTACGGAGCATCTCCTCTACTATATCATCATGGAAGCTATAATTTTTGAATAGCGTTGCATCTGGTTCAAAGTAGATATAGGTACCATTCTCGTCCGCAGACTTCTTTGTTTTGTCGCTTTGGAGGTTACCTTTCTCAAACGATAGTTCACGCACCTTACCGTCGCGGAAGCTCTTTACCTCAAAATGTGAACTTAGTGCATTAACAGCTTTCACACCGACACCATTCAAACCAACACTCTTCTTAAACGCTTTAGAGTCATACTTACCACCCGTATTCAGTACAGACACAGCCTCAACAAGCTTACCTTGTGGAATACCACGACCATAGTCGCGCACACTAACACGCAGATTATCCTCCACATCAATCTCAATACGGTCACCAGCATTCATCTTAAACTCGTCAATAGAGTTATCAATTACCTCCTTCAAGAGTACATAAATACCATCTTCAGGCAACTTTCCATCGCCCAAACGACCAATATACATACCCGGACGGGTACGCACATGCTCCATATCCGATAGGTGTCGGATATTATCGTCGGTGTAAGAAACGGGTGTTGGGTGTTGAGTGTTGGGTGTTGATGAATTATCCATTGTTGGGTGTTTGGTGTTGAGTATTGGGTGTTAATGAATTGATAATGTTGGGGAGTAGGTGTTGGGGGTTAGGTGTTGAAACTAATTGAGAGATATCAAAAATGTCTACTTACTGAAAGGGGATGAGGAGTTGGAAGACTGAAGCAGGGATTTTCTCAATCCTGCGAGCTGTTTTACGATACAAAGGATTTGGCTATCGAATTCTTCCCGCTGTGTTGTAGAGATGTAATGATAGGCTTCTGCCAATTCTATTTGGCTCGAAACCTCCATTAAAGAACCATTTGCTATATCAAGAAAATGTATCCTCTCCTTACTACCATAGCGTCCAAAGCCTTCTGCAATATTAAACATAACAGATGTAGAAGCACGCTGCAATTGATTTGTCAACGCATATCGTTCTTCTTTTGGAAATGATTTTAAGGCTTCATTGACATTAATAGCCAACTGCTTAGCGTCCTTATAAACATCTAAACGCCTGTAATAAAACAATTCCATAGGTACATCCTTTTACATTCTAATAGTCCTTAAGTGTCTTAGTGTTAGGTGTTAATATAGAAGAAACACGTGAAAATATAGAAAGAACACATGTTAAAGCTGTCCATCAACACCCAATACTCATCACCCATCACCCAATAGCTTTCCTATAGCACCTACGCTTCTTGTGCATAATTGGGTCTAATGGACCCCACTGACTCTGTACGCTTTCGTTGGTTTCCATCTCCACGTGCGTTTCACCCCACTTGAAGCCGTACTTCACATAACGTGGAATGAGGTCAGCAAAGACAAGGGAATTAGCTCCCTTTGAGCGGTACTCTGGTAGGACACCAATAAGGAGAAGGTCTACAACCTCCGTCTTATGGAACTTTATTGCACGTAGTAAATGCCACCATCCGAATGGGAAAAGACGTCCACGGTGGCACTTCTGCAAGGCACGTGTTAGTGATGGGATTGTGATTGCAAGACCAACTAACTGGTTATCCTTATTGCCATCCTCAATAACTGTAATGAGATCGAGGTCGGCAAGTGGGAAGTACATCTTTACATACTGGTCTATCTGGCGATCAGTTAACTCAGAGAAGCCATACAAATTAGCATAAGTCACATTGATTAAGTCAAAGAGTTTCTTGCCATAACCACCCTCGAAGATTTCCTTCTTGGTCAGTTTACGCACATGGAGATTATATCGTTTCTCCACCATCTCTGCAATCTTTGTGTATTTCTCTGGAGCTGTCTCTGGGACATCAAGACGATATTCGACATAGTCATTATCCTTTTCCCAGCCACCAAGTTTCTCCATGTGCTTTGGATAATAATCGTAGTTATAGATAGTTGCCATTGTTCCGAGCTGATCAAAGCCCCATGTCAACATACCCTCTGGATCCATATCTGTGAAACCGAGTGGACCAACAACAGAGGTCATGCCCTTCTCTCTACCGTAGTCTTCAACAGCTTTCAACAGAGCTTTTGTCACTTCTATATCGTCAATGAAGTCTATCCAGCCGAAGCGAACATCCTTCTTGCCCCACTTTTCGTTTGCCTTATTATTGATGATGGCAGCTACACGCCCCACCACCTTTTCCTCCTTCAAGGCGAGGAAATACTCAGCTTCGCAGAAGTCAAAAGCAGCATTCTTGTCTTTTGACAACGTATTCAACTCATCGCTATAGAGGTTTGGGGCATCATATTGATTACCCTCGTAGAGGTCATAATGACACTCGATGAAAGCTTTTAGGTCTTTCTTCGTCTCTACTCTCTTTATCTGAACTGATGACATTTAGAATCTTTTAATTTCGTTATTTTCCTAATCTTAAACGTGCAAAAGTACTAAAAAAAAGGTAGATTGGCAAATTTACGCTCCTTTTTATTGACTATCACTACCCTACTACTCAGTCATAAGGACTCGTGTTAGGCGTCCGCACCATATGTGCTGAGCGTCCGCACCACACGTGCTTGACGTCTATACAACTCCAGTTTATGCTTAACATACTTGCAAAACATCATTTATCAAATAGTTCTTAAGCATTCACTGAAACCTCAATAACCATTTATTATAATGATAGATAGCACTTCATGGTACCTTCTACTTTCTTGTTAACATCGCTGTTTTCTTACAAACGAAGAGGAGATGATTGCTTTCTGCATCCGTGGTTGCAAAGAGGTAGATGTCTCCTCCCTCTTTTATCTTTAACCTTTTACGTAGTTCAGCAACACTCATAGGGAAGTTGCGCACGGCAAGATTGGCTTTGTCTATCCCCGATAAACGACGTCGTAGCTCCTTCTTATTGAACGATGAAACAGCTGCTATCTCAAACTGACGACCTGGAAAATCATGGATAGACTCCTCTGAGACAAAAAGATGAGAATTAAGACTGAGTGCTGAAAGTGGATAACGGGCAGTAAGCAAAGCAAAACAGCCTGCTTTCATCAATGAAGCATTGGGCTCATAGAGATACTGCCCAGCCTCTGGAACAGCCGTAAGAAGTCGCTGCGATACGATTAAAGCCTCATCGAGAGAATAAGAAACGATGTTATTATCATTCACACAGAATACCTGTAAGGCTTTTTCCGTAGCCGTCTTATCATCTGTTTCACCTTTCGTTCTCTGCAAAACTAACAGTAATTCCTTACATTCATTGCGTACAGAGACGATATGTACCTCACGAACAACATTGCCCAAACGATTGAGTTCGTCCACAGCACGATGCCAATCGAGCATTGGCGACAGCTTTATAACAACCGTATCAGCCTTCTCTAAGAGTTCTTCTTCCAATGCCAAGACATCGGGTGCACAATCACTTATGAGCACTGTCTTACCTCCTTGTTCATTACGACGCGCTGGATCGAGGAATAAAACAGACACATGGTCGAGCTGATGGAGGTAAGCTGTACCATCGGTATTCACTACTTCAGCTTGTGTTAAGCCTAAAGCGTGGAAGTTATGACGTGCCAATTCGCACAAGTTCTCCTGCTGTTCGACATAAATAGCACGTTTGAAGCTGCGTGCTATAAAGGAGAAATCAACGCCAAAGCCGCCTGTTAGGTCACAGAACGACCCTTCAAAACTGTTCTGAACATGATTATCTTGCTGCGTAGGAGTAGTTTCTTCTCCTGCAGAAGGTCTGCTATAATCGTTATTTAGGTCAGAAGAAACGAAGTTCTCTACCCCTACAAGGCGTGCAACCAATCGTGCCTTATATTCCGCAGTCTGCTCACTTGAACACTGTTCCATCGATAGATGCGGTGGGTAAATGATGTCCTCCTTCGCTGCCCACGACGGCAGTTTCGTGCGTGCAGTTTGCCATCCTGCCAACTGGTCGAGCAGGAAGGGCATATCAATATCGGGGTAGCGGTGGGATTGGAGGGCTAAGACAGAAAGACTACCGAGCAGCCCCTCCCCCTTACCCCTCCCCCAAAGGGAGGGGAGTGAAATGTTATGTTTGCTCAAAACTTCCTGCACATATCGTGGCAAAGGAAATTCCTCTTGCTTAATTTTGTCCGTTTTATTCATCTTATCTGCCTATACTTTTATCCTATTAAATACTCCAACACCTTAACTAAAGAGTCTTATATCGTGTTTAAGGATTCTTGCATATACCCTTCTTATCTATTCACATTACCCTTCCTCATATCTTCTTGCTTTCCATTTAACATCGGAGTATCTCGGTATTCACTCCCCTCCCTTTGGGGGAGGGGCAAGGGGGAGGGGCTACTTGGTAGAGGAAGCGAGCTGTGGTTTTCTTCCTTTTTACCTCACCACCCTCAAATTCTGCTTTGCCCAAGCCCTTGTACAAAGGTTGAAGTGCCACCACTCGGTACGTAAAGGCATGAAACCAGCAGCACTCATCACCTCACGAAGGAGTCTGCGGTTGGCTAATGCCTCACGAGAGATAAGACGACGAGCAACGAGGTCATTCTCTTTATCAATATGACTGGCTATACCCATGTGGTCTACCTTCACACCCATTGGAATCGTATCTATCAAGCAACGGGTGGCACCATCACGCCATGTAGCATCATTCCATGAGGCCTTGCAGATACTAATATCTACAGCCATTCCATAGTTATGCATACCTCCTCCGTGCGCAGGATTAGATACATAAAAATACTTTGGGGTATCTTTCACTGCGTCCCACATCGTCTGCTGTACGCTCATCGGTCGTGTGGCATCGAAGATACAAAGGCTCAAATCAGGACGACGACGCTTCAACTCCGCCTGCGCTTTACGCAATGCTTCTGCACAAGCAGGTAATACATAGGCATCACGAAGGTCATGATAGAGTACACGATTACAGAAGTTATCCGTACGAGCATACATCAAAGCCACCTTGATAGAAGGTACTACATGCTTTATATTTACCAACCCCTGCTGCTCCATTGACCGACCAGCAGCCTGCCGACGACTCATCGTTGGTGTCTGTGCGTGCATACTACAAGCAAAGAATATGGCTGCAAATAGCAGATAAAAGACTCGTTTCATTCTTTTTATTCATTACATATTCTACAGCCAGACACGAATAGCAGCTGTAGAAATTATCAATCATTCGTTAATTAAAACACTTAAACCGACCAACGAAAGCTAACAAGGGCAGACACTGTCTTCCTCTCGCGCCCTCTCAAGGTTCGGAAAGAAAGCACAGCCTCTGCCCCTGCCTTCTGTAAACACTATCACTGAGTAAGTCAAACATCATATCTACATGACTTAGTCCTTACCTCTATAGCGTTTATATCTTATTAGTTTAATGCAGCCTTCTTCTGCTTTACATAATCGCCAAATACACGATCTACCTCAGCACGCTGCTCATTATCGAGTGTATCGTTAGCTTGAATCAATCCACGATAATAGATTTTGATAGCCTTTGACAACTTTGTTTTATCTGCAGAGTTCTTCTCAAAGATATTGTCAAGGTCCTTGTAAAGGGCTGGCTTCATCCTATTCATAAAGGCAAGCTTACCTGTTGCAGGAGCCTCAGCTTCAGTAGAAAGACTGTCAGATTGCTCTGCTGTATTCACCTTCACTGTATCTTCTGGAGCCGTTTCAGCATCAGAGCTAAAGACAGATGACACATCAATCTTACCTACTTGGTCAATCAATGCACCGCCATAGTTATAAAGCAACACACCGATTCCAATAACAACTGCAATTATCAAGCCTAAGACAACAGTACCTTTACCAATCTTTGGCATACTGAACGAAGAGCCTTCATTGTTCAAATCAGCAAAGAGTTTATCAACATTGCTATAACGATCGCTTCGCTTGAAAGCACAACAACGCTTGATTACCTCGCTGTAAGCTAACGTCAAACCCATCACTTTCATAATAGTACCGAGCGAATAGATATCGGCTGTAGCGTCTGCAGTCAACGTCTCATCCTTCATCTCTGGTGCCATAAAGCGTATTGTATCAGCTGTTGGCTTAACATCTTCAGGTGAAAGAACACTGAAATCAATGAGTTTTACATAGTCACCCTGTGTTGTAACAAGCACATTTGAAGGCTTCAAATTACGATGAATGATCCCTTGCTGATGCGCATAACGCAGTGCATCAGCAATCTGATTGATAATTGCTATCTTCTCATCGTCAGTATGATTTTCCTTGAGATAAGCCTGTAAAGTACGTCCTTCAACATACTCTTCCTCTATACAAAGTCCGTAACCATCAACCTCAACCAACCCTTGATAGCGAACAATACCAGAGTGATTGAGTCGTTGGCACTGTTTAAACTCACGCTTCAATGCATTACGAAGCAACACACGCTCACGGTATTCTTCCTTTAGAGTCTTCAATACGACTGCCTGGTCGCCCTTACGACACTTCACAATCATACAATATCCCTGTGATGGAATAACTTTATATTCAGTATAACTGACCTTTACTGGAGCATCGGCAGTCTGTGCCTGTTCGTTAGTGGAAAGTTTGTTCTCACTCATTGATATTCGTAGGTTTTAATTGTCTTTACGTCTTTTGTGTACAAAAGTAGTAAAAAAAAACGAGATAAGACAGATATTCAAGGGTAAAAGAGTAAAAAGGTAAAATGCTGAAGCATAGCTTTGAAAGGGAAAAAGAGTAAAAGAAGAATAAGAGGAAAAGCATTAACTCTATTACTTTCGATACTTTATTCTCGTGTCACGATGGCTACAAGCCGTTCTACCCCACTTCAAAATGTCTTCTTTATAGGCATCAAAGCATGTCTTATTCTATGCTTAACAATTCTCTTACAGCGACATAACATGTACTTTCAGAACTACTTTCACAAAGATAATAGCTTCCTACATTAAATAAATAGATTAAAATAAAATAATGACTTATATACCTGTATGGTATGATTTTCCCAAATTAGATGGTCTTACAAAGAGGGATAAAATACAAGATAAGATGCGAATTGATATGATTTCTATCCGTCTTCTACAAACAGCATACTTCCACACTGCCGATATTTGTAAATAATTTTCCAATAACTCAAAATCAAGACATGCTCTTTTAGCTTCTAAAAGACGCCTAATTGACTTGCAAAAGGTGCCCTTTTGAAGGCTAACTAACGCCCTTTTGAAGTCCAATTAAGCACCTTTTATTTTACTACTTGATAACTAATTGATTCTCTGTTGATTGCAAACTTTCTTTTTATATGTGTTTTTTTCGTTATTTATAGAGGTTTTACTCGATACAATGTAATTATTTTTCAAATCCTTATCTATTAAATTAGCTGTTATTTATCGATACAAATAATAAGTCTACTCATCAACTTCTAAACTCGTAAACTATCGATCTGTGACTACTGATTAAACGAATTACGTTGCGATAAGGATTCGAGTAATTAGCGTAATTCGTAGTCGGTGAAAGTAAAATCATAAAGTTCAAAGGTCAAACCTCAAAGGTCAAAGGATATAAAAGAGGTTCAAATCATAAAGTATCGTATACTAACTTAACTGGGACATATAAACAAAAATCCCATAACTCATATATCAGAGCTATGGGATTTCCTATGATTGAATAAGCTTGGTAGTAGTCTATAGGGCTACTACCTGTTGCTTATGATTAATCAGCAAACTTTGCCTTGATGAACTCACGGTTCAAACGAGCGATGTTAGCAATCTTCTCGTTCTTAGGACAAACAGCCTCGCAAGCACGTGTGTTAGTACAGTTACCGAAGCCAACTTCATCCATCTTAGCAACCATTGCCTTAGCACGCTTAGCAGCCTCAGGCTTACCCTGTGGCAAGAGAGCCAACTGGCTAACCTTAGATGAAACGAAGAGCATAGCAGAACCATTCTTACATGCAGCTACACAAGCACCACAACCGATACATGTTGCACAGTCCATAGCCTCATCAGCATTGTCCTTAGAGATAAGAATAGCGTTAGCATCCTGTGCCTGACCAGTACGGATTGATGTGTAACCACCAGCCTGAATAATCTTATCGAATGCTGTACGGTCTACCATACAGTCCTTGATTACTGGGAAACCAGCTGAACGCCATGGCTCAACAGTGATAACATCACCATCGTTGAAACGGCGCATATAAAGCTGACAGGTTGTTGCACCACGCTCAGTCTTACCATGTGGAGTACCATTGATATAGAGTGAACACATACCGCAAATACCCTCGCGGCAGTCGTGATCGAAGACGAATGGTTCATCACCAGCAGCAATCAACTCCTCATTAAGGATGTCAAGCATCTCAAGGAATGAGGTGTCATCTGGGATATTCTTCATCTCATGTGTATCGAAATGACCCTGATCCTGTGGACCATTCTGCTTCCAATACTTAATTGTGAATGATATATTCTTTGCCATTGTGTTATGTTTTAGTTGACAAGTAAACAAGTTGTGAAGTAAACAAGTTATTTGTTCAGAGTCTTAATCAAAGACGTTAGCATCCTAATTATGCCTTGGGTCTTATCGCATAGTTGCTGTGCAAGTTCTGTCGAGATATACCCTAAGTCTTTCGATAGAATCAATTGAGTTTCTAACTCACACGCAGAACCTAATGCTATACTAAGGAATCTCTCAGTTTCACGAGTATGGATTCTGCCATAGCCTTCTGCTATGTTCGAGGGAATTGATACAACGGCTCTACGCATTTGGGAAGCTAATCCAAATAATTCTTCCCGTGGATATGTCTTTGTTGCCTTATATACTTCTAAGACAAGTTCCATTGCTTTCTGCCAGACGATCAAATCCTTGTGAGTATTCATCGACCTTGTTTGTATTACATCTTGTATATTGTCTGTATTATACTAATGGAATATGTTTAAGGCAGAACAAGCTAACAACTTGTCAACTTGTCCTCCCGTCAACTCGTCAACTAGTTTTTATAATTACGTGTTTGTACCTTGATTGCCTCATACTCGAGAGGTTCCTTGATAAGCTCTGGGCTCTTGGTGTCATCACCCTGATACTCCCAACAGCCAACATAGAAGAAGTTCTCGTCGTCACGCTTAGCCTCACCTTCCTCTGTCTGGTGCTCCTCACGGAAGTGACCACCACAACTCTCCTCACGATGCAATGCATCATAAGCTACGAGCTCACCCATAAGGATGAAGTCACGGAGGTGAATTGCCTTATCAAGTTCGACGTTCAAGCCTTCCTTCTTACCTGGAATAAAGAGATTAGAGTTGAATTCCTCGCGGAGAGCCTTCAACTGCTTAAGACCTTCCTCAAGACCTTCCTTGGTACGACCCATACCTACATACTCCCACATGATATGACCAAGCTCCTTGTGGAGAGAGTCAACAGAACGCTTACCCTGAATACCCATCAAACGATCTGTCTCAGCCATAACAGCCTTATCTGCCTCATCAAACTCAGGACGGTCGGTTGGAACCTTTGCCCAGAGTGCCTGATCAGCAAGGTAGTTCTGAATAGTATATGGCAATACGAAGTAACCATCAGCAAGACCCTGCATCAAAGCAGAAGCACCAAGACGGTT
Organism: Prevotella melaninogenica; assembly: GCF_013267595.1. NCBI lineage: Bacteria > Pseudomonadati > Bacteroidota > Bacteroidia > Bacteroidales > Prevotellaceae > Prevotella > Prevotella melaninogenica. Next base: position 1,701,639 of record NZ_CP054011.1, on the reverse strand, counting down.
AGCACCATGGTCAGAGAAGTTACACTCACCAATAGCAAACAGACCAGGAACGGTTGTCATCAGCTCATAGTCAACCCAGATACCACCCATTGTGTAGTGGATAGCAGGGAAGATCATCATTGGATTATAGTACTTCACGCCGTTAATCTCATTAGCGAGTTCGCCTGGATTAACGTCTGTAATCTCCTCATACATATCGAAGAGGTTACCATAACGCTGAAGAATTGTATCGATACCAAGGCGGTTGATAGACTCAGAGAAGTCGAGGAACACAGCAAGACCAGTGTTGTTAACACCGAAACCATGGTCGCAACGCTCCTTAGCAGCACGTGATGCAACGTCACGAGGTACGAGGTTACCGAATGCTGGGTAACGACGCTCCAAGTAATAGTCGCGATCTTCCTCTGGAATATCAGATCCCTTCTTTGTTCCTGCCTGCAATGCCTTTGCATCTTCGAGCTTCTTAGGAACCCAGATACGGCCATCATTACGCAGAGACTCTGACATAAGGGTCAGCTTAGACTGCTTGTCGCCGTGTACAGGGATACAAGTTGGGTGAATCTGAACGTAAGAAGGGTTAGCCATGTAAGCACCCTTACGGTAGCACTGGATAGCGGCTGTACAGTTACAACCCATAGCGTTGGTTGAAAGGAAGTATGCGTTACCATAACCACCAGTAGCGATAACAACAGCATTAGCTGTGAAACGCTCTAATTTACCAGTCACAAGGTTCTTAGCAATGATACCACGAGCGTGACCGTCAACGATAACTACGTCCTCCATCTCATAACGAGTATAGAGCTTTACCTTACCTGTAGCAACCTGTGCACTCAATGAAGAGTAAGCACCGAGCAACAACTGCTGACCGGTCTGACCCTTTGCATAGAAAGTACGGCTTACCTGTGCACCACCGAAAGAACGGTTAGCAAGCATACCACCATACTCACGAGCGAATGGAACTCCCTGTGCAACGCACTGATCGATGATGTCGTTTGAAACCTCAGCCAAACGATAAACGTTAGCCTCACGAGCACGATAGTCACCACCCTTTACTGTATCGTAGAAAAGACGGTAAACTGAGTCACCATCATTCTGATAGTTCTTTGCAGCATTGATACCACCCTGTGCAGCGATAGAGTGTGCACGACGTGGTGAGTCTTGGATGCAGAAGTTATATACGTTGAAGCCCATCTCACCGAGAGAAGCGGCAGCACTGGCACCAGCCAGACCTGTACCAACAACGATAACATCCAGTTTCAGTTTATTCTTTGGGTTAACCAAACGCTGATGTGCCTTGTAGTTAGTCCACTTCTCGGCTACAGGACCTGCTGGTATTTTGGAATCTAATATCTTTGTCATGATTGTTTTGAATTAAATTTTCAACTTAGATACTTAATTATGCAGCACAGCAAAGGCTTGGTGCACAATGGAAAGCAAATGCAAGCACTACAATGAGGAAGCAAAGCATCAACAGCGTAACATAAATGTTACCAATGGTCTTCCAACGGTTGAACCATACTTTACCGTTGACACCAACTGTTTGCATAGCACTCCAGAAACCGTGAGAGAGGTGGAACCACAATGCTACAATCCAAATAACATAGAGAACTACGTAAACTGAATTAGCAAATGTTACCTGGATGTACTCAAAACCATGACTTGGTGGAATCTGAACATGCATACCTGTAAGCTCTGCAAACATCATGTTGTACCAGAAGTTAAAGAAGTGAAGTCCAAGACCGAGCAACACGATGAGACCGAGAACAAGCATGTTCTGGCTTGCCCACTCTACAGTTGCAGGCTTCTCTGTAACAGCATAACGATTGTCACCACGTGCACGGCGGTTCTGCGCTGTAAGGATGAACGCATAAACAATGTGACAAACTGCCAATGCACCAAGACCAGCAGTAGCTGCTACTGCATACCAGTTGGCACCCAACAGCTCACAAATCATGTTGTAAGCCTCTCCTGAGAAGAGCGCAACAAGATTCATACAGCAGTGGAACGTCATGAATAGGATCAGGGCCATGCCAGTAACTGACATAATCACCTTTCTACCAATAGATGAATTGATTAACCACATAAATGTTTTGATTTTAAATATTTAAATTGTTAGAATTATTATTCCTAAATGAATGTAGCGAGAAGACTGTATTCAGCCTCCCTCTCGTAATTATTGTTCATTAAATTAGATACCAAGATGTTGGTATGAGTACATACATAATGCGTTGCAAAAATACTATATTTTAATGATTTATCAAAGTATTTTAAACAAAATGTATAGTATTTAGACTTAAAATAAGGAGGCTTAGCCTATCCTAATAAATGAGGATAGTTTTAGAAGACGCACAAACCTCGAAAGTTAAACAAAAACTTTCGGTGTTGTATAGTTATTTTAATTCATCAGTGAAGTGGAGCAAAAAGATTAGTAATGGCTGATATACCCTTCCCATATTAGTGATCTATTAGCATATTACTATGTGTTATTAAGACCCTCTCTTCCCATCTTTAGCCGATGTGTTAGTACTCAGCACGTACCGTGCGATTGGTAAGCACCAATGGTGCGGAGCGTTAGCACCAATGGTGCGGAAGGCTAAATATCTTGCTGTATGTTACCAAAATGGAGGCAACTTGTTGTTAGAAAGTACCGAAAACTAAGTCAACCTATCTAAAATCTATCCAACGTTTGTTTATTTAAAAACTATTATCTACATTTGCAGCGATATCAATGCTACTTTATAAGAACAGCAACAAAACAGCTACTATTCGCAAACAAAGGTAACGAAAAACATTTATTGAACTCAAACATTCACAGAATTCTAATGAATGAATGTATCAATATTAAAGAATTAAGCAATGAAAAAGATTATTTTAAGCTTATTACTTGTATTGTCCTGCATGGTTGCCAATGCTCAAGATAACAATCTGGACTACAAGAGCAGACCAGCTTTTTTGAGGTCAATATTCAACAACAGTAAAAGCGAGATAGAGCTATCTATGAACGCTTATGCCAACCTCCATATCGTTGCGGGTAAGACAATAGCTGTCAAGGGGAAAGCTTCAAAAGCAGACTTCACTATTGAACCTGACGAAGATGACGTGTGCGACAAATCCTATAAGGTTTATAACGCTCATTTTAACGGCGTAAGCGTACAATACAGTACCTATGCTTATGCAGACGTATTATATCTGACTATCAATAAAGAAGATTATCATATAAACGATTATGATGGTGCCTGTGATTCGCATATAAAAAACTTAAGGCATCAATATAAGAAGACTAAGACCGGAGAAATCCTAACGTTGACTTGCACCAAGGACATTCCATTGTTTAGTGACAATTCCAATCGAAGGGTTATCTTGAAGAAAGGTTCAGTGTTAACCTTTAACGTAAAGAAATGAATTCGGGCTTCATCACCTCATTTCTTAGATTATCATTCACTCGAACCTATTACAAACAATAGGGACAGACGCCATCGCCTATCCCTATTGTAATTTATTTGTTGTCTTTCAACAAGCAACTTTTAATCTCACATTGTCCGTCAATTCCTTTTCGTTCTTACCTTGGGAATAAGTAGAGAAGTAAATATTTTAAAAGGAACAAGAACTACTATATCATTATCTTACAACGATTTTCCTATTTTTTTCACCCACACTTACTTTCTTTTTAAATGAAAACAACTATCTTTGCAAGGAACAAATAACTTTTTAATCATAAACTATAAGATTCAAAGTATGAGTAAACCTATCTATTTCTTACCTTGGGCTATGAGAATGGTTATTATATTATGCTTGGTAATAACTCATATCCAACAAGACAGCCTTGTTTACATACTATCTGCTTTTACCCTTATATTGATTGTTTTCTGTATCTGGGGATGTACGAAAAGTAAGACACAGGACATTTTAAAAGTATTTACTGGTAATAGAACACAAAACATCTTTGATATCGTGATGTCTGCACTCGCCATAATAATAGGCTTGTACAGTAAAGACACAACTACGGTTATAGAAGGTGGCGCACTATTAATAATATCGGTAATCAATATTATATCACCTATCAAATACAAAAAATCAGGTTCATCCGTTTAATGCGCAGATTCTTAGTAGAATGAGATTAATCCACATAAACGGAATGATTACCCCCAATTAGTTGGTTTTATAAAGAGGAATAAACTATATGACAAGTGTAATTAGCTACAATGTATATCTGTCTTATACAAACAGATTATTCCCTCATTAGCCGAATCTTGTAAACTATTTTCACACAGCTCAAAACCAATACATGCTCTTTTGGCTTCTAAAAGACGCCCAATTGACTTGCAAAAGATGCCCTTTAAGACCCTTACTAACGCCCTTTTGAAGTCCAATAAAGCACCTTTTATTTTACCATTTGGTAACTAATTGATTCTCTGTTGATTGCAAACCTGCTTCTTATATGTGTTTTTACCGTTAATTATAGATGTTTTCTTTGAAATTATGTAATGATTTTTCAAACTTCTATCTACATATTTTTGAAGTCTAAAAAGAAATGATTTTCAATGTCATAGGATGATAAGAGGACAGAAAGTTGACTGTCTTAGCCATGTTTTTTGTTTAATGAGTAACTTCGATTCTTCCGTTAAAGCAATACGAAAAGCGTTCACACATTTAACTGAAGAACCAAAAGTCATAACGTAAAACGAGAGGGTATAAAAAGTAATTCCACTTTTATACCCTCTCGTTATTTTAATATTTATATTACTTAATACAGTAATCTAATTCCTCAACACCTTACTTCTTCGGAATAATCTCGAACACTTCTGCCTTACCAATCAACTCCATACGCGTTACTTTCTTTGCCACATCAACAGTGAAGAAAGGCTCATTAGAAGTGAACTCAGCCTTCAGCTTGTTACGCTTATCATACTGGCAAACGCGAACAGAACCACCCTCTGGCAATGAAAGCATGAAGGTGTAAGAAGTCATACCACTTGGTACCTCGAACGAAACAGCACCTGTATTCTTGAAAGATGTACCAGGCTGATGGTCGAACGCAAGAAGAACATCGTTTGCTCCAGCCTTAGAATTCTCAAACTCAAGCGAAGCTGCACCAGCAGGTACCACTACGAACGAACGAATAGAAGCCCAGTTCTTACGGTCTGAGTCAAGACGACGCAAACGAATATAACGTGCTTGCACTGGTTCGCCCTGCCAAAGAATGTCATACTGGTTCTTCATATCGCCCAACATGGTATTCCATGTCTTGCCGTCAACAGAATATTCAAGTGCTGCATGGTCGTAGAAGTCGCAATCATCAGTAGAGTTACGCCCCTGAAGGATATGCACTTCACGTACAGACATTGGTTCAGGGAGGGCTACACCCATCCAGTCACCAGCCTTCTGTGCTTCACCAGAGGTGTAATGTGTTATGCTATCGCCATCGAACATCAAACCAGCTTGAGTTGTCTTAAGATTCTTATAAGAACCGATACCACGTAGTGTGAATGCCTTTTCGCCTGAAAGCTTCTCATAGAAAGCATCACCGAGGTCGTCCATAGCGAAGTCGTAGAATGGCTGCAACTTCATAGTTCCCGACTTATGAGCCTCGTAAGCTTTCTTATCTTCTGCAGACATACGGCTCTTAACATACTTACTCCAGAACTTCAAGTTGTCACCACTACGATAGAGATCCATCAATTCGATAGCGTTCTTACCACGTTCGCCTAACTTAGCAAACTCTGTAAGCCAAGGCTTTAGCTCCTTCATCAAGAGATTATCAGTGCAACCAGCCTCAATCTCAGCAGGTGCTTTAGCCACACGTTCGAACTCCTGATAGAGTTTATCACGCTTTTCCTTGGTGTAATCAGCTAAACGGAAGGTCTCTGTTTCCCAAGATTCGTCACGACGATAGCCTGTCTCCGTATCGGCAGAATGGATAGCGAAGGTGCGGTAAGCCTCCTTTGCACGTGGCATCATCACCTCCAAGCCACGCTCCCAGCTGTCGATTGGGTTATAATCAGATGGATTCCATGTATAATCAGCTACACTATAAAGAGAGAGTTTTGATGCTTCTCCATGCTCCATTGGGTTGCTGACAAGACCACACATATCCTGATCGGTGAGCGATGTCTCCAATCCATAAACCGGACCCTGCAATACAATATTGCGTACATAGTCCGTTACAGCATAGTTCCACCAGAAGAAAGCAGGACGCTTGATGCGACTATCCACCCAATCGAGTGTACTCTTTGTCACATCGCTACAAACAACATCGCCTGTCCAGAACACACGTACAGATGGGTCGAGGGTCTTACCATAGATGCTCAATGGCCCGTTCTCGTCTGCCTTTGCCCACAACTTAGAATAGTCTGTAGGACAAATAATCAGCGGAGCAACGTCACCCTTTGCCTTTACAAACTCCTTTGTCAAACGATTCAACAGCTCAACTTGTCGGTTAGGGTTGGTTCCCTCGCCTGAGATATCATCAAAGAAGATAGCAAATGACTTCACACCAGCTTGATACATGAGGTCAAGTTTGTGCATAAGATTCTGATAGTCTTCCTCGTTCCACTTGATATCCTTACCTGGATGAATAGCCCAAACGAAGTCTACACGGTTCTTCTTGCAGGCTGCAACAAGTTCCTTGATGTCCTTCATCTCATTCTCTGGATAAGGCAGACGCCAGTTAGGAGAACTGTGATAAGGGTCATCCTTTGGTCCATAGATATAAGTATTCATCTTGTACTTACCATAGAAGTCAATCAATGAAAGGCGTACTGCGTGCGACCATGGTGTACCATAGAAACCCTCCACAACACCACGATAGGCAAATACTGGTGCATCATTGATTTCCAAACAAGGTAGTTTCTTACCGCCTTCTACGGATGGGTTCTCCATAATTTGGCGCAAAGTCTGTATACCATAGAATACTCCTAAGTCATAATCAGCCAGAAGTGTGATTCCTTTCTTGGTGATTCTTAGTGTGTAAGCACCGTCTACATCGGCCCCACTCTGCTCTCCATCTTTCAAAAGCACAGGTATCTTCACTAATTGTATCTTCATTGGAAGACCCTTATCAGCACGAGAAAGGAAGTTAAGGTCAGTCCAATAGTCCCAACTCTGCTTACGAGCAGGCTGCGGTTGGTCAAGTTTAACACCACCACTGATGTCTACTGTTCCCTCACCTGTCAGTTTCACGTAACGTGGTGTAGGATTAATAACGAGTCCCTGATGGTCAATCTTCTTACCAGGAACAGGATTAACTAACTGCACTTCCGAACGCTGACTGCCTAAATCGAAGTCATTATCCTGTGCATGAGCTGCCGTAAGGGCACACATGCCCAAAGCGAAGGTCACTAAAAGTTTCTTTTGTTTCATGTAGGTTTTTAATATTTGGTATCCGCCCTGCCCATATACTTTCGTATTAAACAAGCCAAGGATTAAATAGTAATATGATTGCTTCCCTTTCTAAGGAAAAGGGATTCTATTTGCAAAGATAAGGAATTAAAATGAATTTCATCTATTAACTGATAGCAAAAAGCAAAGAATAGGGATTTCTTTAGCTAAAGGATGAACCTCTAACTATAGTCTTTCCAAACTGCTCTTTGCCTTTTTTCATTGCCTAATATAGTCCTCCATTACGCAGAAAATAAATTTATTAATGACAAGACTATAATCAAACATGTAGCTTACTCACGCTTCATCTTTGGCAAATAGACGGCTATAATACCTAATAATGGGAGTAATGTACTTACTTTAAAGACAAAGAGAATACTCGTCTGGTCGGCTAACCATCCAAAGAAGGTACTTCCAAGACCGCCAAGACCAAATGAAAGTCCATAGAAGATACCGGCTATCGTACCGATATGATTAGGCATGAGGTCGGTTGCATAAACCAATATTGCAGAAAAGGCTGATGCTATAATGAGCCCAATGATGGCTGATAAGATAATTGTTCCAGCAAGACTACCCACATAAGGGAGCATGATTGTGAATGGTGCTGCCCCAAAGATAGAGAACCATATCACGTATTTACGCCCGTAGCGGTCGCCTATCCAGCCTCCAAGAAGGGTTCCGACAACTTCTGCTGCTAAGAAAACAAACAGGCAGAATTGGGAAGTTTGAATAGATACCCCGAACTTCTCTATCAGAAAGAAGGTGAAATAGCTGACCATACTCTCTGTATAAAAGTTCTTGGAGAACATCAACACGAAAAGGATAAATACAAATCCATAAATCTGATTACGTGTATATGCCTTTGCTGTTGTCCATCTTGCCCTACTCCGTTTACGAACGACCTTTAATTGTTTTACATGCCATTTTCCTATATAAATCAGTATAACGGCTAAAAGAAGGGCTATAAACGCAAACCAGCGTACACCACTCAAGCCGACTGGTATCACTATCAGGGCTGCAAACAATGGTCCTGCTGCAAAGCCACCATTGCCTCCTACCTGGAAAATACTCTGTGCTAAACCATTGCGTCCACCAGAGGCTTGCTGTGCCACTTGCGAACCTTGCGGATGGAATATAGAAGAGCCTAAGCCGAACAATGATACAGATAATAAGATGACAAGGAAACTATCGGCATACGAAAGCATAAAGATTCCTATAAGCGTGAACACCATACTCACAGGCAATTGCCACCAACCATGATGCTTATCGGCATAGAGTCCGACGAAGGGTTGGATGATGGAAGAGGTTAGCTGTAGTACTAACGTTATGATTCCAACTTGAAAGAAGGATAATCCAAACTCATCTTTCAACATCGGGTAAATTGCTGGGAGCATCGAATGCATTGTGTCATCTAACAGATGACAAAAACTTATCGTGAGCAGAATGCCCAAGGCTGTACGTTCTTCGTTTCCTTCTTCTATCGTATTATTTAGCTTCATATGCTGATTATTATCTCCGAACATGCAAAGGTACATATTATCTTTATAAACAAAGAATGCCAACCTGTATAACTATGAAGCATCAACTGCTTTTTACAAGTTGAATTTCATCCATCGACACGAGCCTCTCTTTATAGGGTGCGGAGCCTCCGCACCACACGTGCGAGGCGTTAGCACAATATGTGCGGAGCGTTAGCACATCATGTGCGGAGTATCAGTACGACAATAGAAAGGGGGTGGAATGAGTAGCTATCAGTCGTAAAAAAGATAGCAAAACGCCATTGGTTTTCACAGATAAGGAAGACTTTAACCATAAAATACGCATTTTCAAACGATTAATGCGTATCTTTGTAGCTGATATAACATTCCCCTATAGAAAGATGAGGGTAAAAAGATAAGATTACGAATAGGGGACTGTAATCCACATTAAAACAAACAACAACATTATTAGAAAGAAAGAAGACTATGATAGCCTATCTTAGAAGTGGTTTAAGGAGAACTTTATGTTTATCTCTCCTTACGTTCGTCTCTGCAAATTCAATGGCACAAGACACTGAAGATTTCTCTCCAGATGCCCCTGGTGCTACGACTGGTGTCGACATCATGAAACCAGGAAAGATTGATTGGGAAACTGGTATCGTACTTGAATGGGACAGAAGAAACGGTGGACACGCACGTACTTTCACTATCAACACATCTTTGTTTCGTCTTGGACTGACTCCACAAGCGGAGGTAAGACTACAGATTGATGAATGTATAACCCATACGCCTGAAGGGAATTTTGGGGGTATTGCGAATGCCGCTATTGGTACGAAAATCAAGGTTTATGAGGGTGGAAAGGTGATTCCAAAGGTTTCCTTTATGGGTACAATACTCATTCCTGGTGGTAGTAATGCACACTACCTTCCCAAACATGTAGGTATTCAAGCTCACCTCTTATTCGAAAACGAATTGAGTAGTAAGTTTACATTGGGTTATGACTTGGGAGGTGAATGGGATGGAGATACAGAAAGTCCTGACCTTTTCTTTGGTGCTAACCTCACTTATCAGCCTACTGACAAGTGGAGCTTCTTCGTAGAAAGCTATAACCGATACAACTCAAAGCGACAGGACGACTGGGCAAAACCAGGACATGACAGCCACTTCAACTTTATGAGTGAAGTCGGAATGGATTATAAGGTTTCACCACGACTGCACCTAAACACTTACTACGACATATCTTTCAACGAGTTCTCACGATATAGTAACATTGGATTGGGCATCACTTGGCTACTAAACTAAGAGAAAAGGGAAATTAAGAGAGGAACTTTTCTTTCTATTATATAGGTATAATTCGATTTTATTTCTTAATTTTGTGTCGTTATAAATTAGGGGTATTATGCCCCTATACTTTTGTAAAAAGACGATGAAATTCAAGTATGATGTACTTGTTATCGGCGGTGGACACGCAGGTTGTGAGGCTGCTACAGCAGCTGCCAACTTGGGTGCAAACACTTGTTTGGTAACAATGGATATGAATAAAATCGGTCAGATGAGCTGTAATCCTGCCGTCGGAGGTATAGCCAAAGGTCAGATAGTCAGAGAGATAGACGCTCTTGGAGGCTATATGGGACTGGTTACCGATGCTACAGCGATTCAGTTTCATATGCTGAACCGATCAAAGGGACCTGCTGTTTGGAGTCCACGAGCACAGTGTGACCGTGGTAAATTTATCTGGGAATGGCGCACAATACTCGACCATACGGACAATCTCGACATCTTTCAGGATCAAGCCGACGAGTTGTTGGTAGAGAATGGTAAGGTGTTGGGTATCAAAACGATATGGGGTATTGACATCTATGCACGTACAGTGATTATCACTGCGGGAACCTTCCTCAACGGACTGATGCATATCGGTAAGCGAAAGGTGGAGGGTGGACGATGTGCAGAACCTGCTGTTCACAACTTTACGGAGAGCATTACGCGCCATGGGATTCGTGCTGATCGCATGAAGACGGGTACCCCTGTGCGCATTGACCGACGTTCGGTACACTTTGATGAGATGGAACCACAACCGGGAGAGACCGACTATCATCAGTTCTCTTTCTATGGTCCGCATCGTCATCTACCACAGTTGCCATGCTGGACGTGTAACACGAACGAGGAAGCACATGAGGTGTTGCGACGTGGAGTGGCTGATTCTCCTCTATTCAATGGACAGATTCAGAGTACAGGACCACGCTATTGTCCTTCGATTGAGACGAAACTCGTCACCTTCCCTGACAAGAATAGCCATCCTCTCTTCCTCGAACCAGAGGGTGTTGACACGAATGAGATGTATCTGAATGGCTTCTCTTCAAGTATGCCTTGGGAGGTTCAATTAGAGGCTATACACAAGATTCCAGCCCTACGTGACGCTAAAATCTATCGTCCTGGCTATGCAATCGAGTATGATTACTTTGATCCAACACAGCTAAAACAGTCTTTGGAGTCGAAAGTAATCGAAGGTTTGTTCTTTGCTGGGCAGGTGAACGGTACGACTGGATACGAGGAAGCTGGCGGACAAGGCTTAGTAGCGGGTATTAATGCTGCCCTACTCTGTGCAGGTAAGGATCCTTTTGTGATGAATAGAGACGAGAGTTACATCGGTGTGTTGATTGATGACCTTACTACAAAGGGCGTTGATGAACCTTATCGTATGTTTACTTCGCGTGCAGAATACCGTATTCTCTTACGCCAAGACGATGCAGATGCGCGACTGACGGAGCGTGCTTATAACATAGGTATAGCTAAACAGGACCGTTATGACTGGTGGATGCAAAAGAAGGAGCATATCAATCGTATTCTTGACTTCTGTAACAACACTTCGGTTAAGCCTGAAGTTGTAAACGGTTTCTTGGAGCATTTGGGTACATCTCCTATCAAGGGAGCAACGAAGATAGTTGACCTTGTAGCACGTCCACAGGTCAACTTCGAGAACCTTTCGGCTGTTATTCCAAGCCTTAAAGAGGCTATCGAGGCTTCGCCTAACCGTAAAGAAGAGATTGCTGAGGCTGCTGAAATCAAGCTAAAGTACAAAGGCTATATCGATCGTGAGCGTGTATTTGCTGAGAAAATGCGTCGTCTTGAAGACATTAAAATCAAAGGACACTTCAAGTATAGTGAACTACACGACCTCTCTACAGAGTGCCGACAGAAGTTAGAACAGATTCAACCGGAGACGCTCGCGCAAGCAAGTCGTATTCCAGGAGTGAGCCCAAGCGACATTAATGTGCTGCTTGTCCTCATGGGAAGATAACTTTCTTTGGACAAATAAGTCCTAACACGTGGATAAAAGGAGCACGCCTAAAGGTTAAAAACATGCCTGTTTCACGTGAAACGATAGCATAAAACAAAACTATATAACAAACTGAAAATGAATAAAAAACTATTATTAGACAACCTGAGATGTATCCCGGATTGGCCTATTAAGGGTGTTAACTTTCGTGATGTGACTACCCTATTCAAGTCACCTGAAGCTCTTCAGGAAATTACTGATGAGATGGTTGATCTCTACAAAGGTAAGGGTGTAACCAAGATTGTGGGTATCGAGAGTCGTGGCTTCGTCATGTCTTCTGCCGTTGCCACCCGTTTGGGTGCTGGTATCGTACTTTGCCGTAAGCCTGGTAAGCTTCCTTGTGAGACCATTCAGGAAAGTTATCAGAAGGAATATGGTATAGACACCATCGAGATTCATAAGGATGCTATCAACGAAAATGACGTTGTTTTGCTCCATGATGACCTCCTTGCAACTGGTGGAACGATGAAGGCTGCATGTGACCTTGTTAAGAAGTTTAATCCTAAAAAGGTGTATTGCAACTTCATTATCGAACTCCATTCGGAATTTCCTAACAGTCGTGACCAGTTCGATAAGGATATTGAAATTACTTCTTTACTCCAATTCTAATCAGCAAGACTGTGACAGGAACCTTTCCTCCCTACCCTTTTTATATGAGAAAGAGGAAATGAAATGAATATAAAAAGAAGAGGAGTAACCCACACAAAGGGTCGCTCCTCTTTTCTTTAAAAGTACATTATCGAGGCTTGTAAACCGTCACTACGATATCAAGATTTGATCACCAACGATCGTGCCAAGCCTTAGCACCATATGTGCTGACGTGAAGCACCATATGTGCTAACGCAAAGCACCGTTCGTGTTCCACGTGAAACAAAACGCTTTAAAAGCCCTTTATACAAAGGAGTTACGCAAAATGAATAAAGAAGATAACTTGAAGCGAACTGCTTATCTTAAGAACATTGTTCTCAATATGCCTGAGAAACCAGGCACATATCAGTTCTATGATAATGAGAAAACAATCATCTATGTTGGCAAGGCGAAGAACCTTAAAAGACGTGTGTCGTCCTACTTCCATAAAGAGGTTGACCGTTTTAAAACAAAGGTGTTGGTTTCTAAGATTTATGATATTTCATATTCTGTAGTCAAAACAGAAGAAGATGCACTTCTTATAGAAAATCAACTAATCAAGCAATACAAGCCTAAATACAACGTATTGCTCAAAGATGGTAAGACTTACCCAAGTATTTGCGTAACGAATGAGTATTTCCCACGTATATTCAAAACACGTACTATCAATAAACGTTATGGTGCTTTTTATGGGCCATATAGCCATATTGGGAGTATGTATGCGATTCTTGATATCATTAAGAAGGTATACAAACCGCGCACTTGTCGCTTCCCTATTACGAAAGAAGGTATCGAACAGGGGAAATATAAGCCTTGCTTAGAGTATCATTTACATAACTGTGGAGCACCATGTATCAATAAACAGAGTTATGAAGATTATCAAGAAGCAATAAAACAAGCACGAGAAATATTAAAAGGGAATACTCGTGATGTGCAGAAACTCCTAAAACAGGAAATGGAGAAATATGCGGAGGAATTGCGATTTGAGGAAGCTGAATTATGTAAACAGCGTTATTTAGCGCTCGATAACTTCGCAGCAAAGAGCGAAATCGTAAGTCATACGATTACAGATGTTGATGTTTTCACTATTGTAAGTGATGATACAAGAAAGAATGCGTTTATTAATTATATCCATGTAACTAATGGTGCAATCAATCAAAGCTTTACTTATGAATACAAAAGAAAACTCGATGAATCCGATCAAGAGTTGTTAAATGAGGCTATTCCAGAGATACGTGAACGCTTTAATAGCACCGCAAAAGAGATTATCGTACCTTTTGAACTTGATTTTAAAGTAAAGGGTGCTGAATTCTTCATACCACAACGTGGTGATAAACATCATCTATTAGAACTCTCTGAGATGAATGCTAAACAGTATAAGTTCGACCGATTAAAACAGACAGAAAAGCTAAATCCAGAACAAAAACAGACGCGATTAATGCGAGAACTCCAAGACAAACTGAAGTTATCGAAGCTTCCTTACCACATAGAGTGCTTCGATAATTCAAATATCTCTGGTTCTGACGCTGTTGCTGGCTGCATAGTATATAAAGGAATGAAGCCATCTAAGAAGGATTATCGCAAATACAACATCAAGACTGTAGTAGGTCCTGATGACTATGCGTCCATGCAGGAGGTGGTAAGACGACGTTACAGCCGTATGCAAGAAGAAGGAACTCCCCTACCCGATCTCATAATTACCGACGGTGGAAAGGGTCAAATGGAGGTTGTAAGAGAAGTTGTTGAAGACGAACTCCACCTCAGTATTCCAATTGCAGGACTTGCCAAAGACGATCGTCACCGCACAAACGAGCTTCTTTTCGGCTTCCCACAGCAGACAATAGCACTCGACATCAAGGGCGAACTCTTCAAAGTTCTTACCCAAATACAGGACGAAGTGCATCGTTATGCTATATCTTTCCATCGAGACAAACGCTCTAAGACACAGCTACACAGCGAGTTAGACGATATAAAAGGTATCGGACCAAAGACAAAAGATGCACTTTTAAAGAAGCTGAAGACTGTGAAACACATAAAAGAAGCTGATTTACAAGAACTTACAGAAGTAATAGGAGCAAGCAAAGCAACTATTGTCTATAATTATTTCCACGCTAATCAGTAACTAATTAAAATAAATATTGTACATTTGCGATATGAGAATTGTAATACAACGTGTTAGCCATGCCTCTGTTACTATCAATCAGCAAGAAAAGTCTTCTATTGGTACAGGATACCTTATCCTATTAGGTATTGGTAAAGACGATACTGAAGAAGATATCAACTGGTTGGTAAAGAAGATCATAGGTTTGCGTATTTTCGACGATGAAATGGGCGTAATGAACCGCAGCATCATGGATATTAATGGCGAAATTCTCGTTGTTTCACAGTTTACACTTATGGCAAGCTATAAGAAAGGGAACCGTCCAAGCTGGATTCATGCAGCCCCACACGAACTCTCTATTCCTCTCTATAATCGTTTCTGTGACGCTCTAAGCGAAGCTATGGGGAAACCAGTAGGCACAGGAGAGTTCGGTGCAGACATGAAAGTAGAACTCCTCAATGATGGTCCAGTAACAATCTGTATGGATACAAAGAATAAGGAATAGACGACATAACGTTCATATCAATCATCCTTACAGAACACTTTTAAAGTACTTAGAAACCTGATAAACAACCAAAAACAGCGATTAAATCGATGATATTTTATCATTAAAGCTATCAAAGCCTATAACCATATATAGACTTTTTAGCTGCAAATAACCTACGTTTAACATGTAACAATCAAATAAGGAAAACGGAAACAATGACAATAGAAGAAGCACAACAAGCCGTTGACAAATGGATAAAAGAAAACGGTGTACGCTATTTTAGAGAACTAACCAATATGGCTTGCCTCACAGAAGAGGTAGGAGAATTAGCTCGTGTAATGGCTCGTACTTACGGAGACCAGAGCTTTAAGGAGGGTGAGAAAGCCAATTTAGGAGAAGAAATGGCTGATGTCCTATGGGTTCTACTCTGCCTTGCCAACCAAACTGGCGTCAATCTCACAGATGAACTACAGAAGAGTTTTGACAAGAAAACCAAGCGCGACAAGGATAGACACAAGAACAATCCTAAATTAAAATAAGCTATTTAATAATACAAAATAATCTATAATGTTCAAACAAGAGATATTTTGGAGGAAAATAGAGGGTAAAATGACAGCAGAAAAAGACCATGCTTCACACTTAGAAATAGACAACAAAAGTGGTATAGAATAAAAGTATGCTCCTCCCCTACCCTCACTCTACAAAGAAATAAAAACAAACAATATAATAAAAACAAATCATGGGAACAATTAAAGACACTGTTTCAAAAGACATCCAGGCACAAAAAGCCGTTGGAATCGTCGAAAAAAGCGAGTACGAACAAGCCTTATCACAGTACAATCTCAACATCACTGACGAGGAAGTTAAGGCTGCCGTAACAAAGATTATTGCGGAAAAAGTATCAGAGAACGACAACCTTGAAGTAAAGAAATTCCTCTTAGGCAGCGTTGAGCTTACTACGCTTAGCACAACAGACACAGAAGAAAAGGTATTAGAAATGGTTGAGAAAGTAAACCGTTTTGACTCTGAATATCCTGATTTACCGCATGTTGCAGCTCTCTGCGCTTACCCATGCTTCACAAAGTTGATGGCAGACAGTCTTGAAGTAGACGGTGTTGACATTACAAATGTAACAGGCAACTTCCCTTCTTCACAGACCTTCTTGGAGGTGAAAACCATCGAGACAGCACTTGCAATCAAGGACGGAGCTACTCATATTGACATCGTTATGCCTGTAGGTAAGTTCCTTTCAGGCGATTACGAAGGCGTATGTGACACCATCAACGAACTTAAACAAGTGTGTGGAGACGTTCCTATGAAGGTGATTCTTGAGACTGGCGATCTTGGCAATGCAAGTGCTATCAAGACCGCATCCCTGCTCTCTATGTACGCAGGAGCCGACTATATAAAGACAAGTACAGGTAAGGAGAAGATTAGCGCAACACCAGAGTCTGTATATGTAATGTGTCAGGCTATCAAGGAGTACTATGATAAGACAGGTATACAGATTGGTTTAAAGCCTGCTGGCGGTATCAACACTGTCATGGATGCAGTAATCTACTATACCATTGTTAAAGAGGTCTTAGGCGAGAAATGGCTCACAAACTACTGGTTCCGCATGGGTACAAGCCGTCTTACCAACCTCTTGCTAAGTGAAATCATTGGTACAGAGTCTAAGTTCTTCTAAACTTTTCAGCCAACAGTAACAAAAAATTAAAACGCTGAAACTGATAAAATAAAACAAAAGTAACCTATAAGGGGCATACACTTTGTATGTCCCTTTTTCCGTATCTACACTTGAAAACATCTCTCATTTATTGTTCTTTCAAAGAAAGACAATTTTAAATAAACCTCATAATATAATCTATTTTTAAATGTTATATAGATTATATTTACGAAACACCTCATTAAAAAGGCAAGAAAAGACAATTTTCAGAAATACAATAAACAGCAAGAAAAACACACAAATATAAACTAAATAAGCACAGGAAAATATCTCTTGTAGTCACATAAAACTATAAGTAATCCAAAACAATAAGATAAACAGTACGTACATGGTACCTATAAATCAATCAACTTATGGTCAGAAGCCATCGTTATAAGGGCAAAAGATAACCTATAGATAGTATTATTGTGAAGTAAAACACCATAAACACATATGGTGCGGGGCATCCGCACCATATGTGCGGACGCTCCGCACGATTAGTGCTAAGCCTTAACACAAGTAATATGTAACATAACAACGCATGCCATTGATAAAGAATAAGTCAATAAAAGACATAAAAAAGAGTTTCTCCTTATGTGATGGATAAACCATCATCATAAAGAGAAACTGTCGTTATCATCACAAAAATTAATCAATCTCACGATGAAAAGGGAGTTTTTTGCACTAAACAAGTGCAATTACTTCTTCCTTTTAATTACATAATCAAGGTAAGTCTGGAGAGCAGAACGAATACTATCATCCTTAACATACTTATCAAGGAAAGTCTGTGCTTCGGCATGAAAGTCCCACATACGACGTTCAGCATATTCAATACCACCAGTTACCTTAGCAAATTCTACCAATTTATCGATATCTTCGCGTGTCACCTCGTGTGCTTTCACCTTATGAGCCAAAGCAAGCATTTCCTCATTTTTTGTCGAATTCAACGCATAAATGATTGGTAAAGTGAGCTTTCCTTCAGCCATATCGTTACCCGTTGGCTTACCAATTTCAGCCTCAGAGTCATAATAATCGAAGATATCATCACGAATTTGGAAGACAATTCCGAGATGTTTACCAAAGAGTCTTGCCGCTTCAACCTCCTCATCGCTTGCATTAGCCGACTCAGCACCAATAGCAGCACACGATTCAAAGAGCGCAGCTGTCTTACGTTCAATAATTTTATAGTAAACCTCTTCGGTGATTTCTTTATTCTGAATATTCCACAACTGAAGAATTTCACCATCACTCAACGTACGACCTAACTCTGCAAGATAGCGCACAATAATCTCTGAGTGCGTGTAACTAACATGAAGTAAGGCAGTTGAAAGCACGTAATCACCCACTAATACAGCCACCTTATTATCATAATCAGCATTCACACTCGCCTGCCCTCTGCGAGCAGCCGCTTCATCAACGACATCGTCATGCACAAGTGAAGCCGTATGTAAAAGTTCCAATCCCACAGCCGCATGCTGTGTTGCTTCAGAAACCTTACCAAAGTTCTTAGCCATCAGAAGGATGAGAATAGGACGCATACGCTTCCCTGCTTGTTGCTTGATATGGTTCAAAACCGTACGCAACAAGCCATCTTCGTGGTCGAGAGCATGATTAAAAAGGTCGATGAAATCGCCTAATTCTGTCTCAATCGGCTGTTTTATGAGTGAAAGAGTATCCATTTTTGACTTTAAATTTGATACAAATTTACTCATTTTATCGGAGATTATGGAAGAAAATTAGTAATTTTACAGCTAAAAATAGAATAATTAGTTATGGCAAAACTCTTCCTTATTGACGCTTATGCGCTCATCTATCGTTCATACTACGCATTTATCAAAAGTCCACGTATCAACTCTAAGGGCTTGAATACATCTGCTGTTATGGGCTTTTGCAACACCCTGAACGAGGTTCTTACAAAGGAAAAGCCAACGCATATTGGTGTAGCATTCGATCATGGAAAGACTTTTCGCCATGACGCCTTCCCCGAATACAAGGCGCAACGAGAGGAAACACCAGAAGATATCAAGCTTTCTGTTCCACTTATCAAGCAAGTGCTTGAGGCGATGCATATTCCTATTCTACAGGTATATGGCTTCGAAGCAGATGATATTATCGGTACTATAGCAACTCGCTTTGGAGCCGATGGAATCGATACTTTTATGCTTACACCCGATAAAGACTATGGTCAACTCATTGGTCCTAACGTCTTTATGTATCGTCCTCGTCATGGTGGCGGTTACGAGATATTAGGAGAAAAAGAGGTAGGAGAAAAGTATGGCATCTCTACCCCAGCCCAAGTCATCGACCTCTTGGCATTGATGGGCGACTCAGCAGATAACTTTCCGGGTTGTCCTGGTGTTGGAGAGAAAACCGCAGCCAAGTTAATCAATCAGTTTGGAAGCATTGACAATATGCTTCAACATACTGACGAGATTAAGGGTAAACTACGTGAGAAAGTTGAGAATGCCGTAGAGGATATTAAAATGTCAAAGTTCCTCGCAACGATTCGAACAGACGTTCCAATGGAACTTGACTTGGATGAACTCAAGGTTGAACAACCTGACGAGACCAAATTGCGTGCGATATTTGAGGAATTAGAGTTTAAGACACTTATTAACAAGTTTCTTAACAAAGATGAATCAAAGCCAAAAACCGACAATAATCAGCTTGATTTATTTGCAGAAAACACGACCAACGAGTCAGATGAGCCGAAAAATGCGAAATTTGAGAGTATAAAAACAACCCAACATGAATACAAACTCGTTGAGAATGAGGAAGAATTACGTCAGCTTTGTGACTTTTTTATTACAAAAGAGTTTGTTAGTATAGACACAGAAACCACTTCTACGGATGCAATTAGTGCTGAATTGGTTGGTTTGAGCTTCTCGGTTGAAGAAAAGAAGGCTTTTTATGTTGCCGTACCAGCTAACTATGAAGAGGCGTTAAAAATCGTTCAGATATTCAAACCGCTGTATGAAAGCGACAAAATAATGAAAATCGGACAGAACATTAAGTATGACTATGAAGTGTTAACCAGATATGGAGTGACACTACAGGGTAAGATGTTCGACACGATGATAGCCCACTACCTCATCCAACCAGAACTACATCATAATATGGACTACATGGCTGAGACACTACTCAGCTATCAAACCATTCACATTGAAGAACTACTCGGTCCGAAAGGAAAGAAGCAGAAGAATATGCGCGACCTCTCCCCTACTGACATCTATGAGTATGCTGCAGAGGATGCCGACATCACTTTGCGTCTGAAAAACGTACTTGAACCACGTTTAAAGGAGCTTGGAGTGGAAGAACTCTTCTGGAATATAGAGATGCCTTTGGTACGTGTATTAGCTGATATGGAGCTAAATGGCGTATGCTTAGACACTGAAGCACTGCAAGATACGTCAAAGATATTCACTGAACGTATGAAACAATACGAGCAGGAAATATATAAGGAGGCTGGAGAAGAATTCAATATCTCAAGCCCAAAGCAAGTCGGTGACATCCTCTTTGGCAAGTTGCAAATTATGGATAAGCCTAAGAAGACAAAGACAGGACAGTATGTTACAAGTGAAGAGGTGCTGCAGAGCCTTGAAAGCAAGAGTCCTATCGTACGTAACATCCTCAATTACAGAGGTATGAAGAAGCTTCTTAGCACTTATATAGATGCCCTTCCAAAGCTGATTAATCCACGTACTGGACATATTCACACATCGTTTAATCAGGCACTTACAGCCACTGGACGACTCTCTTCGAGTGATCCTAACTTGCAGAATATTCCTGTACGCACGGATGATGGTAAGGAGATACGTAAGTGTTTCATTCCAGAAGAAGGCTGTCTGTTCTTTTCTGCAGATTATAGTCAGATTGAGTTGCGTATTATGGCACATCTTTCTGAAGACGAGAATATGATGGAGGCTTTCCGTGAGGGTCATGATATCCACCGTGCAACAGCTGCAAAGATATGGCATGTAGATATAGATAAGGTGACTGACGCACAGCGAAAGAAAGCTAAACAAGCCAACTTCGGTATTATATATGGTATTACTACCTATGGACTTGCCCAGCGTATGGACATTCCAAATGGTGAAGCTAAAGAGCTGATAGAGGGCTATTTCCGCACATTCCCAAAGGTACAAGCTTATATGGAACATGCAAAAGAAGTGGCAAGAGCCAAGGGTTATGCCGAAACACTCTTCCATCGTCGTCGCTATCTTGCTGATATCAACAGCCGTAATGCTACTGTACGTGGTTTTGCCGAGCGTAACGCCATCAATGCTCCAATACAAGGAACAGAGGCAGATATCATCAAGGTGGCAATGGTTCGTATCTGGGAACGCTTTAAGAAAGAAGGTATTCGCTCAAAGATGATTCTCCAAGTGCATGATGAACTTAACTTCTCCGTCTTCCCTGAGGAGCGTGAACAGGTGGAACGCATTGTTATCGAGGAGATGCAGAACGCTTATCCACTGAATGTCCCATTGATAGCTGATGCCGGATGGGGCAAGAACTGGTTGGAAGCACATTAAATATATAAAACAAAATAGCTTCCACCCCAAAGCCTCCCCCAACCCCTCCGAAGGGAGGGGAGTGCAGATAGAAAAAGGGATAAGGGTATATAGGAATTTAATTGATACTCATTTTATAGACTATAATTTAATATTAAATAAACTATAATTAAACAAAGAGTACGAAAACGGGGGTAGATTCCAACTTTATAAAGCATAAATAAAGAGGCTAATAACGGCAAATAGAAATCGAAGAGATGAGCTGCAAAGTTGGTAAAAAGTATGAGTAAACAACTACCCTACCCTTCTGAGCGAATTACTTACATGAAGAAAAAGAATTATTTTCATGAAAAGAAAGAATTATTTTCATGAAAAGAAAGAATTATTTTCATGAAAAGAAATATTTATTTTCACGAAAATAATTTAGAAAGGGGGCTAAAAGTAGAAGTCAAAAGAGGGTGAAAGAATCCATCATCTATCATGTAGAGAATACTGAAAAAGAGGCTTTCAAGGGCTTTAAAGCAGTGTTAAAATATAGAAAAAGGCTATCCATTTAGCTTTTTTGGCGTAATTTTGCAATTTAATCAACCAGAGAAATTTGAATGAGTCTTACTAAGATAGTAAACAAATTGTACTTCCAGCCGCGTCGCAGGGAGCTTGAACGCTACGTCACGGATGGAGAGGCTATCCAGCGGGAAGTCATGCAATACCTCGTTGAGCGGGCGAAAGACACCGAATACGGTCGTAAACACCTGTTCTCAACGATTAAGTCATACGAGGACTTTGTACAGAATATTCCAGTCAACACATACGAAGAACTGAAGAGTGACATCGACCGTATGCGCCACGGAGAACGTAATATTCTATGGCCGGGACAGGTTAGATGGTATGCCAAGTCATCAGGTACAACCAACGATAAGAGTAAGTTTATTCCTGTTTCTCACGAGGGATTACAGACAATTCATTATCAAGGTGGTAAGGATGTTATCGCTTACTACCTTAGCAATCATCCAGAAAGTAGACTCTTCAACGGTAAGGGCCTCATCTTAGGTGGTAGTCATTCTCCAAATTATAACCTGTATAATTCGCTTGTTGGTGACCTCAGTGCCATCCTCATAGAGAATATTAATCCACTCATAAATCTATGTCGCGTACCTAAGAAAAGTACTGCCCTACTGAGCGACTTTGAGGTAAAACGCGACCGAATTGCACACGAAACACTGAACCAAAATATCACTAATATATCAGGCGTTCCATCGTGGATGCTCTCTGTATTGGTGCGTGTAATGGAACTAAGTGGTAAGAAACATTTAGAGGAGGTATGGCCAAATTTAGAGGTATTCTTCCATGGTGGTATTGCTTTTACGCCCTATCGTGAACAGTATGAACAGCTCATTACCAAGCAGGGCATGAACTATATGGAGACTTACAACGCTTCTGAGGGCTTCTTTGGAATACAAGACGACCCGACAGACAGCAGTATGTCGCTTATGCTCGACTATGGAGTGTTCTACGAGTTCTTACCTATGGACGAGTTTGAGAGCGAACATCCGAATATCGTTCCATTGTCAGGTGTGGAGATAGGACGCAACTATGCAATGCTTATCAGTACTGCCTGCGGCCTTTGGAGATATGAGATTGGAGACACAATGCAGTTTACTTCGACTAATCCTTATAAGTTTGTTATCACGGGTAGAACCAAGTATTTCATCAATGCCTTTGGTGAAGAACTTATCATGGACAATGCTGAAAAGGGACTTGAAGCAGCCTGCAAGGCTACTGGTGCACAGATATCTGACTACACCGCAGCCCCAATGTATATGGATGCGAAGGCTAAATGTCGTCATCAGTGGCTCATTGAGTTTGCAAAGGATCCATCTTCACTTGAGGAGTTTGCTAAGGTTCTCGATGATAAACTACAGGAAGTCAACTCTGATTATGAGGCAAAACGCTTCCATAACATTACTCTTCAGCCACTTGAGATTATTGTTGCACGCAAAGACCTCTTCAATGACTGGCTCAAGATAAAGGGTAAACTCGGTGGTCAACACAAGATTCCACGCCTTTCAAACAGCCGTAACAACTTAGAAGAATTGCTGAGTATGAACCAGTAAGGACGGAAGACGGTAAAAGAATAAACCACCTTTAAAGGATAAAAAAGTAAAAGGGTAAAAAAGTAAAACAGCGATATGAAGAAGATAAGACAAAGATATTGCCAAGGAGTAATGGGTGGAAAGGATGGCTTTTCAGCTAAGGTCAGCCATTGCCTTTCGGTGTTTTACCAACAACGTGTTTTACCATTCTACCTTTTTACACTCTTAGTTATTGTTCTTTCTTCATGTGCCAAGATGGGACAACCTGATGGTGGATGGTACGATGAGACGCCACCAAGAGTGTTAGGTGCCTCCCCTACTGAACGAGCAACCGACGTAAACAGTAAGAAGGTGAATATCTATTTCAACGAGTTTATCAAGTTGGAGAATGCATCAGAGAAGGTTGTTGTCTCTCCCCCACAGATTGAAGCCCCTGAAATTAAGGCTACTGGTAAGCGAATCACAGTAAGTTTACAAGACAAGTTGCAGCCTAACACCACCTATACCATCGACTTCTCTGACGCTATCACGGATAACAACGAGGGTAACCCATTAGGAAACTACACCTATAGCTTCTCTACTGGCGACCATATCGATACACTTGAAGTGGCTGGTTATGTGTTAGAAGCTGAGAATTTAGAGCCAGTAAAGGGTATTCTCGTGGGCCTTTACAGCAATCAGAACGATACAGCTTTCCAGAAACAACCAATGCTTCGTGTCTCACGTACCGACAGTCGTGGTCATTTCAGCATACGAGGTGTTGCCAAGGGTGACTATCGTATCTATGCACTACAGGACATGGACGGCAACTATATGTACAATCAGAAGAGTGAGAAGTTGGCTTTCACGCCCGAAGTCATCATGCCATCATGGAAGCCAGACATACAACAAGACACGCTATGGATTGACTCCTTGCACATCAAGGATATCAAACAGGTGCCTTACACCCACTTCCTACCAGATGATGTGGTGCTGAATTCCTTTACACCTACACAAACAGACCGCTACTTCCTCAAGTCTGAACGCAAGGAACCAAACCACTTTACGCTCTTTTTCAGCTATGGTGACGCCGACCTTCCACAGATAACAGGACTCAATTTTAACGATAAAGATGCGTTTATAACAGAGCCAAGTCTGAACCAAGATACGATTATCTACTGGCTGCGTGATACTGCCCTCGTCAACCAAGACACACTGCGAATGCAGATGCTTTATAACATGACGGACAGTGCAGGTAAGCTTGTCCCTAAGACAGATACGTTAGAGATACTCTCAAAGGTGCCTTACGCGAAGCGTTTAAAGCGCCAGCAGGAGGAATACGACAAATGGGTTAAAAAACAAGAGAAGGCAAAAGAACGTGGAAAAGCGTTTGAAACGACAATGCCTGTCACACCTTTGGAGGTCAGATATAATGTTCCTTCCCAAATGGATCCTGACCAAAACCCAACATTCGAACTCCCTACCCCAATTGCAAAGACGGATACGTCCAAGATACATCTTTACGAAAAGATAGACTCCTTATGGTATCGAGCGAAGTATAATTTCGGTGCTGAACCTGGAAAACCGCGCTCTTTGAAGTTGGTAAGTGCATGGGACCCAGGACATGAATACAGTGTTGAGGTTGATTCTGCAGCCTTTACAGACATCTATGGTAAGGTTTCTGCAAAGTATAAGCAGGGTGTTCGTATCCCATCAATTGACGAGTATGGTACGCTAATAATGACCTTACAGAACATGGAAGGTAAGAACTGCTTGTTGCAGTTGCTTAATGAAAGCGACAAACCAGTGAAAGAGGCGTACGCAAAGAACAACCAAGCAACCTTCCATTACATCAAGCCGGGCAACTACTATCTACGCCTTATCGTCGATGATAACGACAACGGAAAATGGGATACGGGTGATTATGCAACCCAACGACAGCCCGAAGCCGTTTATTATTACCCGAAGGCTATCGAGTGTAAGGCTAAGCGTGATGTACAGGGAACGTGGAATCCACGTCTACTCCCACTCTACAAGCAGAAGCCTGCAGCCATAACAAAGCAGAAGGCTGATGCGCAACGAAAGATAAAGAGACGTAATGCCGAACGCGCTCGCAGTCTTGACATCTCACTACCTGACGAGCTTCTCAATTCGGGTCAGTAGAAACAAAGGAAACGAAAGAACAGGTTTAGTAAAACCTATCCATACGACAAGCACCCTCATCTATCCCCTACCGTCTTAAG
Organism: Prevotella melaninogenica; assembly: GCF_013267595.1. Lineage (NCBI taxonomy): Bacteria > Pseudomonadati > Bacteroidota > Bacteroidia > Bacteroidales > Prevotellaceae > Prevotella > Prevotella melaninogenica. The sequence goes on along the minus strand of NZ_CP054011.1, from coordinate 1,675,698 downwards.
GTTAGGATTGATGAGGGTGCTTTTATTATATCAATTTCGTAATAGATAACGCTCCGCACCATTGGTGCGAACCATCAGCACCATTGGTGCGGACCGTCAACACGACATGTGCTGAGCAAGAAAACATCAGTTGAAAATGGGAAGAAAGAATCTTCTAAAAGCTTATTAAGACTACTTTTCAGCCAATATAGCCTACTATCTACTAAGAAACAGAAATACCAGAAATCAATGCCAAGGTTCGACCCAAACGGCTGTTACGACAACGATAAAGCAGCTTATAGACCAAGAAAGACCCATAAACGCCTGATAGAAAAGCAAGGATAATATAAAAACCTATATCAAAATGGGTGAATCGCATGAGTATTTGTAAACTCAATGCTTGAAAGATTCCATGATAAAGATAGATAGTATAAGAAGCAGGAGAGAGGTGATTGAGGAAACGAAGCCCATATTTTGCGTATAAGCGTGACAAAGCAACTGACATAAGAATACCACCCGTTGCAAAGAATAAATCCATAAGAGGGCTTTTATTTACGCGTAGACCGATAATTGATACTACAAACGTAAATAGGAAGACTAAGATGGCTGTTTTCCCTTTATCGAGAAAGCGCATCAAACCAAAGCTGGATACAAAGTAACCTAAGGCAAAATAAAAAGCATAATGAATTACTCCAACGACATTAAAAAGTGTATCGTGGGAGAAAGGGAGGGAGATATTTGCCAGAGCAAGTAGAGTAAGTAAAAGAGTAGTAACAGTAAGCGAAGTTCTATGTTGCAGTCGCTGCAAAAAGAAAAGGGCAATCACTGCAAAAACAAAGAGCAAGAATAAAGTGGGTAAAAACCAATAGGAACCGTTAACATTGCGGTAAGGATAGATGAGCATCAACACGTATTCGCTCCAACTGGCTTGTATCGGGCGCACCATAAACTGCGATAAAAGAACCTTTGGAACAAAGAGTAGAGTACTCAAAGCAAAGTAAGGAAGCAGCAAGCGAACTGCTTTACGACTTAGAAATATATGAGGTTGTAGCGGTTTTCCGTTTACTGAGACATTGAAAAGATAGCCTGATACGAAGAAGAAAAGGGGTACATGGAACTGATACATCCAATCAACTATCAGACTATTTGTCTGATAAAAAGAGTGCCCGAGTACTACCAAGAGAGTAGCGAACACATGGAGAAAAGAGATTTCAGCTATCTTTTCTTTCATTTCATCCGTTTTACTTGGTCATCTTCAGCATACCATACACCATCGCAGCTGGCTTTCTCTGCCTTTAGAAGCAAAGCTTTCAACTGCTTTCTGTTTGTTATCTCTTCGTTAATAATGGTCTTAGGCCATTGATAACCTGTCTGTTGAAGAACGGAATAACCCCAACCAAAAGCCTCGAAAGGAATCACCCAGAAGGAAGAATACTTTGTTTCTCCTTTGTCTAAATGTATCACCATCACCTTGTTTACTGGTCGGTCGCATTGACTGACAATGCTCTTTGCCATCTGTTCGCCCATCTTACCTGATAGAAAAGAGGCATAGCCGTGATGGAGTAGGGTGAAGGAGGCTGTCAAAAGATAGAGCAATGCTGAGACCATCAATACCTTCTTGTTCTTGATTCGTTCACAGAGTAGGGCTATCATCAATGTAACAAAGGGCAAGACAGCATAACAGTGCATCGCAGAGAAGATTGTCATCAAATTGACAAAAGCCCCAATAAAGAAGGATAAAAGCAGCACTACGAGTGTTTTCTGTAGCTTAAAAGAACGCAGTAGAAGCCAAAGAAAGGGTAGGGGAAGGAGTCCTGTGATGATAACAACAACAAGATGACGATGCTGTGGATGAATAAGACTGGCGTAATCAATAGGATAGAAGGTCACTCCTAACAGTACGCCAAGATTACGCAATAGCTGTTTTGCAGTAAAAATCATGTACGCATTGTTCTCCATATGAAAGCTATCAGTCAGTATGAAACGGCTAACAAGATAGAAAACAAATACAAGGCAGGCGCAAAGAAGATGTCTGATAACATAATTGAAACGTTCTTTTCCTATACTCCATACGATGAAGGGTGGGAAAACAAACCAAATGTAGCCCGACTCTTTAGCAAAGACCGAAAGCAAAGCGCACAACAACCACAGCATAAACTTTCGATAACCAGACAGACTGATGTAGCTATATAAGGCAAGAAGTCCCCATAGAAGCGAATAGACTTGGTTTAGGGAATCAATATTCAAGACCGCCCCCAAGGTGCCTGACGACAAATAAAAGAAAACGACGGACAGGCTGCGTGACAACGTACTAACCCTAAACCATTGCAGAATCCTATAGACCAACCATGTGTTGAGGATATGTCCCAATAGAATGAGAAGATGGTTTAAGAAGGGAAAAAGTCGGTAATTAAGTCCGAGAAGATACCCAAAGAGTACATCAAAAGGGCGCCAATAATTGCCATCAGGAAGTAGACTTTGAAACGTAAGAGGCTCCGTCTGCGGTATGGTATAGTACGTCCAGTCGTCAAAAGTAGGCTGGAGTTGACAAAGCAACTGCAATGCCAACGGAGCTGTCAGTAGTATCCAAAAGATTGGATTACGTCCTACCTGTGTCTTCATTGCCTCAATTAATTAACTACAGCAACCTTACAAACAGTTCCATTGTCACCGTTTTCATCGGCAGTCTGTACCATATAAACGCCTGATGCAACACGTTTTCCGTTCTTATCCTTGCCATCCCAGACGAAAGAGCCACCATTACTGGTACCTTCAGCGACAAGAACTCCATTTGTTGTTACAATCTTCACATTGACATTCAGCGATAAACCAACAATCGTAATAGGTCCTGTATAACCCGGTTTTACTGGGTTTGGATAGGCGTATGTGGTCTCATCATTAGGTGAGTCTACAGCCTTTGTAGCATCACTCATATATGAACAGAGACCATTATCAGTAGCAAAGAACACCTCACCAGTTACGTCATTGATAGAAATAGATTGAATGTTGTTAGACAGCAGATGACTATTTGTAGTCGTAAAATACTGCAACTGTGTCATATTATCCGCACTAATGAGGTAGACACCATTGCCTTTTGTACCAAACCACTTGCGCCCTCCGCCATCAACTGCCATAGCAGTAATATCAAGACCAGCGAGAAGATAGTCTGCAAGATTGGTTCCATCGTTACGCGGAACCTTAACTTGTACAAAGCGATAGTTATCCTGTTCGTTCATTTGAGAGCGTTGAAGAAGCATCGGACCAGCTGTTGTTCCCACCCAAATATTATGGTCTAAGTCCTCTGCCCAGCAGTGAACAGCTGTAATATCTACGTTAGAACCATCCTCATTCACAAAGCGAGTATAAGCTTTGAGCTTATCATTCTTAGGGTCATAAGAGAAGAGTCCCGGCTGTATCCAGTAATCATTGCAAAACCAAAGGAGGTTGCGACTGTCCAAGCGCATCTGTGATAAGCCTGAGAGTCCTATACCATCTTTCATCAGTTCAGGCTTACTGAAGGATGTCATCTGCCCATCTTTCGACACACGAATTAGGTTTTCTTTCTTCGTTTGGTTATTGAGTACCCATAGATTCCCCTCTCTATCGTAAGCCAATCCGTAGACAAGTACATAATCATTACCCAGTTCTCTGCCTCTGTCCATAGCTCCTTGCAGGATGCTATTGTCCTTGTTATAGAAGGCTACCATCTTACCAGACATAAACTCATAGAGGCCTGTTCGTGCTCCTACATACACATGATTACTATTGCGAGGGTCTATTGCTACCGCCTTTGTTCCTATATAAGGATAACCCGTACGAGTAGAAAGATTGTCTTCGAAGAAGTCCCAATCATCACCCTGTAACACCTGTACAATACCTGGATTCTCCCAGTTATTAACGGTCGGATTGTAGATACCTCCAGTACCATAAAGACGGTTATTAAGGAAGGTAGTCCATACAAAGGTGTTGCGCTTTGGACCGCCAGGATTAAGCGTTTTAGCCTGTGCCAATAGTGCTGCATCTGCTGTTCTTGGACGCTCTACATAAGTTCCTACGTTCGTCCAGTTATTTCTATCGAGGAGATTAGCAGACAAGGCAGCACGATATAGTCCGTTACTTTGGCTGGCAGCATAGATATAACCGCCCTCAATATAGCTGTAATTGACAGGGAAAGAAAGGTTATAACTGTCGCTTATCTCTGCTTTAGCAACATTGAGTTTTACAAGTCCAAAACCTGTAGAGAGATAACAATAAACGCCAGACATATCAATACCATTGACGGTTTTATCTGCCATTGTTGTCTTTAAATAGTAATCTGGTACATTGGTAACATTCCCTCTATCGTCCAATAGGTCGATATTATTATTCGAATAGAGGATAACCAACCGACGAGCTGTCTTATTCCAAGCAATGAAACGGATATCCGAATCGCTCAAACCATTGACTTTATCGTAGGTCTTTATACTCTGGTCGTTCTTGTTATAGGTATAAAGGCTATTGGAAGCAAGTACATACAACTTGTTACTTCCTTCTTCAACCCACTGTACATCACTGTAGGCAAGATAATTCTTCCATGTTCCAACACCGCCAGCAAGGGCATTACAGTAAGCTAACAAGATGAAAGCCGCAACTAAGAGATATCGTTTTATTGTCATAGAGTATTCTTTTCGTGATGGATATAATACATCAGTTTGTATACATTAAACAAGAAAATACTGGGATTATTGCCTTGAAGATGTTTCTTTATGCGTTGTCCTACAAGGAAATAAGCTGCATTAACCAGCTTTTGTAGGTGCAGTTTCTTTATTTTCTCAGCAGTTTCAAGCAGTTGGGAATAACCTTTCAGTTGGTTACGGAAGGTATATAGTGTACGAAGAGACTGTTCAGTTTTATCCAAGAACTCACTGTTTGATTCAAAGAAATCAAGTGTTATGGGGTTATCGATATGCGTGATTGCTATATGATCCATGGCAAGTGACTTACCAAAGAGTACATCTTCATAGCCGTATTGGACGAAATTCTCATCAAAAGAATGTTCCATCATGATGTCTTTATGTGCTAAGAAGTTTGTCGTACGAAAGTGTTTTGTAGCATGACACTGCCTATCTTGCGGTGTATTCTGCTGTTCATACGCCTTCTCATAGCGGTATCTGAGGTTATTTTTCCACCTGTTTAGATCTCCTCCTATCCTTATTCCACCTACAACAACATTGCTTTTAGCCTGCAGATAACGACGAATAAAGTGTGAATTGTCTAATGTTAAATCTCCATCTATGAAGAGAAGCCACTCTCCTTGTGCTTGCGAAATAAGGAAATTACGGATAGCTGAACGCCCAACGTTCTGTTTTCTTGTTATATAACGGACACCTTCCAACCTCTCTATACGCAAGTTATGCTCTATATAGCTTGCCACAGAAGAGCAATCATCAGCTACAATAATCTCAAATTCAGTACCACATTCCACGCACTGCCGATGTAACTCTGTCACCAAAGCTTCACAATTACAGTTATAAACAGGAAGAAGAATAGACAACATAGCAGATATTAAATAGTTATATTCTTTATGTCAAACAGGCAATGCATAAGCTAATTTGCTTCGAATCGGGGCTTATCAAGCTAAAAAAAGCAGCCCTTTCAGCCGTTATTATCAGCCAAAAGGCAGGATAAAGGAACTGTCTTCCTCAAATTATTTTCATGAAAAGAATTTCTTTTTGTCGTGAAAAAAAATATTTTTCTTCATGAAAAGAAATGTTTTTCTTCATGAAAATAATTCGGAAAGGGTATTTATAGAAATCGAAAAGGGGGGTTTAACGGTTTTACTTTGTTACTTCTTTCCCCCTTAAAAAGCCCCTTTAACCTTTTTACTCTTTTATCCTTTCAGCTTTCCCAAGTATTCCGCCAACTTCTTTACAGCCCTTGCACGATGAGAAATCTGGTTCTTTATCTCCTCACCAAGTTCTGCAAAGCTCTTGTCATAACCCTCTGGAATGAAGATAGGGTCATATCCGAAACCCTCTGTTCCATGATTCTCGGTAGCGATTCTACCCTCTACCTTACCCTCAAACTGATGTTCTACACCATCAATGATGAGTGAGATAATGGTGCGAAAGTAGGCTTTACGATTGGCTTTCCCTTCTAAGTTTGCCAATAGCTTACGCATATTCGCCTCGCTATCGTGGTCAGTTCCCTTTGCATAACGAGCTGAATGTACACCGGGTTCACCACCGAGCGCCTCCACCTCAAGTCCAGTATCGTCAGCAAAACAGTTCTGACCGTAGTGTTCAACGACGTAAGAAGACTTCTGACGTGCATTCTCCTCCAGTGTTGCTCCAGTCTCAGGGATATCCTCATGACAGCCAATCTCAGCCAAAGAAACGATTTCAAAGTCCTTTCCAAGGATGTCCTTAATCTCTTCTAACTTGTGTTTATTATTTGTTGCAAATACTATTTTCATCTTCGTAAATCCTTTCCTTACTATGAAAAAACTATGTTATCACATCAAGCCCCTTGTCAACACGACAGGGACCCACCACTCATGTGCTCGCAAAAGCTTACAGCCATTGAACACACGAGTCATGTGTCCCTGTGGTATAGCATGTGGAACACAGCCCTACTGCCTATTTATTTCTGTTCATTCGCAGGCTTTTTCATGGCTTCAGCCAACTTCTTTTCCTGCTTTTTCATTTCCTTTTTAGCCTTAATCTTTATCTGATCGAAGCCTTCACCATAGACACCGATAACCGAACTCTGGCTTACAAAGGCTGTTGGGTCGACCATCTTGATGATACGGAAGATAGTTTTACTCTCGTTACGCTTTGCCAACAAGCAGATAACCTTCATATCATTACCAGTGTACCAACCATGTCCGTCAAGGATAGTCAGCGCATGCTCGGTCTCCTCAACAATCGCTTTGGCTATTTCCTCATGTTTCCAAGAGAAGATCATGAACTGTACTGACTCGCGTCTCATATTCATCACGTGGTCTAACATAAAACACTCGATGAACATCGTACAGTAACCAAAGACCATCTTATGCAAGCGTTCCATGACATCACCAAACTGAGGGAAGAACAAACAGCTACCCACAATCAAGATGTCAACGCCCATTAAGACCTGTCCCAACGAGATATCATGATACTTATTGACACAGGCAGCAATGATATCCGTACCACCCGTACTTCCATTATTTAAGAAGACGATTGCCAATCCCGTACCTGTAAGGCTACAACCAATAATCAATGACATAAAAGCTTGGTCTTCACCGAGCATCTTCACCATGTGTCCTGCAGCATCCTTAGGCATCAGATCCTGCGCAAAAATCAATAGGAAATAAAGGGCAAAGATAGCATAGATGGTCTTCATCAGGAACTTAAAGCCCAATATCTTCAAAGCAACTATCAACAACGAAATGTTGATAATCATGTAAGTATTCTCAATCTTAAAACCCGTAGCATAGTAGATTACGGCAGACATACCCGTCACTCCACCCGTTACTATCTCATAAGGCATTAGAAAGACGGTAAAGGCAGCAGCGTAAATAATTAAGCCAACGGTCAAGAAAAAGTAATCTTTGGCTTCGGATCGGATGAGTTGTTGATCAATGGTCATAGGCTCTTAGAATGGTTAAGACGAAGAGGCTGTATCGCAACACGACTGTAGTGGATACTAACATACGGACTTCCTTTCCGTTGGAGATTACCGCTGTCAGAGAAACAAACCTGCAACCCTGTTTCCATACAGCCTCTTCTATGGTTTATTGAATAGTTATTTGCAAACGATATTGATAATCTTCTTCGGCACAACGATAATCTTTACGATTGTCTTACCGTCGATATAGTGCTGGCTTCGTTCGTCTTCTAAAGCCTTCTTCTCAATATCTTCCTTCGTTGCATCAGCAGGGAAGGTCATCTGGAAACGTGCCTTACCATTGAAAGATACTGTCAGCTGCACCTCATTCTCTACGAGATAAGACTCATCCCATTCAGGCCATTCAGCATCGAAGACACTCTTTGTCTCACCACCCAACTGCTCCCACAGCTCTTCAGCCATGTGAGGTGCGAATGGAGCGATGACGATAACCATCTTCTTCAATAGTTCACGATTAGCACACTTCTGCTGTCCGAGTTCGTTGACGCAAATCATAAACGCAGAAACAGCTGTGTTGTAAGAGAACTGCTCAATATCGCCTGTCACCTTCTTGATAAGCTTGTGAACGCTCTTCAATGAATCCTTTGAAGGCGCATCATCGTTGAGTTCCTGCTGATAAAGCTTCCAGAACTTCTTCAAGAAACGGAAACAACCATCGATACCATTCGTATCCCAAGGCTTACTTGCCTCTACAGGACCTAAGAACATTTCGTAAAGACGGAGAGTATCTGCACCATATTGCTCAACAATCACATCTGGATTGACAACGTTGAACATTGACTTAGACATCTTCTCTACCGCCCAACCGCATTTATAGGTGGCGGGTGATGAATTTTGGGTGTTGATGAAATCAGATGATGATGTGCCATCTTCGAAGATAAATTCAGCATTGTTATACTCTGGACGCCATGCCTTGAAAGCCTCAACATCCAATACATCAGCATGAACGATATTGACATCAACATGGATAGGAGTAGTATCGTACTTATCTTTCTGACCTAAGCTGACAAAGACTGGTGCCTTTGAGTGGTCGTCAGAGTTGATACGATAAACGAAGTTAGAGCGTCCTTGAATCATTCCTTGGTTCACCAACTTCTCGTATGGTTCCTCTTTACAGCTAATACCAATATCAAAGAGGAACTTATTCCAGAAACGACTGTAAATCAAGTGACCTGTTGCATGTTCAGTACCACCGACATAAAGGTCTACATTCTGCCAATACTCGTCTGCCTTTTTGCCCACAAGTGCCTCGTCATTGTGTGGGTCCATGTAACGAAGATAGTATGCTGAGCTACCTGCAAAGCCTGGCATTGTATTCAACTCCAATGGGAATACAGTCTTATCGTCAACCAATGACTTCTCAACAACCTTACGTTCTGCCTCGTTCCAAGCCCAAACCTTTGCACGACCCAATGGTGGTTCGCCGCTTTCTGTTGGTTCGTACTTGTCGATTTCAGGTAGTTCGAGAGGCAAACACTCCTCTGGAATCATGTAAGGCATTCCCTGCTTGTAATAGACTGGGAATGGTTCTCCCCAGTAACGCTGGCGTGAGAAGATAGCATCACGCAGACGATAGTTAACCTTTACACGACCGATACCCTTCTCAGTAACAAACTGCTTGGTCTTGGCAATAGCTTCCTTCACCGTAAGACCATTAAGAGAGAAACCGTCCATACTCTCTTTACCTTCCGCAGGAGAGTTCATTACGATTCCTTGCTTTGCATCAAAGCTCTCTTCAGAGACATCAGCACCCTCAATCAATGGGATGATTGGGAGGTTGAAATGCTTTGCAAAGGCATAGTCACGACTGTCATGAGCAGGCACAGCCATAATCGCTCCTGTTCCATATCCAGCCAAAACATACTCTGAAATCCAAATAGGAATCTGCTCACCAGTGAATGGGTTGATACCGTATGAGCCTGAGAAGACACCTGTCACCTTACGATCTGACATGCGCTCCAACTCTGTGCGCTTCTTTACATACGCCAAATACTCCTCTACCTCAGCCTTCTGAGCCTCTGAAGTAAGCTCTGCAACGAGTTCTGACTCTGGTGCCAATACCATGAAACTAACACCGAACATCGTATCAGCACGCGTTGTAAAGATAGTGAAATGACCCTCCTTTACCTCTCCACCTGCTACTGGAGTCTGGTATTTGAATTCAACCTCTGTACCCTCAGAACGTCCAATCCAATTCTTCTGTGTCTCTTTAATAGAGTCAGACCAGTTGACAGTCTCCAATCCATCAAGCAATCGCTGTGAATAAGCAGACACACGAAGACACCACTGCTTCATCAACTTCTGTACGACAGGATAGCCTCCACGCTCGCTCACACCATTGACAACCTCGTCATTGGCAAGCACTGTTCCGAGTCCCGGACACCAGTTTACCATCGTCTCACCGAGGTAAGCTATACGATAGTTCATCAACTTCTCCTGCTGTTCCTGCTCGTCCATGCTCGACCAGTCACGTGCTGAGAAAATCAGTTCCTCGCTCTGTGCGACATTAAGGTTCAGTGTTCCTTCTTCCTCAAAGTGGCGAACAAGGTCCTTTATAGGCATTGCCTTCTGTTCTGTATAGTCATAATAAGACTCGAACATACGCTCGAAAGCCCACTGTGTCCAGTGATAATAACGTGGGTCACAGGTGCGTACCTCACGATCCCAGTCAAAACTGAAACCTATCTTATCCAACTGCTCACGGTAACGAGCTATGTTCGTGTCGGTTGTCAGCTGTGGATGCTGACCCGTCTGAATGGCATACTGCTCAGCAGGAAGTCCGTAAGCATCATATCCCATAGGGTTCAACACGTTGAAACCCTTCAGTCGCTTATAGCGTGCATAGATGTCACTTGCAATATAACCCAATGGGTGTCCAACGTGCAATCCGGCTCCTGATGGATAAGGGAACATATTAAGTACATAGAACTTCTGCTTGTTCTCGTCCTCAACAACTTTGTAGGTCTTATTCTCAACCCACTTCTGTTGCCATTTCTTCTCAATGTCTATGAAGTTGTATTCCATTCTTATTTCTATTATAACTAATGTGCAAATTTACAAAAAGTTTCCGTAAAACACTTCGTTTCGATGGGAATTATAGAACGAAATAGTATAATAAACTTTGTTTACTTAGGGTAGAATAAGCCCTTTATAACAATAAACTGCTCTTATCTTAACTACACATCGCATGACTTTCACTCCTCCGCACCACACGTGCGAAGCGTTCGCACCATTGGTGCGGAGGCTTAACACCACTTGTGCTAAGCCTTAACACGTCAGTAGTTAAGGGTAGGAATAGGGGGATTTGATGTTACATTAAACCATTGGTAAGGTTCTATTGATAAATAGGTATAGACAAAATCTTATCAAACCACTATTAATCAACCTATTAAAAGGAGGGTTCATTCCGTTTGACAATCTGTTTTCTAACCAAACACTGTGTGCTTTTCTACATTGTAATCTTCATGCATATTTATAGAGAAAAAAGCACTAAAAAGGATTAAACTACGGAACATAAGGACAAGAATGTAAAAATACTTTTGAAATAAATTGCAACTTATTAAGAAAAAACATATATTTGCATCATATTGATAACTATAAACTTAACGCTTTGACTATGTGGAATAAATCAATACTATTACTCACTGCTTGCATCTCTGCAACAGCCCTATCAGCCCAGAACACAACCAAAACAGACTCAACAAAGACACAGAAGTTGGAGGAAGTCGTCGTAGCACAAAGGCGCCAGCTTATCAAGAATGATATTGACAAGCTAACCTATGACGTGCAGCATGACAAGACTGCACAGACGAAGACGACCTTAGAAATACTCAAGAAAATACCCCTTGTCACCGTTGACGGACAAGAAAACATCAGGGTTCAAGGCTCTACAAGTTTTAAGGTGTATAGGAACGGACATCCTGACCCAAGTCTTTCAGGGCAGAACCTTAAGGATATTCTCAAGGCAATACCTGCTTCTACGATCAAAAGGATTGAGGTTATCACTGATCCCGGTGCCAAGTATGATGCTGAAGGGACTACAGCTATCCTCAACATCGTCATGATGAGCAATACTAAACTACAAGGAATATCAGGCAATGTGAACTCTGATGTCAACACTCACGGCTCTGTAAGGCTTGGTACTTATCTAACAACAAAGGTGGGAAAGCTCACGACAACCGTCAATTATAACTACATGAACCAAAGCAGAAAACAAACAGAAAATAATAGAGAGGAGGTTTACGACTACGTAAAGACGGGCGAGCAAAAACGTGAATATGGGATTAATAGTACTGCAGCAACAATACATTTCGGTAATATCAGTGCCAGTTATGAGGTTGACTCACTCAACTTGCTGACCGCATCGACCAATTTTTTTGGCTATAAAGTCGATGCCAACACACAAAGCACGAATGAACGATGGGACAAGAACAGCCAGTTGATTTACAAATTCGACAATAATATGACTACTCCGGGCTATTCTCATCTTAACATTGGAGGACGTTTGGATTATCAACATAAGACTCATTTAGATGGAGAAATCCTGACGCTTTCTTATATGTTGGCAGCTACACGACCACACACCATCTTCCGTCAGATGTATAACAACATGGTTAACTTCCCTGTCAGCTATACAAGTTACGACCAGAATACCCGTGAACGCTTCACAGAACATACTTTCCAGATTGACTATGTACGCCCCTTTGGAAAGCACCATAAGTTAGAAAGCGGAACGAAATATATCCTTCGTTACAACAACAGTACGTCATTAATGGACTATCAAGGGACTACTCCTGACATGGAAAGTAAGTTCAAGCATAACGCACAAGTGGCTGCTGCCTACCTCTCATATATCTTCACCGCTGGCAAATGGGCTGCTCGTGCAGGTTTGAGATATGAGTTTACTCGCATGAAAGCGTCCTATCCCGATGGTAGTAATGCCGATTACCATGCTAATCTCAATGACTGGGTACCATCAGCAAGCCTACAATACAAGATTAGCGACGGTCAAACACTGAAGTTTAGCTATAATACCAGCATCAACAGACCCGGCATCGGCTATCTCAATCCAGCCATCATTAGCACACCAACAGAAGTCTCTTTCGGTAATGCAAACTTAGGAAGCAGTCGCAATCAAAAGCTACAACTTGTGTATATGTTGGTTGCTTCAAAACTTACTTTGCAATTAAGTCCCTATTATTCATTTACCAACAATGGTATAGGTCGTATCTTGTATGAACAAAATCGCAAAGATGTTTCTACTTATCAGAACGTACTGAAGAGTAAAGTGTTCGGTATTTCATCTTACACAGAATGGACTCCTTTCACCGGAACATCGTTTACACTCAACGCTTCCATGCGTTATGCCCGAATCACCTTGCCCACACCTTCTACCAAGAACAGCGGATGCGGTGGTGGTATCTACTTTAATTGGGAGCAGAAAATACCTTGGGAATTAACGTTGACAACCAGTATTGGAGGTGAATATGGCAACCGAATTTATGATCCGTATGCCATTGAGGGGCATTGGTTCTACTATGATTTCACCTTGACACGTCGCTTTTTTAAAGACAAGCTAACAGTATCTTTATCAGCAGAATCGCCTTTCATCAAAGAAAGATCAAGTACTTATCGTATCGTTCGAGGCGATTATACTGGTTATGAACGCTCCGTTATGAAACCTAAATGCTTTGGAATCCGTCTTTCATGGAACTTTGGTAAGTTAAAAGCAAGCGTCAAGAAGGCTGAACGAAGCATTCAGAATGATGACTTAGTGGGTGGAGAAAAGAAGTAGAAACAGGTCGTTAGGACTGTATAACATACGTTATTTGGCTTGATGAATGTCGTAAATTTAAGTCCAAAGAATGGTTTTTAATCACCCATTTTAGCATAGAAAATCATTAGATAGACCCTCTTTTAAGGGTCAAAATACTCATCAAAAGCGAATTATTTTCATGAAGAAAAACATTTATTTACGTGAAAAGAAATATTTTTTTACGTGAAGAAAAATATTTTTTTTCATGAAAATAATTTGGAAACAAGTAACTATTGGTAGGCTCACAAGGGGAAATTAGGAAATAAAACGGCAACTTAACACACCTGTTTTATGCCCAATTTAAATCGTATTTATACCTATAAACAAATACACTCGAGCCTATTTATATGCCACAAACAACTTATCAACTCGTTTACACGTTAACCCATTAACTTTCTGCCACTTTCTTTTGCCATTATAATAAAAAAGGAGTATCTTTGCGAAAGACAAATATAGATACCCTTTAGACAAGTATTTCTCCTTCTTCTCTACTCGAAAGAGAGGAGCAAGAGTGGATATTTTACGCTTATGGCAACACATCCTTTATGGTCTGATGACTATTGGCTACTACTCCTACAGCTTTATCTTAAAAAGCCAGAGGGAATGAAACCGATGTATTCACGTGCGTTGGTAGATCTCAGTTTGGAACTACACATACCACCAAAGAACCTCTATGAACAGCTTTTTAAGTTGCGACATCGTGATATGCCCATCATTAATCTGATTTGGGAGACGTATGGAGAGAACACAAGAAAGCTGAACAAAGACGTAAAGAAACTGCGTTCGATGAAGGGGTTTGGCCAGCCAAGGGAGTTCTATGATGGTGTGAAGGTGCGCGAAACCTTTGAACATGACTTCCTTCCAGTGGAAGGGGCTACAGAGCTGAAGCCTTTTATGCTCATTATGATTCTCGACCTCTATTTCCGTCTTACTCCTATTACGATGGCAGCGGAGACACCTGAGGTGATAGACCTTGCTAAGCTGATGAAGATAAAGCCACAAATGATTGTAGAGGTGATGGATGTGTTCCAATTCTGTGACCCCTATCTGAACCGTGACGACCTTCTGATATCGCCCTTATTAATGCCATGTCAGGAGGTATGGAACCGCTATGGAAATGATAACCCAGAGAAACTTTCTGCCTTAGCAGCACAATTAAAGGAATATTTCACTTGATTATACTTGTTTTTTAGTACTTTTGTAGCACAATTCAGGTAAACAATGGCACAGGAACAAGTACAAATTCAGACCCAGAAACAACAACAGGTGCAGCGTCTCTCACAACAGCAGATGCTGCAAGTAAAGTTGTTGGAGATGCCACTGACAGAATTAGAGGAAAGTGTTAATGCTGAACTCGACGATAATCCTGCCTTAGAAGCAGGCGGAGAAGAGACTGATAGCATTGATAACAACGATACTGTAGAGCATTCAGAAGACGATGATTTCGACACACTTCAGGAACGAGAAGAGCGACAAGATGCGCTCGACTCGGCATTGGAGCGTATGCGTTCGGATGATGATCTTCCTACATACGATTCAAGACAGCAACGAAATAATGCTGAATATGAGGAGATTGTGTATGGAGACACGACTTCTTTCATCGATAAACTCAATGAGCAGGTGGGCGAGAGAGAGCTTACCGAGCGGCAGAAGAGTATCTTGGAGTATCTTATCGGTAGTCTTGATGATGACGGACTATTACGAAAAGACCTCGATAGTATCAGCGATGAGTTGGCTATCTACTATGGGATTGACGCGTCTACTAAGGAATTAGAAGAGGTACTGAAGATTCTGCAGGACTTTGACCCAGCTGGTATCGGTGCAAGAGACTTGCAAGAATGTCTCTTGTTGCAGATAGACCGTAAGGTAGAGAATGGTGAATGGGAGAAAGATAGTCATCTGTATAAATACATCTACAATATCCTTTCGCATCATTTCGACGCTTTCAAAAAGAAGCATTGGGATAAGATTCAAAGCGCACTGTCGCTGTCTGACCTTCAAGTAGAGGCGCTTCAGCGTGAGATTCGTAAGTTAAATCCGAAGCCGGGGTCGTCTATGGGTGAGACACAAGGACGTAACCTGCAACAGATAACACCTGACTTTATCGTCGACACAGAGGATGATGGTACGGTTACTTTCAGCTTAAACCACGGCAATCTACCAGAGTTGCACGTTTCGCAGGCCTTCAATGATATGATGGAGACCTACCGCAACAACAAAGCTAATATGAACCGACAGGAGAAGGAGGCGTTGCTTTATGCCAAAGAGAAGGTGGAAAAGGCACAAGGATTTATCGAAGCGGTAAAGCAAAGACGTCATACATTACAAGTGACGATGAAGGCTATCATCGATATTCAACGGAAATTCTTCCAAGATGGAGATGAGGCTGACCTCAAACCAATGATTCTTAAAGATATTGCCGACCGTACAGGACTGGATATCTCTACCATATCACGAGTGAGCAACATCAAGTATGCACAGACACGTTGGGGTACATTCCCTCTGCGTTTCTTCTTCACTGATAGCTATACAACGGAAGATGGCGAGGAAATGTCTACTCGTAAAATCAAGTTGGCACTCAAAGAAGTAATCGACAAAGAAGACAAACGTAAGCCACTCAGTGATGATGCACTTGCTAAAGTGATGAAAGAAAAGGGCTTCCCAATAGCCCGTCGCACCGTTGCCAAGTACCGCGAACAACTCGGATTACCTGTGGCAAGACTGAGGAAGGAGTGATGTAATTAGGTGTTGGATGTTAGGTGTTAGGTGTTAAAGTATGAACGAAAAGAACATTATATTAACAGCAAGAGTTGTGAGTATGGTTCTCACACCATTCTATTTACCCGTTGTGGGCATATTAGCTATCTTTACTTTTAGCTATCTAAGTATGTTCCCATGGCAGGCAAAGCTGTCGTATGTCTTTTTGGTTTACGCTTTTACAGTGCTTATCCCTACCTTACTCATCCACCTTTACCGCCAATACCACGGCTGGACATTGATTCAGTTAGGGCAACGAGAGCGAAGAATGGTTCCTTATGTGATTTCTATTCTTTGCTACTTCACGTGCTTCTATATCATGAACATCCTACACCTGCCTCACATGCTGACGTCAATACTTATGGTAGCATTGATTATTCAGATTCTCTGTGCTATCATCAACGTGTGGTGGAAGATATCTACACATACGGCAGCTATCGGTGGTGTGACAGGTTCTTTGATAGCTTTTTCACTGCTATTCAACTTCAATCCGATGTGGTGGCTTTGTCTTACACTCATCGTTTCAGGCTTTGTAGGTAGCAGTAGAATGATTCTCAGGCAACATTCATTGGAGCAAGTGGCATCGGGTTTCTTCTTAGGAATCATCTGTTCATTCATTACAATCATCGTTGTATAGAATCAATAGCAGTAGAAAAGTCCACTGATTGCCAAAGAATAAAGAATAAACTGACAGGAAATTACATCTGTCTTAAGAATAAATACACATAAAACAAACAACGAAAATAAACTTAATACATAAAGAATATGAAGCCATTAGTTAGTATTATCATGGGTTCAACAAGCGATTTACCCGTAATGGAAAAAGCTTGTAAGTGGTTGGAAGAGCAAGAGATTCCTTTTGAAGTGAATGCACTCTCAGCTCATCGTACACCTGACGCAGTAGAGACTTTTGCCAAGGAAGCAAAAGGTCGTGGCGTAAAAGTTATCATTGCTGCGGCTGGTATGGCTGCTGCTCTACCCGGTGTTATCGCTGCTTCAACACCACTTCCAGTCATTGGCGTGCCAATTAAGGGTATGCTCGATGGTCTTGATGCCTTACTTTCTATCGTTCAGATGCCTCCTGGCATTCCAGTTGCTACTGTTGGCGTCAATGGAGCACAGAATGCTGCCATCCTTGCAGCTGAGATGATAGCACTCGGTGATGAGGCTATTGCAAAGAAGATTGACAACTGGAAGGCTTCATTAGGAAAGAAGATAGAGAAGGCTAACAAGGAGTTAGCTGAACTAAAGGATTATAAGTTTAAGTGCTAAGACCGTCCCTAACCCCTCAAAAAGGTGGAGTAACAATGGGAAACAATTAGGGTAAAGGTCGTTACCACTTATTACCTCTTACTATAACCCCTCTCTTAGAGGGGCGTAGGGAGGTTTTTCATCATCCCAAAAGGGCTTGGGGAGGTACCCCATTATCCAAATAGAACATGATAGATTTATTCAACTTTGAAAGAAGGAAAACCTCTGTCACGCATGTTGGTGCACTCAACATTGGTGGAGAGAACCCTGTACGCGTACAATCAATGACAACGACTTCCACCGATGATACCGAAGGAAGCGTTGCACAAGCTAAGCGTATCATTGATGCAGGAGGAGAACTTGTACGCCTCACAACGCAGGGAAAGCGTGAGGCAGAGAACTTAAAGAATATCAATGCACAACTACGTGCAGACAATTATATGGCTCCGCTCTGTGCGGATGTTCACTTCAATGCGAATGTAGCAGACGTTGCTGCACTCTATGCAGAGAAGGTTCGTATCAATCCGGGTAACTATGTCGACCCTGCTCGTACGTTCAAAAAGCTGGAGTATACCGATGAGGAATATGCGCAAGAGCTACAGAAGATTGAGGACAGACTGATTCCTTTCATCAATATATGTAAGGAGAACCACACCGCTGTACGTATTGGTGTCAACCATGGTAGCCTCTCTGACCGTATTCGCAACCGTTATGGCGATACACCAGAAGGTATTGTAGAGAGCTGCATGGAGTTCCTACGCATCTTCCGTAAGTATGACTTCCATGACATTATCATCTCTATCAAATCCTCAAATACGGTTGTTATGGTTCGTTCCGTACGCCTTCTTGTGGCTGAGATGGACAAGGAAGGTATGCAGTATCCGCTCCACCTTGGTGTTACCGAGGCTGGTGAAGGTGAAGACGGACGCATTAAGAGTGCCGTAGGTATTGGTGCTTTGCTCGCTGATGGGCTTGGTGACACGATCCGTGTATCACTGAGTGAAGAGCCAGAGTGCGAGATTCCAGTGGCTAAACACCTTACATGGTATATCCGTCGACACGAGAAACATCTTCTCATCCCTGCTGAACAGTATGCTGACTTTGATTATCTCCATCCTAACCGACGTGAGACAGTGGCTGCAGGCAACATCGGTGGCGAGAATGTCCCTGTTGTTATTGCCACTCGAAAGGCTGACCAAGCTACTGCCGAGGTGTCATCACCAGAGCTACCAAAGCCAGACTATATCTATGTACAGGGTGAATTGCCTGAGAAAAGGGCAAAGAAACAGAAGTATATCCTTGATTATGACGCTTATATGGACATTGCCAACAGTGGTAAGCAGTCCTTAGAGAACGTCTATCCTATCTTCCCTGTGACGGGAATGCCTTTCATCAGTGCGATAAACAGTGATGTTAAGTTCCTCGTCTTGAAGTTTGGTACACCTTCAGAGGAGTTCCTTGCTTGTCTGAAAACACATCCAGAGGTGGTTGTGGTATGTATGACAAGCCATCAGAACCGCCTTGGTGACCAGCGTGCATTGGCACATCAACTGATGATAGCAGGGGTAAAGAACCCTATCATCTTCGCCCAGATGTATCAGCATTCAACTACCGAAGAGAAGGAAGAAAGCAGTAACAGCCAACAGGCTGAGACAACTACGGCTAAAGAGAAGTTCCAATTAGAGGCTGCAGCAGATATGGGTGCACTCATGATGGACGGACTTACCGATGGTATCTGGCTGATGAACAATGGCAACCTCTCACAAGAGGATATTGAACAAACGGCTTTCGGTATTCTTCAAGCAGGTAGATTGCGCATGGTGAAGACCGAATACATCTCTTGTCCGGGCTGTGGTCGTACACTCTACGACCTTCGTACGACGATTGCTCGCATCAAAGAAGCTACCAAGGGAATGACAGGACTGAAGGTAGGAATCATGGGCTGTATCGTGAATGGACCCGGTGAGATGGCTGATGCAGACTATGGATATGTGGGTGCAGGTCCAAAGAAGGTGAGCCTCTACCGCAAACAGGTATGCGTTGAGCACAATATCCCAGAGGAGGAAGCGGTCGAGCGATTGCTTGCCTTAATCAAGGCTGATCAGAATAAGGCTTAAATCAGCGAATAGGACTCAATAGATGTAATTCAACATCGGTGTCTTTCGTTATCATCCCAACGGCAGGAACGCCTCTTTTTTGTGGTATCCTACTGTGGTGTTGATACTCCGCACGAGTGGTGTTCATGCTTAGCACCATACGTGCGGACCGTAAGCACCAATGGTGCGGAGGGCTAACTCCTCTACAATAAATCATACTTTTGATAAGAGGAGAGGATAGATTTGGGGCTTAATGATTAGGGGTAAATAGCAAATAGAGTTTGGATAATTAGGCATAAAAAGGCGATTAATCACCTTGAAAGAATGTACCAATTAGACTTATTTGCCTAACAAGCGAGACAATCTACCCTTATAAAGCCCTGATTTACCGATAATTACATTTCTGTGTTAAAACAAGAAAAAGTAAAAATGTAGTATAGATTCTGCTTGCTTCTTTCCTTATAAAAGACTATCTTTGCAGCATGAAGGTATTGGAGGATATAAAGAAGTATTGCCTGAGTCGCTATAACCTGTCCGTTCTTGGCGCACAGGTAGGCATTTATGCACTCCTTGTATCTATCTGGTCATTGGTCATTATGCTACTTGAACATGATGTCAATGCCGCCAAGGAGTCCATGTGTGTCAATGCCTTCGTACTTTTCTTGTTACTGATTGTCTTCATGGCGAACTTCTATGTGCTTGTTCCTTATCTCTTTGAAGCAAAGAATAAGATAAAGCACTGGGCCTTCTGGGTAATCAATCTGCTGTTTATCGTCCTTTGGAATCATCATATCTTCAGCATTTATAATGCTGATTTACCCAACGCACCTATACGAATAGGCTTCTATCAGTTTGGTGTGATGTGGATGATTCTCAACTATGCAATGGTCGTTGCGGCTATCTTTGTGCGTTACTATATCCGCCATAGTACGCTCAGAAGACAGCTTAGAGAGGAGAAACAGAAGATGACGGAAGCCGAATTGGCATGGCTGAAGAACCAGCTAAACCCACACTTCCTCTTCAATACGCTCAATAACATAGCCTCACTCACCCAGACAAGCCCGAATAATGCCCAAAAGGCAATCGGTCAACTGTCTGAACTTCTACGCTACGCACTCTATGAGACACAGCCTAAGGAGGTGAGTCTGAATGGTGAGATAGCCTTTATCAAGAACTATATCAATCTGATGACGCTACGGTCAGGCAGCAATGTAGAGATAAAGAGCCAATTCATCATCCATAACACACAACTACTCATTGCGCCATTGGTATTCCTAACACCTGTTGAGAATGCCTTTAAGCATGGTATAAGTGCCAATAAACCATCGTTTATCCACATATCTATCACAGAAGATAACGGTAAGATAGTCTTTCTCTGTGAGAACAGTAACTATCCAAAAAACGACACAGACAAGAGTGGAAAGGGTATCGGATTAGAGAATATGTACCGCCGTTTAGAGCTGATTTACCCTGATAGGTATCACATCGAACAGCGTATTACACCAGAGGTTTACCACCTCAAGATTATTATTAAGCCATAATAATAATGTATGTTTCACCTCCAACACCCCATTCCCACATATCATTAACACCCAACATTCAACACCCATCACCCAATCCCCTCAATGAGAGCAATAATATTAGGAGCTACTGGTGCAATAGGTAAAGACCTTGTCCAAGAGCTTATCAATGATGATACTATCGAACAAATAGCTATCTTCGTCAGAAGAGACCCAGGCATAAACAACGAAAAGGTAACAACACATATCGTAGACTTCGACCAGTCGGATAAGTGGAGACTCTCCGTACAAGGCGATGTCATATTCTCTTGCATGGGTACAACGCGCAAAGCGGCTGGCTCAAAGGAGAATCAATACAAGATAGATTATACCTATCAATACAATTTCGCTAAGATAGCAGCAGAGCAGGGAGTACCTTCTTTTGTCTTGGTGTCCACAGCTATGGCTAATGCTAACTCACATTTCTTCTATACAAAGATGAAAGGTGAATTAGAAGAAGCTATCAAACAGCTTCCTTTCCAGCATATCTCCATACTCCGTCCACCTGCATTAATTCGTAAGAATACGACAAGAAGTTCTGAGAAACTGTCTGTTTCTATACTGCAATTCCTCAATCAAATAGGACTCTTACAGAGCCAACGACCTATGAAGACAGAAGTCGTTGCGCGTTGTATGATTGAACTTGCAAAAACAGAGAAGTCAGGAGTATTTGAGCCAAAGGATATTTTCAAGATTGGAGAAAGATAAACAAAGAGACAAAACACCTCATCTGCTTGCAACAAAAGAATATGATACTATACGACCGTGAACGTGCCATTCAGCGGATGAACACGTTAGCTAAGGAAGGTAAAGACTTTATCTTTATCATCAATTATAAAGCTGATGGTGCATATGTAGAGGAGTATGCGGACATCAATCCACACGAATTGCTTTTTGCTTTCCCAAGCCTTTCTAATATCCCTGAGGGAGAAAGCTACAGCAATGAGGCTGTGGAATGGTATACCGAACCACTCACAAGAGATGACTATGAACAGCGTATCAACCTTGTCAAGCAAAGAGAGCGTGAAGGCGACAGTTATTTAGCCAACTTGACATGCAAGATTCCTGTCCGTACAAATCTTTCCTTGCACGATATCTTCATGCGTTCAAAGGCGTTATATCGCTGTTGGATGAAAGAGAAGTTCGTTTGTTTCTCTCCAGAAATATTCGTTCGTATCAATAAAGAAGGACTTATCAGTTCCTTCCCAATGAAGGGTACGATTGATGCAACACGTCCTGAAGCCGAAAAGGAACTGATGGAAAATAAGAAAGAAGCAGCCGAACACGCTACCATCGTCGACCTTATCCGCAACGACTTGAGTATCATAGCAGAGCAAGTGCAGGTGAAACGCTATCGTTATATCGACCATCTGACAACAAACAAGGGTGAAATCCTGCAGACAAGTTCAGAGATTACAGGTCAACTCCCTACAGACTATCGTGAGAACGTCGGTACACTGCTCTTCCGTTTACTCCCTGCTGGCTCTATTACGGGTGCTCCTAAGCCACGTACCATGGAGATAATCGATGAGGCTGAGGGCTATGAAAGAGACTTTTATACGGGTGTGATGGGTTGTTATAGCAAAGGACAAGTAGACAGTGCGGTGATGATTCGCTTTATTGATCAGGATAAAGACGGACAGTTCCATTATAAGGCTGGGGGCGGCATTACGGCTCAAAGCAATAACGATGACGAATATAAAGAGGTGATAGAAAAGGTTTATGTGCCAATATATTGAGACAATAAGGGTAATAGACGGCTGTGTCTGCAATCTTGCCTACCACGAACAGCGAATGAACCGTACACGTAAAGAGATGTTAGGACTGACAGAACCGCTGCATATAGCTGACCTTCTAAAGGCTGTTAGCTTACCGATGGAATGCTCAAAGCTACGCTTTGTCTATGATAAAGAGGGCATCCACGACATCACCTGTACTCCTTATATATGTAAGGAAATCAACTCTTTACACCTTGTCTACGACAACAATATTAGCTATCCCTACAAGAGTACTGACCGCTCGGCACTTAACGAACTAAAAAAACAGCAAGGTGACTGCGACGAAATACTTATTGTTCGCAACAATCACCTTACAGATACATCCTATACTAACATTGCACTCTATGATGGAGAACAATGGTTTACACCCTCTACGCCACTTCTTCGCGGTACGATGCGCCAACGACTGCTCGACTGTGGACTGCTTCAAGAGCGTGAAATCATGGTTTCAGACATTCCTAATTATCAGTATATAAGCCTCTTCAATGCCATGATTCCATTGGGAGAAGTAATCCTACCAGTTGATAAGATTAAGTAAACAGCGAATTATTTTCATGAAAATAAATATTTCTTTTCATGAAAATAATTCGCAAAAGGCAGTCATCTACATGACGAAAGATGAGAATTACGCTACTTATTAACTTACTTTTTACTGCTTACAGAAGTGATTTTAAAAACAATTTGATGAGTATAATAGCAAGCAATATAATCACCATCACTATAAAGTTAAGAATGCGTTTGCTCTTTTTTCTTGGGTCATAAGGATTGCTGCTTGTAGCTCCGAGCTGATGTGATGATGTGTTGTCATTTGGCAAAACGTCAGCACTTGTCATCCTATCTTCTGTTGAATTAGAAAGATACTTACCCATATAAGCCTTATATGCCACCTCTTTTATATCTCCCTTACTTCGTTGTTGCAAAGAAGTATAACGACTAACAAAACGCTGATAGAGTGGGTCATCGGCTCCACGCACCATCTTCATGTAGTTCAGTTTACCCCTCAGAACAGCATTAAGAGGTACGCAATGCTGATGTCCCTTTGTCTTTCCATGCTGCTGCCTGTAGCTCTTCCACGCTGCCTGACAGGCATCTTCATAACCGTAACGCTCCCAGATATACAGCAAGGAACGAATTTCACGCACGTAACGGCGGCTTACATTCACCTTTTCAGTTACCATTAAGCCTGTTACCTCCTGCCGTCTTCCACGGCGTTGTAGGTGGGTTTTCTCTTCATTCAGTCGGAAACCATAACGCTCAACAATAGCCTTTACCTGTTGTACAAGCTCTCCCTGTGGACGAAGAATATCTGTATCAGAACTGAAAGTGAGGTCATCAGCATAACGGGTAAAGGTGATGCCTTGTGCAGTAGCTATGCTCGCTATCTCCTTATCCATCTCCCGACAAATAAAGTTCGACAGCGTTGGCGATGTTGCAAAGCCCTGTGCTAATACTTCTTCATTGTTCTTTGTGCGCACAGTAGCCAGTCCTGAAACGAGTTTTGCAGCCAATGACGAGAAGCCAAAAGGCTCTGCCGTCAGACAGTCAGCCACCTGCTGGCGTGTAATAGTGGGGAAGAAATCCTTTAAATCAAGGTTCAGAATATAACGTTTTCCCACATGTGGACGTGCATTATCAACCACAGAACGACCACAGACAAAGCCAAACGCCCAAGGAGTAGGCTCGTCATAGGTCTGAAGAACTATATTCAACGCATGCAGGATATCATGAAGTGCCCCTTTCGGTGCGGTAATCTCACGATAGCCACCATGCTTTTTGCGAAGTAGGAAAGTCTTACAGCGTCGATTGATATTATTGGTATCAGCTAAAAAACTTAGTTGTTTCGCACGAAAAACATAATAGGGATAAGGCTCGCTCAGTTCGTTCAGTAGCTTAGCAAGTTCTTGTGGATCATTCAAATAACGCAGCTTATTCTCAAAATCAGCCTTTGTATAGTTTCTTGCATTTACTGTTTTAGTTGCCATAGTGCACTTATTAAAAACAAAAAAAATAGGAACGCTGTAAGGGAATTACTCTTATCGTGAACCTTCGTTAACGATAGTGACGATACTTCGTATCAAACTCCAGCGAATACGCCGGAAACTACTTCTAATTCTTTCAGACGTTCCTATCTTTGGCAAAGATAGATATTATAATTAAAACAGCAAAATTTTTCAACTATTAAATTATAACTGTAAAATATTTGTTGAGCCTTGGTAAAACGGTTATAAATCATTAGAAATCAAGTAATCTAATATTTTGAATGCTGAAAACAAGTCTATCTTCTTTACTAAATAAAGCCTTCGAGGACTTGTATTTATCCTCATAAAACAATACTTTTGCACACGATAAATAAAAATTTTATCTCTATCGTGTAGTTTTTCATTTACTACGTGCGTCTAATGAGCAAAAATCAACCTATCAACAGATGGACAACCTACAAAATGAACAAGACTTCTCACGCATCGTGAGAGAACATAAAAGCACCATCTACACCGTGTGCTATATGTTCTCAAAGGATGAAGATGAGGTGAACGACCTCTTTCAAGAGGTATTGATAAACCTTTGGAAGGGTCTGCAGAACTTCCGGGGAGAAAGCGATGTACGCACGTGGATCTATCGTATCAGCCTCAACACTTGCATCTCTTGTGACCGAAAGAAACGGAAACGGAAAACGATTCCACTTACGATGAACATCAATCCCTTTACGGATAGTGATGATGACAGCCGACAGATACAGCAACTTAACCGT
The DNA here is from genome assembly GCF_013267595.1 of Prevotella melaninogenica. Taxonomy (NCBI): domain Bacteria; kingdom Pseudomonadati; phylum Bacteroidota; class Bacteroidia; order Bacteroidales; family Prevotellaceae; genus Prevotella; species Prevotella melaninogenica. The sequence continues at coordinate 1,650,067 of NZ_CP054011.1, read as the reverse complement.
CGTATCAGCCAGTTAGGTCCTTTCGACCGAGCTATCATCCTCCTTTGGTTGGAGAATATGAGCTATGAAGAGATTGGCGAAATCGTCGGTATCAGTACGAAGAATGTCTCCGTAAGACTATTCAGAATCAAAGAGAAACTGAAGAAAACGAGTGAAACAACAAAGGAGTAGGGGAGTAACCATTAATGAATGGGATTAGTCTTATTGGTCTTATTAGCCCTATTAGGGCAATTGGTCCAATTAGCCCAATACCCTACAAAGCTTAACAATCACATTAAAAAGAAAACTACAATGGAAACAAAGCATACAGAGTTTGAGGAAATGCGTCAGCAGTTGGACATCCTCAAGAATAAACTTGACAATCAAACACTCGTCAACGATAAACTTATCAGACAGTCAATGCTCAATAAGATGTCGTTTATGAAGAAGTACACATGGGTGTCATTCTTAGTGTTACTATTTACTTATTACGCTTACAATGAAGTTCGGATACTGTTTAACACGTCGTGGTGGTTCTACGGATTTACCGTACTCGTTATGACTTTCACTGTTTGTTTCGATGCTTATATCAACCATGTTAATAAGAAGGAGTTCCTGAATGGCGACCTCATAGCGGCTTCCTTACAAATGCAAAGGATGAAGAAATTACGCAAAAGGTCCTTCTTATGTGGCACAATCATAATGACTATATGGACTCCTTGGTTCTTTATCGAGACATACTATGGTTCAGGTGCTGCGAATGGAGGAGACCATACATCAATGTTTCATGGTATGATTGTTGGCGGTGGTATTGGCTTAATCGTCGGAGTAGCCATCGGTATATGGTTATATCTTCGTATGCAACGCATTAATTCCGATATTATCCAACAGATTGATGAACTTAAAAAAGAGACAGAGTAAAGAAGAATAAAGACAGAGTAACATATAAACAAAGTACAGGGTAACATAAGAACTTATTGCTTGTTCCTATGTTACTCTGTTTTTTAAACCTTTTATTCTTCCCTTAAACCCAATGAACTATAGTAGCAATTAAAGAATTGTTATACCCAACAAATAGATATTTTACACCCAGCGGTTGGGTACGATAGGACTTATTCGCTGGGTTGTCTGGAGCTTTTTAGTAAAAGCTTAAGAGCTTTTCAGTAAAAACTTAAGAGTTTTTCAGTAAAAGCTTAGGAGCTTAAAACAAGCAATTAATAAGGTCTTTTCCAACTTTTAAGACAATTTATTGTATTAAGGGGTTGGGAAAATCCTTCCTCATTCGTTATAAAGATGAGAACAGATAAAAACGAATAGATATCTATGTCAAAAGAAGAAACCATTGAGCACCTGTTCCGAATGCACTACGGTGTAATGTTCAGACTGGCAGTAGCAATGCTGTACGATTCTGATGAGGCAAAAGATGCCGTGAGTGAGGTATTTGCACGATTATTCCGTGACAATACTCACCTGCCTAAGAAAGGAACAAGTGGCTATCTGCTTGTAAGTGTACGCAATCAGTGTTTAGATATCATCAGACAGAAACAGTTGAGAGAGCGTGTTAATAAGCTGTTGACAACAGAAACAGAAACAGAACCTGACTTATCGCACGTACAGCACCAGACTGATCGATACATGGCATTATTGGCATTTGCAGATAGTAAGCTGACATCACAGACGCGCACAGTCTTCCGTCTACGCTTTGATCAGAGACTATCTTATAAAGCCATTGCAGAACAAACTGGCATCAGTGAAGCTGCCGTATACAAGCACTTAGCACAGGCAATTAAGAAGATGAAAGAACAATTTAATCCTAACCAGAAATGAAGAAAGATAATTACGGACAGATGGAAAGGTTGCTTGACATGACGGAGCATCCTGACCAATATACTGATGAACAGCTTAATGAACTGTTGCGTGATGATGAGTTGAGGCAAACGTATCAGCTTATATCAGACACTACCAGTGCATACGAGTATAGACGGACTTCCGATAAACTGACAGATGAAATCATAGAAGAGGAATGGCACAAGTTGATGGAAAAGAAATCTACCTCCAAACCTGTACACCGTTATTACAGACAGGTAGCTGCAGTAGTCATCGGTATTCTCACTGTATCGGGAATTGCCGTAGCTGCGGTTAGCATTGTCAAAGGTAGTAAAAAACGGTTGGCAACTGATTCAGAGGTTGCAATCACAAACAATATGACTCATACAAAAACATTACAGGAAAAAGGCTCTACACGCACAACTGTCACATACAGCAAGCTGAAAGAAAAGAAAGTCGGGGAGATACTTCCTCCCAAACAGTTTGATAATGTTATGTTACAGGACATTGTCCAGGAAATATCAGATTACTATGGGACAAAGACTGTCTGTCGTAACCCAGAAGCAGGACAGCTGCGTTTACGCTTTCTTTGGAACAGAGACCAAAGTGTGGAACACGCAGTAGAGACACTAAACATGTTTGAGAAAGTACAGCTAACTTTGGCTGACAGTACAATCACCATAGACTAAAACACTATGAGAAAGCATCTCTTTCTTGGTATACTGCTGCTGATTGCTTGTGTTGTACAGGCGCAGCATATTACCAGAAACTATAATAAGACATCCCTACCACATGTGCTGACTGATATTGACAATGCCAGTCAGCGGTACACAATCAACTTCATTTATAATGAATTAGAGGATTTTACAGTCACTGTAAACCTACGTAACCGCACCGTCCCCGAAGCAATACGGGAGGTATTGGGTTTCTATCCCATGCGCATGACCGTCAGTGATAGCCTTATCTTCGTAGAATGTACACAAAAAGTACCTACAAAGGTCATCGGACACATTGTTGATCAGCACAACCAGCCTGTACCGTTTGCCAATGTAGCTTTGTTGAATCCATCGGATTCCAGTTTCATCAATGGCGGAGTGACCAATAACGGGGGAGACTTTGTCATACCATGTAGTCAACGGAAGGTCTTACTACGGGTTTCTTTCGTTGGATTTGCTACTTACTATAAGCTGATTAATGTCGGCAATATCGGTACTATCCGTATGAAGACTGACCCATATACACTAAAGTCTGTGACGGTAAAAGGGATGCGTCGGGTTATTAAAAATGATGTTGACCGACTGCAATATCTCGTCAGTAATGACCCTTTCTCCAAGGGGATGAATGGTATAGAAGTGATGGGGCGTGTACCAATGCTAAATGTCAGTGACGAAAGTGTCAGCATCGTAGGTAAGGGCATTACCCATATCATGCTTGATGGACATATCCTTGAAATGACTGCCGATGCTGTAAAGGCAAAACTCCGCAGCCTGAAGGCAGAAGATATTGAGCGTATAGAGGTGATAACTATTCCACCTGCAAAATATAAGGCAGAAGCCAATGCGGGATACATAAACATCGTCATGAAACGTGACCAGTCAAAAGGGTGGAGTGGGAGTATCAGTGAGGAAATACAACGACAGTACCGTGGGAGGTATTTCCAAGATATAAACCTCAACTATGCCAGCAGGAAATTTGAGCTGTCCACTGGTCTGGGAATGTCTTTGGATAAAGTAATCAACAACTCATATTCTGTCTATGACTTCAAAGATGGGCACCAGCGCAGTACAAGAAAGCGGACCATATCCCCTTGGCCGTCGTATAATGCTGATGCCATCGTGAAATATCATGCTAACAAGCGCATGGAACTGGGTGTTATGACATCATTCTATGCCAATCACACCTCTACCAATCACACGTTTATCTCAATTAACAGGGACACAACATTTACGACAGCCCATTCCCCTGCTGTCTGGAACAACAACATAAGTACGACACTGTATGCAGAATACAAGCTCGACTCATTGGAGAAGACAGTCAGTGTGAACTATAATTTCTTCAACAGCAATGCTCCCACACAAAGCGAGAACGTATCGGTAACAAACGGAATGACTGAATCACTACGCAATAAAAGCAAGGCAAATTACAAGATAAATGCCTTAAAACTTGATTTTTCCCTTCCCTTCAAGCATCTCTATATGGAGACTGGGGCATCTTTCTCAGCCATCCGCAATAAGACAAGTCTGATGCTGGAGAACCTTGCCAACGGACAGTGGAGATACAATGCAGATGAAAGTAATGAATTCTTGTATAAGGAACGAACCCTCGCTGCCTATTTATCAGCAAAGAAACTACTCACAGAAAAACTTCAGCTACAAGCTGGATTACGCTACGAACATACATGGACGGAAAGCAACCAGCTTACACAAAGACAGATCAGTCGTAGTCATTACGGACGTTTCTATCCCACTCTGCACCTCAACTGGCAATTAAAAGATAATCAGAATCTGGCACTTGCCGCTAATTGGGGAATAGAACGACCTAATTTCAATGACCTCAATCCTTTCCGCATCTATACCTCCACCACTGATTACATGACGGGAAACCCTTACCTCACAGCTGCCTACACCCGCAACGTGGAGATAAATTATAGTAACGGAAAAGGACTTTATGCCGTTCTCTACAACAATCATGGCAAAGGAGAGATGGGCTGGAGAACCCAATTCCTCGAAAATGGAAGTCAGGTAACTGGTCCTTATGACGGATTGCGCCATGAAAAGACAGGTATCTATGTTAATTATAACCGCAATGTCCTGACATGGCTGAACCTTAACATAGGAGGAGAAGTATATTACTATGATTCTCACTCCGATTACCAAACGGACGTGTTACAGATACATGGATGGGGTAAGCGTGCTGAAGGTTCACTCTCTTTTATGTTCAACCATCAGAAGACACTCATTGGCGAGGTTAGCTATCGTCACTGGTTCCGAGAGTATTTTGCACAAACTCAAAGTGATCCTCATGCTTACCTGCGGATGAGTCTTAAATACAGCTGCCTGAATGACCGCTTGAAAATAAGTCTTACTATTAGCGATCCCTTCCATCAGAATATCAATCGAAATACCATATTCTATCAAGAATATACTAACACGAACCAATTTGATAATCATTCTCGATATATCGGACTTCGTGCTACATGGTCATTTGGTGGCAAACAGGTTCATCGTACCTATCATGACAACCGTGATACAGAATCACAGCGCGCAAAGTAGGAAAGAGAATAAGTAAAAACTACAGAGTAGCACACAAAGGATGAGACAGCAACAACATTAAGCGGCATGAGAAATAACTCTTAGCTTTGCAGACTATAATCATTTTTCCTGTCACATCTGTCAGTATTATATAACACATATATATCTGGAAAATAAGCAATTAGTCTTAAATGTTAAAAGTGACAGCAAAATAGAATTAAAAATGTTTTTGCATATACATTAACTTAATACTACTTCGCAGTATTGTACAGTTGTGAGCATTATCAGAATAACTAAGTTGGATTAGAAAAAGCAAAAATCTTATTTCTATGACATGATAAAAAGACAAGGTAACAAAAGAACAAACTGAGTTGTTCACTTTGTTACCTTGTCTTTTTTATGCTCTTTTTCTTCTTATCAACCTAATCTTTCAACCATTATTTGAAAGTACCAATTCTTGCAAGTTCTTGAAGAACTTGCAAGAATTGGCAGGTATTTGATAGATTGATTAAGCCTTACCCTTTCAATATCTTCTTAATATCATTCAGCTTGTTGAGGGCTTCAACAGGTGTAAGGTTATTGACATCAAGACCGAGGATTTCGTCACGAATCTGTGTGAGGACGGGATCATCGAGTTGGAAGAAGGAGAGTTGAACACCTTCTCTGCTCTGATCAAGACGCTCAACGGCAGCCTTACCGACACTACCCACCTGTGAGTTATCTTTCTCAAGCTCCTTAAGTATAATGTTTGCACGCTTAACAATAGAACGAGGCATACCCGCTATCTCTGCCACATGAATACCAAAGGAATGCTCACTACCACCTTTCTCTAACTTACGAACGAAGATTATCTTTCCATCCACTTCCTTTACAGAGACGTTGAAGTTCTTGATACGAGGGAAATTCTTCTCCATCTCGTTCAATTCATGGTAGTGTGTAGCAAAGAGGGTACGTGCTTGTGCACGCGAATGTTCGTGCAGATACTCTACAATCGCCCATGCAATGCTAATTCCATCGTAGGTACTTGTACCACGTCCTAACTCATCAAAGAGCACTAAAGAGCGTGAAGTAACGTTATTAAGAATGTTTGAAGCCTCCGTCATCTCAACCATAAAGGTTGATTCTCCTAATGAAATGTTATCCGAAGCACCCACACGTGTGAAGATTTTATCCACCATTCCGATGCGTGCTCGTTCAGCAGGAACAAAGCAACCTATCTGTGCTAACAATACGATGAGGGCTGTCTGACGCAACAAAGCAGACTTACCTGCCATATTCGGACCCGTAATCATCATGATCTGTTGGTGTTCCGTATCAAGCAATACATCATTAGGCACATATTGTTCACCTATCGGTAACTGTGTTTCAATCACTGGATGGCGACCCTGTTTAATGTCTATAACCTCCGAATCGTCCACTACTGGGCGTACATAACGCTGCAACTGCGATACTTTCATAAACGAAAGAAGACAGTCGAGATGAGCAATGAGATTTGCATTGATTTGTATCTGCGGAATAAACTCCTGCATATCCTGTATCAACTCCATATAAAGCTGAGTCTCCAAAGCCAATATCTTCTCATCCGCACCAAGTATCTTCTCCTCGTATTCTTTAAGTTCAGGGGTGATATAACGCTCTGCCTGCGCTAATGTTTGCTTACGAATCCAATTCTCAGGCACCTTATCTTTAAAGGTATTACGCACCTCCAAGTAATAGCCGAACACGTTATTAAATCCTATCTTCAATGAAGTAATACCCGTCTGAGCAATCTCCTTCTCTTGAATCTCTAACAGATACTGCTTTCCATTATCACGAATAGAACGCAAATCATCGAGTTCTTGGTTAAAACCTAAGGCTATCACGTCACCTTTATTGACTAACTGTGGAGGGTCAGGCTGTATCTCTTTCTCTATTCTATCACGTAAAGACTCACAGAGGTTCAGCTGTTCTCCAATCCTCTTCAGCGTATCGCTCTTTGCATAAAGGCAAGCTGTCTTGACGGGTTGGATAGCCATAAGGGCATTCTTCAGCTGCACTACCTCACGAGGTGACACACGACCGACAGCTACCTTTGATATAATACGCTCTAAGTCGCCAATGCGATGGAACTGTTCATTGATACATTCGCGGAAGTCTGGCTCTCGGAAGAGATAATCAACCACGTCTAAACGCTCATTGATAGGCTTTTCATCTTTCAGTGGGAAGACCATCCAACGGCGCAACATACGTCCGCCCATTGGCGTAATCGTATTGTCAATGACATTCAAAAGCGATGAACCATCCTCATTCATTGGGGCAATCAACTCCAAAGAACGGATGGTAAAACGGTCCATACGCACGTATTTATCTTCTTCGATACGTGCCAAAGAAGTGATATGATTGATTTGTGTGTGCTGTGTTATCTCTAAATACTGCAGAATAGCACCTGCTGCAACGACGCCATTATTCAGATGGTCGACACCGAAACCCTTTAAGTTCTTTGTTCCAAAATGCTTTAATAGCTTCTGTCGAGCCGTCTGATCAGTAAACACCCAATCGTCCATCTCGAACGTACAAAGGCGTGTACCAAAGTAGCGTTCAAAGTCTTGTTTCTTTGCACGGTCGAAGAGTACCTCCTTTGGTTGGAAGTTACCCAATAGTTTTTCGACGTAATCAAAGGTGCCTTCACCTGTCAGGAACTCTCCTGTAGATATGTCTAAGAAACTGACACCACATGACCCTTTACCGAAATGTACCGCAGCAAGGAAGTTATTTTCCTTATAGTTCAATACGTTATCGCTCATGGCTACACCTGGAGTGACAAGTTCTGTGATACCACGCTTCACCATCTTGTCCATAGCCGACAGACACTTCTTGCCTTTGATTTCCTCGCGTTTCTTCTTTGGATCTTCTAATTGGTCGCAGATAGCCACACGCTTTCCAGCACGAATAAGCTTAGGAAGATAAGTATCAAGGGCATGATGTGGGAAACCAGCCATCTCTATCGAGTCGCCGTTACCACCATTGTTACGACGTGTAAGGGTAATACCGAGTATTCTTGCTGACTCCACAGCATCCTCACCATACGTCTCATAGAAGTCGCCACACCTAAAGAGCATCAATGCACCAGGATGTTGTGCCTTCATTGAGAAGAACTGTTTCATCATCGGGGTAAGTCCCTTATCATCTTTTGCCATATCTTTTACTTCCTTATTAAGTCTGTTTCTATTTTATCCTTAGACTTACAAAATTACAAAAATAAGGAGGAAAGCCCAAATAATTAATTACCTTTGTCTAAAATAAACACAAACATGGATATATTAATTATAGGATTAGGAGTTATCGGAACAACTTATGCTTCTGTGTTTAAAGAGGCTGGACACAATGTTGAACATTACATTCGGGAAGGAAGTAATAAGGAATATATAAGCAATATTGAAGTTACATTATTAGATGGAAGAGAATCATCAAAGGGTATTCAAGTCAAAAAAGAATATACAGTAAATCCACATTCAAAGAAAGAATATGACATGATTTTCGTAAGTATCTCACAAGGGAAGATTGCCAATGTGATGGAGATACTACGAAAAGAAGCATTCAAAGGCACAATACTCTTATGCTGTAATCTATGGTATGACAAGCAATATCTTGATAAAATTATGCAAGGATATGATTATATCTTAGGCTTTCCCGTTGCTGGAGGTTGCATAAAAATAAAAAAAGAAGAGCTTGCTACTAAAGCTGAACTTGATTGTTGTTTATTCGATCATTTCATGATAGAGTCTAAAAATAAGACAACCATATCAAATTATGAGGCTATTTCTAATCTATTTAAGTCCACTAACATCAAACTTGAAAAACCTTATGACATGTTGGAATGGATATGGATACATATGGCTATCAACGCTGCAGTTATCTCTGTCATAGGTAAAAATGGAGACATAAATGACAGTATAGCATCAGTTCATAAACTTATGAATTCTCTAAAGCTATTGGCAACTACAATTAAAACTATTCGTGAGACAACAAAAATAGCTGCTTCACGTGGTATTAATATGAAATACTACAGAAATGAATTATGGGTATATAAACTACCAGCTCAACTTTCTGCCATTTTCATGAAGCGTATGTTTGCCACAAATAATCTTACAAGAAGGATTATGGAACTACATGGAAACATTGATGACTTATTGTATATATGCAATAGCGTATATAAAGAAGGAAAAATAAACAATGTTTCAGCTCCACTTTTTTATCAGTATTTAGAAGATGTTACAAGAAGAATTACAAATAAATAAAACAATTATAAGGAAGAAAAAGGTTCTTCCGTTAAATGTGTGGACGCTTTTCGTATCGCTTTAACGGAAGAACCGAAGTTACTCATTAAATCCAAATCGGTCATTAGACCACAATGTTTCAGGAAAAACATTTCATTTAAGACTTCGAAAATATGCAGATAATGGTTTGAAAAATCATTACATAATTTCGAGTAAAACATCTATAAAGGACGATAAAACCACATACAAAAAGTAGGTTTGTAATCAACAGGAAATCAATTAGTTATAAAACAGCAAAGTAAAAGGTGCTTAATTGGACTTTAAAAGGGCGTTAGTAAGGGTCTTAAAGAGCACCTTTTGCAAGCCAAAAGGGCGTCTTTTAGAAGCTAAAAGAGTATGTATTGGTTTTGAACCGCATAAAAATAGTTTACAAACTTCAACTAATTACTATTCATAAAACGAATTGCACGAATATCCCTAATCAATGAATATTCGTGCAATTAGCGTAATTCGTAGTCGAAAGCGAGTTATGTTAGTTTTCCTTCTTTTCCTCTTGAGCGTAGAATTGACCATACACCGAGGGCAATAAGAGGAATACTTAATATCTGTCCCATATCGATTGGTAGACCTGCCTCAAATGCTTCCTGTATCTCCTTAGTGTATTCAATGAAGAAACGGAAGGTGAAGATAAGTGTAAGACAGAGTCCGAAATAAAGTCCTGTACCCACTTTCTTAGGATATTTCCTATATATGAAGTAAATAAAAAGGAAGATAATTAAGTAGGCTATTGCCTCATAGAGCTGTCCTGGATGGCGTGGTTTATCGTCTACATTATAGAAGATAAAAGCCCAAGGAACGTCTGTTACCTTACCAATAATCTCTGAATTCATCAGGTTTCCAAGGCGAATAAAACAAGCTGTGATACCTGATACGATACCGAAGAAGTCAAGTACTACCCACGTATTCATCTTCGTCCTGCGAATATAAAGGAAGAGGGCAATCAGTAATCCAGCCACTCCACCATGCGATGCAAGTCCTTGATAACCCACATACTTCCATGAACCGTCAGCCATTTCACGAATAGGAATAAAGATAGTCATGATTCCTTTCCAAGAAGTGAGGAACTCCTCTGGCTCATAAAAGAGACAATGACCCAAGCGGGCACCAAGCAATACGCCAAAGAAGACATAGAGGAAGAGTGGATCAAACTGTGATGGAGGAAATTTATGACGCTTAAAAAGCCACTGCATCATAAAGAATCCCAAAGCAAGACCTACCAGCCAGCACATGCCATACCAACGAATAGGAAGGGAACCAAGCTGGAAAATCACTTCACTTGGCTGCCATGCAATATAAAGTAGATTGTTCATAGTTATGCTATTAAAAGTGAAGATAGCACCAATAATTATCCCCTCTCTGAGCAGAGAGGGGTTAAATAGGGGCTATACATTAAATCTAAAGTGCATGATGTCACCGTCTTGTACAACGTACTCCTTACCTTCGATACCGAGTTTACCAGCCTCACGAATAGCTGCCTCAGAACCATATTTGATGTAATCGTCGTACTTGATGACCTCTGCACGGATGAATCCCTTCTCAAAGTCGGTATGGATAACTCCCGCACATTGTGGTGCTTTCCATCCTTTATGGAAGGTCCATGCCTTTACCTCCATCTCACCAGCGGTGATGAAGGTCTGGAGATTGAGCAGATGATATGCTTTATTGATAAGTCGGCTCACACCACTCTCTTCCAATCCAAGCTCGTCAAGGAACATTTTCTTGTCCTCATAACTCTCCAAAGAAGCGATATCTTCCTCTGTCTTAGCCGCGATGATCATTGCTTCAGCACCTTCCTCAGCAGCAATCTTCTCAATCATCTGACTGTATTCATTACCTGTCTTCGCACTTGATTCGTCTACATTGCAAACGTAAAGTACAGGTTTTGTTGTCAGGAGGAAGAGGTCGTGCGCTGCTTGCTGTTCTTCTTTACTTTCAAACTCAACGCTACGAGCATTCTTACCCTGCTCTAACACTTCCTTATAAGCCTCCAAGACAGATACCATTACCTTAGCATCTTTATTGCCTGCAGCAGCAACTTTCTGCTGTTTAGCAAGCTGTGCCTCGATGGTTTCAAGGTCTTTGAGCTGCAACTCTGTATCGATAATCTCCTTATCTTCAATCGGGTTGACTGCCATACCACCCTCACGTACCACGTTATCGTCCTCGAAACAGCGGATTACATGAATGATAGCATCACACTCACGGATATTACCAAGGAACTTGTTGCCCAATCCTTCGCCCTTTGAAGCACCCTTAACAAGTCCTGCGATGTCGACAATCTCACAGGTAGCAGGTACGATTCGTCCCGGATGAACAATCTCAGCGAGCTTATTCAAACGCTCGTCTGGAACGGTAATTACGCCAAGGTTCGGCTCAATCGTACAGAAAGGGAAATTAGCTGCTTGTGCTTTGGCACTGCTCAAGCAGTTGAAAAGTGTAGACTTACCTACGTTTGGCAGTCCTACTATACCACATTTTAATGCCATATCTTAAATAAACGTTTATTTCTTTTGTACAAAAATAAAGCTAACGAGCGCAAAGGAAGTTTCCTTTCTCTTTATCGTATGCTGCTTATTTTCTGCAAAATTACATAATTAATTCGATATAAGCGAGAAGAAGTGGAAATAAGGTGGAATACATATGAAGTCAATCTTATCTCTATCATACGATTATAGGGGCATAACGCCTGTGTTACGTTATACCCCTATAAGTATAAGGAATAGTTTTATATCGTACGTTATAAGCCCTTATTCTTTATATATAAGATAAGAACTTACCTTACTTTTTGCTATTTTATCTCTGATGTAATCGGACTATTAATTCCCTTCATAGAAACAAGGAAAGCCTTTGCTGAACCAAACTTCAAACTCATATCAAGACGAACAGGGATATGGTTGCTGTCGTCCGTTACATAGAAATTAGCTATTTCGCGCCATTTCTCATCCTCATATTCATAATAGGTGAGACGCAAACAACGATACTTATGATTATTGTCGGCCTTGATATTCTCCTTACCACCATAAACTATACGAGCGGCATGGCGGCTGTTTCCATCTACGATAGGGAACTTCACCACCTCACCTTTCTTCCAGTTCTCTGGATTGAAACTACGTGCACGAAGGAAGATACTCATCATATCGAAACAACAATCATCGTATGTATTCTCCATCCATTGATGTTTTCCTTCGTTGTTGATTCTATGTTGGCGTAGCTTACACCTACCATTTGGATAAGTATAGAATATCTCATCCACCGTATATCGCTTTCCTTCCCTTGCTCCCTTACGGAAGTAGAGTGGCTCCATCTGCTTTGAATTATAAGTAAGTAATGTGTCTCGTAATATAAAGTAATCATCAAGCTTACCATTACCACGTGTCGTCAACGAAGCACGATAAGCCGGAATACCCTTATAAGTAGAGGAAACTGTGTACCAAGAAGCTGTACCTGCCTTTACCCAAATAAACTTCCAGTTATAATAAAGGTTGTAGGTAAGGTACTCTCCACTGCTAAAAGCCGTATTACGGAATGTACACTGTGCGGTGGCACTGACGGCAATCATCGCAAAGAGACAAACTATATAAATCTTCAACTTTTTCATATTCTCCGTTTTATCCGTTCAACTTTAATATTATTCTTTATTTCTCTTTTAAAAGAAAAAAGAATGTTTTAGTATGATAGGCTGTGGATTAGTGCAGAACTTTTTAACCATTTTCTTGCCAGAATAGTTATCAAACTTAGAGGTTACTTTATTAACAAGTTATCCTCATTTCTATCGTTTGATATTCAGGTATTATGATGAGTTATCCACATTATCCACAATTGATGCAAAGATAATAAGTTTATATCTTTTTTGATATGAAAGTTGTGTAAAACTTCTCTAAAACTGCATTAATAACCTTGTGGATATCCACATAGAAGCTTCTTCTTCTGTTCTTGTGTGGATATCCACAGAGTTATAAAATAGTTATCAACATAGTTTTCCACAGAATTATCAACAGTTATTAGTTCAATATCTGTATAAATATTGTTTAGTAAATGTTCCCTTATAAAGGAATCATTCGTGTTTTACGATGTATTATAATAGCTCTAATTAGTCTATATGTCATCTTTAAACGTTGTGTTGATGCTCCGCACATAGTGTGCGGAGGGTTAACATTAATGGTGTTATGTGTTAATTACGTTGCAATAGATTGGTAATTGTAAAGCAACTTATGATTATTGAAGAGACAAAATACCAAAAGTAAAGAGAATATAGTTGATGTCTTTCATGGTTATAGTTCGTACTTTGGATAAAAAGAAATTCACAATTCAGAATCAAAATTACTATTCATAGGTATTATTATCTTTAGGATTTTCCCTTCATAACACCCAAAATAAGTAATCATAATTATGAATTGTGAATTATCAATTATGAATTAAGACTACTCTTCATAGCTAATGTTATATTTAGGATTTTCCCTTTCATAACAGCCAAAATAGGTAATCATAATTATGAAATGTGAATTATGAATTCTGAATTAATTATGAATTAAACTTACAAGTCATCAATTAATGCAGTACTCTTGGCATAAGCTGTACTCTTAGCTTCGAAGAAGTCGGTCTTTACCATATTAGCATTTGAATACTGACCAACCCACTTCATGTTCTCTGGTTCCTTTTGGTTGTCGTCATAGAGGAAACCGAAGCCAAGTCCAGACCAGCGAAGATTACCCAAATAACGGATGTAATCAGATACCATCTGAGCGTTAAGACCCTGCACATCGTTGCCGATAACGTATTGACCCCATGCTATCTCCTGACGTACACCCTCACGCATCATATCCTCATAAACCTTTATCTTCTCTGGAGTAAACATATCAGGCTCCTCTTTCTTCAGCTCAAGAATAATGCTACGGAACAACCATAGATGCGTATTCTCATCTCGGTTGATATAGCGAATCTCCTGTGCAGAACCCGACATCTTACCATTTCGGCTGAGATTATAGAAGAACATAAATCCGCTATAGAAGTAAATACCTTCAAGGATGAAGTTAGCAATGAGTGTTTTCATCAAGCTGAACTTATCTCTTTTCTCATGGAACTCATTGTAACAGTCGCCAATAAACTTATTACGGTTCAAGAGGTGCTCATCGGTCTTCCACTGATAAAGAATGTCGTTACGCTCTTCAGGACTACAGATAGTGTCGAGCATGTAGCTATAACTCTGACTATGGATACACTCTTGGAATGCCTGAATATGCAGACATAGGTTTACCTCGTTTGCAGTGATATACTCACTAAGGGTTGGGAGGTTATTGCTCTGAAGCGAATCAAGGAAAACAAGGAAGCTCAGAATTTTATCATAGGCTGTACGTTCAGCCTTTTCAAGACGTGGATAGTCCTTAAAGTCTTGTGAAAGATTGATTTCTTCTGGAATCCAAAAGTTATTCATTGCCTGTCTGTACCAGTCACTTACCCATGAATACTTCATATTATTGAAGTCATTCAAATTAGTAGTATTGCCACCAATCATTCGTCTCAAGCGCAATTCTATATCGCCTGAAGGATTGAATAAGGTATTACGTTTTAATTGATTGTCCATTATTTCTTATTTATTTACTCTATCATTCTTCTAATATTTAGCAAGAGAGGTAATCATAATTCTGAATTATGAATTGTGAATTCTGAATTATTATGATGAGCAGCTCTCACACTCTTCCACCTCTAATGACTTACTACGCACATAGTAGATAGTCTTAACACCCTCTTTCCAAGCAAGTAAGTAAAGGTCGAGAATCTGGCGCATTGTGAAGTCATTGGTGATATAGAGGTTCATACTCTGTGCCTGGTCGATATGACGCTGACGTACACCAGAAGCACGAACACTCCATTTTTGGTTGATAAGATAAGCACTCTTATACATCCAGTAGGTCTCATCTGAAAGCTCAGGAGCAACACGTGGAAGCATACTTCCTTTCTTCTCTTCTAAGAAGAAACGCTTCATAATTGGGTCTAAGCCGGCTGTTGTACCTGCAATAATACTTGTACTGCTGGTTGGTGCGACTGCAAGAAGATAAGCATTGCGCATACCCTGCAAGGCAACTGTCTTACGAACATCCTGCCATTCAGCACTATCATAACCACGCTTATCAAAGTAAGCACCCGTTTGCCAGTCACTTCCTTCAAAGAACTGATAGCTTCCTTTCTCCTTAGCAAGGTTTGAGCTGGCAAGAATAGCTGCTCGGTTGATAGTCTCGAACACCTTATCCATAAACTGCAGATGCTCCTCACTCTCCCACTTGATGCGACGTTTAGCAAGAGCATGGTGATAACCACTAATACCCAAGCCAATTGAACGATAACGCTGGTTGGTAAGCTGTGCATAAGGAACAGGATAGAAGTTAAGGTTGATAACGTTGTCGAGTGCACGAACAACGGTTGCCACCTTTTCTTTCATCTTTTCCTCATCCTCCAATGGAAGTCTACCAAGTGACAAACTTGCCAAGTTACATACTACAAACTCACCTGGACGAGTAGTTGTAACAACAACAGTATCACCATCCTTTGTCTCTACTTCCTTAGATACTGTCTCAATTGGAGCCATGTTCTGAGCAATCTCAGTACAGAGATTAGAGCAGTAAATCATTCCCTTATGAGCGTTAGGATTAGCTCTGTTTACTGTGTCACGGTTGAATGTAAATGGTGTTCCGGTCTCAACAGCAGAACGAAGAACCAATCTAACAATATCCTTAATGCTAATAACACGACGTGAAAGACGCTGATCATTCACACAATCAAGGTACTTACGTTCCCACTCTTCGCCATAACAATCCTCAAGACAGTAACCCTTGATACGCATAATCTCGTTAGGACAGAAGAGCGACCAGTTCTGATTCAGGTCTTCTTCTGCCATCTTCCAGAATAAGTCTGGATAGCAAATTGCTGGGAAGATGTCGTGTGCCTTCATACGATCGTCACCGTTGTTGGTACGAAGTTGCAAGAATTCTGGTAGGTCTTTGTGCCATACATCTAAGTAAACGGCTACAGCACCTTGGCGCATACCTAACTGATCAACAGCTACAGCAGTGTCATTAACAAGTCTCATCCAACGGATAACACCACCTGCTACGCCCTTAAAACCACGGATATTACCACCTGTAGCACGTACCTTACCGAAGTACATACCCATACCACCGCCAAACTTGCTCACCTGTGAGAAGTTGTCCAAGCTACGATAGATACCATCCAAACTATCTGGTACGGTGTCAATGAAGCAACTTGAAAGCTGATGACTTGACTTACGAGAATTAGAGAGGGTAGGGGTTGCCATCGTTACTTCCAACTTACTGAGTAAGTCATAGATGCGACGTACCCATGTAAGACGGTCTTCTTTCTCTGGCATAGCAAGATGAAGTGCGATTCCAAGGAACATTTCCTGTACACGTTCAATCACTTTACCAGTGTAATTCTTTATAACATAACGCTTTAGAAGTAGATCAAGACCTGAATAATTAAGGAGTTTATTACGTTCAGGATCAATGAAAGTAGCAGCCTCGTTGATTTCTTCTTCACTATAGTTCTGAAGAATATAATCACCATAAAGTCCTTCTTCGGTCATATATTTAACCTTACGATAGAAGGTCTTGAGTCCCAACTCTTCCTCCAAACGGGTGATTTTCTTCTCAGAACGATAAGAAAGAATACGTGCTGAAATCATCTCCCATGCTGGAGCCTCTGGTGTTGTCAATTCTACAGCAGCCTTGATAAGTGCATCAATTGAGTCTTTCTGTGACATACCAGGCTTAGTGAAACTTGAGAACTTCTCCTGAAGAGTCACCATACTATAAGAACGCTCTCGGTATTCTCGTGCTACACTGTGCAATACATCAGCCAGCTCACGATCGTCAGCAGTCCACACAATGTAATTAATAGCTTGTCGCTGCTCATTACGCTGATAGCGGAAGAGAATATAATTCTTCGCTTCATCGTAATGACCATGTGCCATAAGACACTTCTCTACACGGTTCTGGATATCCTCCACAGTGCGCAGTTCAGGGTTCTCTTTGATGAACTGCTCTACTTCGCTTACCATTCCGGCTATCTCACTGTCTGAAATATCCTTTCCGGTGCTGATAAAACTCTTTTTAATGGCTATTGAAATCTTTTCGTTATTATAGACTTCTACTTCTCCATTACGTTTTGTTATATTCATTACTTCTTTTATAAAGTTTTCTATTTTGTACTACTTCAATTCGTTATTGAGACTTACTTATTTACGTATAAGTAACATATTATTAGTAACTTACGCCTTTTAGCGGGTTTTTGTATGGACAAAGTTAAGAAAAAAAAATGATATGATAGTTATCCAAAACGGAATATTTTGAGAACTTTCTAACTTTTAATTGTTATCCAAAATGGAAAAGAATTAAGTGCTATTTTTTGTTTAAAATTGAAATATTCTCAGCTGTTCAAAATCTTTATTTATTGCTTACAAAAAGCACTTATTTTGGTATTTAAAATTATAGTTTATGGTTTTATTAAACGAAATAAATGCCTATCACTTTTCTCCTAAAACCTGATTTATTATTTTTGTTATCTTTTCTTTATTTTCGATTGTCTATTGATTGCGACTTATTCTCATAAACATAATATCGCTAAAGACAATGATTAGAAGAATAAAGATAGATAAAGTAAGGAGAAAAGTAAGCCGCTTGATAGCTTTTTAAAGCTATAATTGTATTAAAAAATGGCTCTTCCGTTAAATATGTGGACGCTTTTCGTATTGCTTTAGCGTATGAACCATAGCTACTCATTAAACAAAAACTTGGCTAAGACAGTCAACATTCTATCCGATTATCATCCTTTTTCATTGAAAATCATTTATTTTTAGACTTCGAAAATACGCAGATAAAGATTTGAAAAATCATTACATAATTTCAAAGTAATCTTCTATAACTAACGCCAAAAACACATATAAGAAGCAATTTTGTAACCAACAGTAAATCAATTAGTTATAAAACGGTATGATGAAAGGTGCTTAATTGGACTTCAAAAGGGCGTTAGTAAGGGTCTTAAAGGGCACCTTTTGCAAGCTAATTGGGCGTCTTTTAGAAGCCAAAAGAGCATGTATTGGTTTTGAACTGCACGAAAATAGTTTACAAACTTCACGTAATAAGGGAATAAGTTGTTTGTAGAATACAGAAAGACATTGTACCTTATTACGTTTATCATGTAGTTTATTCCCCTTTATAAAACCATCTTATTGGAGGTAATTATACCATGTATGTGGATGAATCTCATTCTATTAACAATCTACGCATTTAACGGAAGAACCTAAAAAATACCCCTTATTGTTCCTTGATAAGCTTATTCATCTTTTGATGATTCATCCGTAAGCTTTGGAGCTTTGAACTTGACAACTGTTCTAAAACCACTGATAGGACTAATCTTTCGCTTTCTCATTTCGTCACTTGATAACAATGTAGCCTTATTGTCTTTGTGTTCAACAAGGATAAAAGCAAAATCCTCATAGTGTACACGTAGACTATCAGACACTATCTGATGGTAGGCTTTCCGGTATTTCTCCTGCTTCATAAAGGAATCTGAACGTGAGCAGAGGAAGACGATACGGTTGTCTATCTTGAAATAATGTGAAGGATACATATCATCAATAGACCATTCTCCACCCATAAACATATCGTAATAAGCTGGTTGGATAACAAAAACGTCACTGTTGATATAGACCCCATTTGTATAAACACCGTGGTCTTCATATCCATATCCACATTTAAGAATAAACGTACTATCCTTAGGATATTGCTTAATAAAACGATGAATACATCCCAAAAAGGCTGATTTCATCTCTGTGGTGTCAACAAGAACAAGACTGTCTAATGGATTATTGTCTGTTGATTTTTGACAAGTCTTATTACAACAGGAGGATAGGAGGGTAAGAAGAAAGACGAAGAAGAGTGCAGTTTGTTTCATACTTTTATGGTGTTGAAGTTTTATATCTTTATTCTTTAAAATCTTTCTATATTCTATTCCTACAGCAATCCCTCTTCAATACGCTGAATAATCTCTTCTGGAAGAATATTATTCATACAAGCGAAGTCACCCCGATGGCAGGGTTTGTTACCAAAGACAGAGCAAGGACGACAAGAGAGTGTATTGATTTGAACAGCATCTTCTTCCTTCTGTTGCCAACCCATAAAGCCACAATAAGGGTGGGTTGCGCCCCATACACTTACCACGCGTGTACCAGTGAGGGAAGCAAGGTGCATGTTAGCACTATCCATTGAGACCATAGTGTCGAGATGACTCATAAGGATGAGTTCCTTTTCGAGTCCTTTAAGGACGTTAGCAACGCAGAGACATTGTGGATATTGTGCTGCCCATTGGTTCAATACTTCTATTTCTTGTTTACCACCACCAAAGAGGAAGATACGCCAAGAAGGATGTTTCTCAGTAAGTTTTCGCACCACAAGTTCCATCTTTTCCTGTGGATACATCTTACCTGCATGGGCTGCAAATGGTGCTATACCTATCCATCGTTCCGATGGTTGCTTTACACCTATTATATTAGGGAGAAGCTGTAAGTCGCCACCTTCAGCTGGGAAGATACTCGTAAATTCAGGTTTAATAGGATAGCCTAATGCTTCGAGTACGTCAGCATAGTTTTGAAAAGAGGTAGGCTGCTGTATGAAAACCTTATTTTCTTCCCGACAGAGTAGCTTCTTTCCTTGCTTATGCTTATTGATATGTGCCACAGATTTGCCATCGAGAAGGAAACGTAAGCGAAGGAAACGGGTTCGAAGCACGTTATGGAAATCGGCTACAGCTGTAAATTGCTTTGCTACCAACCGACGGTAAAGTGCGTTAAGTCCTCTAAAACCTTTATATTCTTCTTTCAAATCGGCAGCCATAAAGTCGACATTTGGTGTTAAATGCTGAAAGAATGGCTGTGCAAAAGGACGAGAAAGCACACTTATTCTCACATCTGGATACTGCTTTGCAAACGAATAAACGATGGGAACTGTCATAGCAATGTCGCCCATAGCAGAGAATCGGATGATAAGAATATGTGGGGTTTTCATAGGCTAACAGAAATGAATAAGCAGGATAAAGAATAGAGGAAAAAGGTTATGATTGATAAAGATAAGCAATAAGATATGCTTATTCAATAACTAATAAAGCGCATTGATGTTTACTCTGAGCGAGTAATTACACCCCTCCCTATGCAGAGTGGGAGGGGCATCATATTATTTCTTGTTGTAAAGAATCGGATTGGTAGCAGGGTCGTTGTACATTTTCATCTGACGATAAACCTTCATGTACTTACGGCCATGTTCAATGTCATCGAGCAATTGGTCGATGGCAAGACTGAGGTCCTTCTGTTGTTCGAGGAGGATATTCAGCTTAGACTTACATTTCTTAATGTGCTCAGCTGAAGCATCCTTGCGCTCAGTCTGCTCCTTCATGTGATAAATCTTCAATGCAAGGATAGACAGACGGTCAACTGCCCATGCTGGACTCTCGGTGTTGATAGTCGCTTCTGGGAGTGGAGTCACGTCAGAGTAGAGCTGACGGAAATACGAGTCAATCTGCTCAACAAGGTCTGTACGGTCCTGGTTAGAGCGGTCAATACGATGCTTGAGACTCATTCCTTCGTCTGGGTTGATATGTGGGTCGCGGATAAGGTCCTCGAAGTGCCACTGTACTGTGTCAATCCAGCATTTCAGATAGAGACGGTTTTCAATGGAATCTCTGTCGTAAGGGTTGTTAATCGGCGTATCTACGTTGTCCGTAATATGATAATCACGGATTGCCTGATTGAAAATCTCGTTACAATGTTTTGTAAATGACATTCGGTTTTTATTTTTCTGTTTATTCTGCAAATATAAAGTAAATTCCTTAAAGGACAAAATAAAAACTCTTGTTTTTCATTGTTAATCGCTTAATCCCAAATCAGTCATGAGTGCCTAAACATATTTTATTTTCTTATTGAGTAGCTTGTCTGTCTTTACAATGTAGGAGTAGCGGCTATGTCAAGTCATAAAGACAGACAAGATGCGATAAGGAATATCCCTTCTAAGTGGATTTCATGCGCTTATAAGCTCCTCTGAATATGCCACATATCTATACAATAAGTTTATATTTCGGTTGCTGTCATTTTAACAATTAGTATTAACTAATTGTAAATTAGGTGTTTATAAGCTTATAGATAGTGACAGAA